>NZ_BCSQ01000007.1 GCF_001570945.1 Janibacter anophelis NBRC 107843
GGGTGGCCACCCGGGTCGCCGTCCGGACGAGCCGTTGCAGGTCGGTCGGTCCCTCGACGGCTCGGCTGGTGGCTTCGGGCCAGGGCTCTCCGGGGCGTCGCACGAGCAGCGGCTCGTGGACCACCCCGGGTGCGTGACCGGCCACGCGTCCGGTCTGGAAGGGTCGCGGGGGTCCACCACCGGTGCTCGTCAGGGCCCGGCCGGGGGCGCCCTCGGGGATGTCCATGGCATCGGGGCGGCCGATGACGTCGTCGCTGTCGACGCGGTCGCGCACCCGCAGGGCGATGCGCAGGTTGACGTTGGCCTTGATGTCCGCCGACACGATGCCGCCGGGGCGCTGGGTGGCCAGGACGAGGTGGACCCCGAGCGAGCGCCCGACCGCGGCGATGCGCATGAGGTGCGCCAGGGCGTCGGGCTGCTCCTCCGCGAGCATGCGGAACTCGTCGATGACGATCATCAGGCGCGGCAGGGGAGCACCTCGGTGGTCGTCGATGTCCGTGGCCCCGGACGCGGCGAGCACCCGCTCGCGGCGGGTCAGCTCGGCGTCGAGACTCGTCAGCGCACGCTCGGCGGCGGCAGGGTCGAGGTCGGTCAGCAGGCCGACCGTGTGCGGCAGTCGGGCGCACTCGGCGAAGGCGGCCCCGCCCTTGTAGTCCACGAGGACGAAGGTGATCTCCTGCGGTGACAGGTGCGCGGCCAGCGAGGCCACCCAGCTCTGCAGGAACTCCGACTTGCCGGAGCCGGTCGTCCCGGCCACGAGGGCATGCGGCCCGTCGCGGCGCAGGTCGATGGTCGACGCCCCGTCAGCAGCCGCTCCGACGACCACCGTGAGGTCGACGGGTCGGTGCTCGCCGGCGCGACGCCAGGAGGACGCCAGGGCATCCCCGTCGTCGGGGTCGAGCCCCACCAGGCCGACGAGCCGTGCGGCGCCGGGGAGGCTGCCCCCGGCCGCATCAGGGGTGGCGTCGCGCAGCGGGGTGAGCGCGCTCGCCAGGCGCTCGGCCCACGCGGCGCCCGTGCCGTCGACGGTGCCGCAGGCCGCCTGCTCGCCGGCGAGCAGCAGGCGCAGGTCGTTGCCGTCGAGCACGGCGACGGCCCTGGCCTCGTGCGGCAGCTCGGTCACGCTGTCGGCGAGGGCGATGACGAGGACGCGGTGGCGACCCCCTTCGCTCATGATCGTGCGCAAGCCGGGGTCGGAGCGCCACGCACCCACTCCGTCGACGACGACGACATGGGCCACGGGTGTCGCGACGTCGTCGCGACGGCGCTCGGACGCGCGCTCCTCGGCGACCCGAGCCAGGCCGGCGAGCAGTGCGGCTCCGCCCTCCCGGTCCGTCGCGACCCGCGCGGACCCGGGGTCGTCGTCGCGGGCCCGCAGGTGCGCCACCCCGGCGAAGGGGGACCACCATGCGTCATCGTCGTCGGCCACGATCCCCACCCGCACGTCGTGGTGGGAGTGCAGGACGACGAGCTGGCCCAGGAGGTGGCGGGCGAGGCGGTCCCGCACCCCGCGGGGCCCGGCGATCCCGAGGACACCGACCTCGGCGAGGTCGACGGCCAGGGGCACGTCGTCGAGCACGGGGTGCTCACGCACGCCCGGACTGTGCTCGACCTCCGCGCGGGCCGGCAGGGCCCCCAGACCCAGGCGCAGCGCGAGGTGCTCGTCGTGCTGGGCGCGCCTCTCCCACAAGCGTCCTGACTCGCCACGCGCGGCGTCGAACAGGGCGGTCGGGTCGGGTGCAGCGCGCAATCGCTCGCGCCTCTCGGCAGCCAGCGTCGCGGTGAGTCGCTCGCCGGCGCGGGCGCGCTCGACCACCCAGGCCGCATGCGCCTCGCGGTGCTCACGTCGTGAGCTCGTGCGGTCCGAGAGGGTCGAGCCGAGCACGAGCACCGGGGAGAGCAGTCCGAAGAGGAGCATCCGCGGGCCGAAGAACCACGCGAGGACGACCGCGAAGGGGAGCGGCAGCAGCACCATGACCCAGGGGATGCGGCGGCGGGTGGGGCGTTGGGGCTCGTCGGGCACGCGGATGGTGACGGGGGATCCGGCACGGGGCAGGTGCGGCGTCGGGTTGACCTCGAGCGTGCCGGTGCCGGTGGGGGTGTGGCGCGTCGGTCGCGGGCGGTGCGCCTCGACGGCGAAGGTGCTGCGTCCGGCGCGGATCCGGCTGCCCGCTCGCACGGTGGTGCCCTCGTCCGGGACGGGGTCGCCGTCGACGAGCGTGCCGTTGGTCGTGCCGAGGTCGTGCACGAGCACGCCGTCGCGGTCCACGACCAGCTCGAGGTGCGAGCGCGAGAGGGCGTCGTCGTCGATGCGTGTGGTGGCGCCGTCACCGCGACCGATCGTGTGCCGTCCGGGCGTGAGGTCCAGGGTGCGCCCGGCGTCCGGCCCGCACACCGTCACCAGGCGAAGGGGGGAGCGCTGACCCGCTCGTGCCACGGGACCGGTGCCGCCGATGATGATCGAGCACCCGTCGAGCAGGGGCGGCCAGCCGAGGGGCGCGTCCTGGGTCAGGCGCTCGCCGTCGACGTGGGCGCTCGCGTCGGCCCGGTCGAGGGCGGCGAGCAGGTCGCCGAGGGTGTGGTGCCCGTCGGCGCGCACGTCGACGGTCTCGGTGCCCCCGGTGTGCGCGTCGACGACGGTCGTCCGCAGCTGCATGGAGGCACGGTAGGTCGATCGGCCCGATCGGTGCCCGCGGTTGTCCACAGGCTGCCCGGCAGGGTCAGTCGTCGAGTCCTCGCGCGGCCAGTGCGTCGCCCATCGCGTCCGCCCGCCGCAGCGCACCGACGATGAGCGGCACGGCGAAGGCCCTCGGGCTCGCCGCCAGGCCGCGCGCGTGCTGGGCCTCCCGGACCCGCTGGCCGAGGTCGACGACGAGGGGCACGGCGCGGATGGCGAGCTGCAGCATCAGCCCGACCCGCTCGGGATTGACCCCGACCCGACGCAGCGGCCCGCACACCTGCACGACGACGTCGATGAGGTCGCTCGTGCGGGTCGTCAGCGTCACGAGGTTGGCGAGCAGCACGAGCGCGACGAGCACCCCGACGATGACGACGGCGCGCTGCCACCCGGCGACGACGGTCTGGAAGAGCGCGAGCGGCACCATGACGAAGAGCAGCGGACGCACCATCTGCAGCAGCACCCGCAGGGGCATGCGGGCGAGGGCGTACCCCGCGAGCACGACGGCCAGGGCGATCGTCGTGACCAGCGGCGAGCGGACGAAGGGGGAGGCGAGTCCGGTGAGCAGCAGCCCGGCGAGCTTGACCCCAGCGGGCAGCCGGTGGAGGAGCGAGTCGCCCTCGCGGTAGAGCCCGATCACCGGTCGCGGTCCATCAGCTCGAGGTAGCGCGCGATGGAGTCCGCGGGGGTCCCGTCGTGGACGAGTCGGCTGTCGTCGAAGACGAGCACCCGGTCGAAGTCGGCCAGGAGATCGAGGTGGTGCGTGACGAGGACGACCTGCTGGGGCAGGGAGCGCACGACGTCGGCGACCCGGCGTGCGTTGCGGATGTCGAGGAGCGTCGTCGGCTCGTCCATGACGAGCAGGTCGGGCTCGGTGACGAGGACGGCGGCGAGGGCGAGCAGCTGCTTCTGCCCACCCGAGAGCAGGTGGGCCGGGTGGTCACCGCGACCGGCGAGGCCGTGGCCGGCCAGGGCGGCGTCGACGCGGGCGGCGATCTCTCCCTTCGTCAGGCCGCGGCGCCGCAGGGAGAAGGCGACGTCCTCGGCGACGGTCGGCATGACGATCTGCGCGTCGGGATCGGTGAAGCAGAAGCCGACCCGCCGCCGCACCTCACGCCCCTGCGTCGCGGTCGAGAGCCCGTCGAGGGTCACGGTGCCCTGCTCCGGGACGACGAGGCCGTTGAGCATCCGGGCAAAGGTCGACTTGCCCGATCCGTTGGCCCCGATGACCCCGATCCGCTGCTCCTCGAGGCGGACGGTCACCTCGCTCAGGACCGGACGGCCCCCGTCGAAGCCGTGCGTCACGTCGCGGACGTCGATCAGCATGCCTGCACCACCATGGCCACACCCTGCCCGCCGCCGGCGGCGATGGCGGTGAGGCCGAGCGTGCCCCGCTGCTGTGTCACGAGCTGGTGGAAGAGCCGGACGACGAGGACGGCTCCGGAGGCTCCCCACGGGTGGCCGAGCGCGAGGGCGCCTCCGTCGGCGCAGACGCGAAGGGGGTCCAGCCCCAGCTCGTCGCAGCACGCCAGGACCTGCCCGGCGAACGCCTCGTTGACCTCGATCGCGTCGAGCGCGTCGAGACCGATCCCGCTGCGCTGCAATGCTTCTCGAACGGCGGGCACGAGGCCACGGCCGGGGCGGTGCGGCTCGACGCCCGCGGTGGCGGTCGCAAGGATCCGCAGGCCGGGTACGCCGAGTCGGGCGTGCGTCGTCTCGTCGACGACGGCGACCGCGGCGGCCCCGTCGCTGATGCCGCAGGAGTTGCCGGCGGTCACGGTGCCGTCGGCGAGGAAGGTCGGCCGGAGCCGGGCGAGCTTGTCGCGCGTGAGGGTGGCTCGCGGTCGGTCGTCCCGGTCCACGCCGTCGATCGCGACGATCTCGTCGGCGAAGACGCCGGCATCGCGGGCGGCAACGGCGCGGGCGTGGGACCGGGCCGCGTACTCGTCCTGGCGCTCGCGGGTCACCCCGGCCTCCTGCGCGAGCAGGTCGTTGGCCACACCCATCTCGGGGTCGTCCCATCCCTGCGGGGCGAAGGGAGCGCGCTCGTACCGCACGGGATCGGCGCCGTCGACGGGTGGCCAGTGCCGCCACGGCGCGGTGCTCACGGACTCGACGCCCCCGGCGAGCACGGCGGGGGCGCCGCCGCGGACGAACCGGTCGGCGACCTCGATGGCGGCCAGGCCGCTGGCGCACTGCCGGTCGACGGTGAGGGCGGGGACGTGGACGGGCAGTCCGGCGGCGAGGGCCGCCGAGCGGGCGACGTCGCCGCCGGGGCCCATGCAGTTGCCGAGGACGACGTCGGTGATCTCGTCGGGCGCCAGCCCGGATCGGGCGAGGGTGGCCGCGAGGACGGGTGCGGCGAGCCGGTCGGCGGTGTGCCCGGACAGGGAGCGCCCGGCGGTGCCGATGGGGGAGCGGGTCGCGGTGACGATGACGGAGGTGCTCATCGCGCCGCCTCGAGGGCCGCCCGCACGGCGGTCCGGTCGACCTTGTCGGCGCCTGTGAGGGGCAGCGGGTCGAGGTGCAGCCACCGCCGGGGGCGCTGCGCGGGGGTGAGGTGCTCGCGGGCCAGCGCCGTCAGGAGCGGCACGTCGGCGGCGTCGGTCACGGCGGCGGCGACGAGCTCACCGAGGTCCGGGTGTGGCAGGCCGACGACGACGAGGTCGCCGGTGGCGAGTGGTCGCAGCACGCCCTCGACGTCGGCGACGCGCACGGTGGCGCCGGCGGTCGTGATGCCGCCGACGCGGCCGTGGACGACGACCCGACCGTCGACGACGGTGCCGCGGTCAGCGACGGTGGTCCAGCCCCCTTCGCTCGTCAGGTGGTGCTCGGGCTCGAGGTAGCCGTCGGCGACGAAGGGGGAGCGCACCCACAGCTGCCCGTCGCGCGCCTCGACGTCGACGCCGGGGAAGGGGCGCAGGCCGTCGGCGTGCTCGCCCCAGGCGACGAAGGACAGCTCGGCCGCACCGTAGTAGTGGTGCAGTCGGGCGCCGGCTGCCGCGACGCGCTCGGCGGTCGCGGCATCGACCCGGTCGCCGGCGACGACGAGCGTACGGCCGGTGAGGTCGGTCCCGTCGGCGAGCAGGCGGTGCAGCGCGGCCGGGGTGAGGTGGGCGTGAGTGGCGTCGGCGAGGCGGTCGACGATGGTCGCGCCGACCGCGCGGGCGTGGACGGCGGCGAAAAGGTTCATCGTCGCGGTCAGGGGTCCCGGCAGCCACACGCAACTGGCCGCGGTCGTGCCGGTCAGGGCGCCGACGGCGGCGAAGGAGTCGGTCCATGACCCCGTGCTGCGCACGACGGTGCGTGGTCTGCCGGTCGTGCCGGAGGTCGGCAGGGCGATCGGGCGGCCGCTGCGGCGCGCGTCGTCGAAGGCGGCGACCGGGTCGGCCGCCGCCAGGACGTGGACCTCAGACGCGGGCATCGGCACGCTCGGCCCGACGGGTCCGGATGAGGCCGGGGTAGGCCGCGTGCACCCCCTTCGCGACGAAGGCGCAGATGACCGCCTTGGCGAGGTCGCCCGGCATGAAGGGGGCAGCCGCCACCAGCGCGGCGCCCGGGGTGAGGTCGGCGCGCAGGACCATGCCGACGACACCGAGGAGGTTGAGCAGGAGGACGCCACCGAGGACGTTGATGCCGATCGCCGGGGCGATGCGGTAGGGGGCGCCCATCGCGTTGGTCATCGCGCCGATCGCCCAGGCCGCGATCGGCCAGCCGATGAGGTAGCCGACGCTCGGGCCGGCGAAGACGCCCAGCCCACCGCGGCCGCCGGCGAGCAGGGGCAGGCCCAGGGCGACGAGCGCGAGCAGCACGAGGACCGCGAGGGCGCCGCGGCGGGCACCGAGGACCGCGCCGGCGAGCATGATCCCGAGCGACTGCGCGGTGATCGGGACGGCATTGCCGAAGGGGGCGATCGCCGGGATGAGGCCGAGGACGGCGATGATCCCGGCGAAGGTGGCGATCTGGGCCAGCTCGCGGCCGGTGGAGCGCTGCGTGGACAAGGTGGTGCCTCTCGGTCCGGGGACGGCGCGAGGTGGCGGTGCCGTCCGGTGTCGGGCACCGATCATGGCACGGTTCCGGAGCACAGCAGAACACCGTTCAGTTCGTGGTCCTGCCGGGGCCTGTGGATTCTCGAGATGCGAAGCGCCAGCAAATCGCTACGGTTCTTGATCGGTGGCCCGGGGAGGGGCACCACGCCACATCCACATCACGAAGGGGGCGCAGGTGGACGCCGTCGAGACGGTCGAGACCGAGGTCCGCGAGCTCATCCGGCGCTCCGGGCTGGACCCGGTCAAGGAGACCGCGGAGGTCGCCGACCTCGTGCGCGCGGCCGTCACCGACTACGACGAGCGCGCCACCCACGGTGGTCTGCCGATGCTCGGCAACTTCGAGGCGGCGGTCAAGGCGGTCCTCGACACCGTCGCCGGCTTCGGCCCGCTGCAGCGCTTCTTCGACGACCCGCTCGTCGAGGAGATCTGGATCAACAGCCCGAGCCAGGTCTTCGTCGCGCGCAACGGCGTGCCCGAGCTGACGAGCACGGTCCTCACCGCGGACGAGGTGCGTGACCTCGTCGAAAAGATGCTCAAGTCCTCCGGTCGCCGGATCGACCTCTCGTCTCCCTTCGTCGACGCGATGCTGCCGGACGGCAGCCGACTGCACGTCGTCATCCCCGACATCACGCGGGAGCACTGGGCGGTCAACATCCGCAAGTTCGTCGTCAAGGCCGACCACCTGGACGACCTCGTGCGTCTGGGGACGCTGACCAAGGAGGCTGCGACCTTCCTGCAGGCCGCGGTCGCGGCGGGGCTCAACGTGCTCGTCGCCGGAGGTACCCAGGCGGGCAAGACGACCCTGCTCAACTGCCTCTCGGCCGCCATCCCACCGCGGGAGCGGGTCGTGACGTGCGAGGAGGTCTTCGAGTTGAAGATCCCCATGCGCGACGTCGTCTCGATGCAGTGCCGCCAGTCCAACCTCGAGGGCCTGGGCGAGGTGCCGCTGCGGCGCCTGGTCAAGGAGGCCCTGCGCATGCGGCCCTCGCGCATCATCGTCGGTGAGGTGCGTCAGGCCGAGAGCCTCGACCTGCTCATCGCGCTCAACTCCGGTCTGCCGGGCATGTGCACGATCCACGCCAACTCGGCCCGCGAGGCCGTGACGAAGATGTGCACCCTCCCGCTGCTCGCCGGGGAAAACGTGGGATCGCGCTTCGTCGTGCCCACCGTCGCCGGGTCGATCGACCTCGTCGTGCATGCGGCGCTCGAGTCCGACGGCGTGCGTCGCGTCCGCGAGATCGTGGCCCTGCCGGGCCGGATCGAGAACGACGTCGTGGAGATCAGCGACATCTTCACCACCCGCGAGGGGCGTCTCGTGCGTGCCGACGGCTACCCGCCGCACCGTGAGCGCTTCGCCCGCGCCGGGTACGACGTGGCCGCCCTGCTCGGGGGTGTGCCCGCGTGACCGGTGTCCTCGTCGGGGCCCTGCTCGGGGTCGGGCTCTTCCTCATCTGGTGGTCGCTGTGGCCGCGCGATGAGGCGCCCACGCGTGCCGACCGTGACAACCGGATCGTGCGACGGCTCAAGGACGACATCGCCCAGGCCGGGTATCGCGGGATCGGGCCCGCGGGCCTGGTCACCGCGTGCGTCATCGCCTTCCTCCTCGTCCTCGTCACCGTCGTCGCCCTGACCCGCGTCCCCGCGATCGCCCTGTGCTTCGCCGTCATGGCCGGGTGGGTCCCCATCGCCGTCGTGCGGATGCGGGCCCGGGCACGTCGGGCGCACCTGCGTGACCTGTGGCCCGATGCCGTGGACAACGTGACCTCCGCGGTCCGCGCCGGGCTGGCGCTGCCCGAGGCCCTCGCCCAGCTGTCCGTGCGCGGACCCGAGGAGTTGCGGCCCGCCTTCGCCGACTTCGCCAGCGACTACCGCACGACGGGCCGCTTCAACGACTGCCTGGACCGGCTCAAGGACCGCCTGGCCGACCCCGTCGGTGACCGCCTCGTCGAGTCCCTGCGCATCGCCCGAGAGGTCGGCGGCTCGGACCTGGGCTCCCTGCTGCGCACGCTCTCGACCTTCCTGCGCGAGGACGCCCGCACCCGCAGCGAGCTCGAGACCCGACAGTCGTGGACGGTCAACGCGGCCCGCCTCGCCGTGGCCGCACCGTGGATCGTCCTGGCCCTGCTCTCCACGCGTCCCGAGTCGGTGCAGGCCTACAACACCTCGACCGGTGTCCTCGTGCTCGCGGTGGGTGCGGCCGCGACCTTCATCGCCTACCGGGTCATGGTGCGGATCGGTCGGCTCCCCGAAGAGGAGCGGGTGCTGCGATGACCGACCTCGTGCACTCCATCGGCCTCGGACGCAGCGGTGCCGTGCTCGGGCTCCTGCTCGCGCTGGGGCTCGCACTCGTGCACCAGGGGCTGCCGCGACACCGGCGCGCGACCCTCGACGACCGTCTCGCGCCCTACCTGCGCGACACCCCCAAGCCGTCGCGGCTGCTCGCGACCCCTGATGTCTCGCTCATCGCTGTGATCCCGACGGTGCTGCGGCCCCTCGTCACCGACCTGGCCCACCGGGTCGAGTCCGTGCTCGGCGGGACGGCCTCGGTGCGTCGACGCCTGCTGCGTGCCGGTCGGGCACCCGACACCGACCACTTCCGTGCCGAGCAGGTCGTGTACGGCTTCGTCGGTGCCGTGCTCGGTGGGCTCCTCGGTCTGTTCTACGTGACCGGACAGGGTCGGTCGCCGGTCTTCCTGCTCGTGCTCCTCGTGCTCGGCTTCGCCATCGGTGTGGTCGCGCGGGACACGCTGCTCAGCCGTGAGGCCGACCGGCGGGAGGCGCGGATGCTCGCCGAGTTCCCCACCGTCGCCGAGCTGCTCGCGCTCGCGGTCGGCGCCGGTGAAGGTGCCTCCGGAGCGCTCGAGCGCGTGGTGCGGTTGTCCGACGGAGAGCTGTCGGACGAGCTCGGCCGGTGCCTCGCCGACGCCCGCGCGGGGGCGAGTCTGCCGACCGCACTGCAGGGCCTGGCCGACCGGACCGGCCTGACCTCGCTCGCCCGGTTCGTCGACGGCATCGTCGTCGCGGTCGAGCGCGGCACCCCGTTGGCCGACGTCCTGAGGGCCCAGGCGCAGGACGTCCGGGAGGAGGGCCGTCGCCTGATCATGGAGGCCGGCGGCAAGAAGGAGATCGCGATGATGGTCCCCGTCGTCTTCGGCGTCCTCCCGGTCACGATCCTCTTCGCCCTCTTCCCGGGCCTCGGCTTCTTCCAGTTCCAGATGTGACCAGACAGCAACGCCACAAGGAGATGCAATGACCGATCCACTCATCAAGACCCACGTCCGACTCTCGGCGACTCTGCGTCGCGCGGCCGCTCGCCTCGAGGACGAGACCGGCGACGTCCCCGGCTGGGTCCTCATCACGCTGATGACGGCGGCCCTCGTCACCGGCATCTGGGCCATCGCCGGCGACCAGCTGAAGTCGATGTTCGAGAGTGCGCTCAACGGCGTGACCGGGCCCGACCAGGTCCACGATTGATCGGTGCCTCGCGCCTGGGCGACGACCGCGGCTCGGCGGTCGTCGACTTCACCCTGACGTCGGCCCTGCTGCTCTTCGTCTTCCTTGCCGTCTTCCAGCTCGGGCTGGCGCTGCACGTGCGCAACACGCTCATCTCGTGCGCTGCCGAGGGGGCCCGGTACGGCGCACGGGAGGGATCATCCGCCGAGCAGGGGGAGGACCGTGCCCGCGACCTGATCACCCGGTCGCTGTCGGCGCGGTACGCGAGCAGTGTGAGCTCCCGGGTCGACACCACGTCCTCGGGGGTGCAGGTCGTGGTCGTCGACGTGGAGGCACCGGTGCCGGTCGTGGGACTCATCGGTCCCTCGTCGGGGTTCGACGTGTCAGGTCGGGCCTTCCTGGAGACGCAGTGAGCGGCTCTGCGGGCACCGTGCGGGAGCGCTTGGCCGACGAAGGGGGGACCGCCGTGATCGAGTTCGTCTGGTTGGCGATCCTCCTGCTCGTCCCGCTCATCTACCTCGTGCTGTGCCTGGCCCGCCTGCAGGCGGGCTCGTATGCCGTGACCCAAGCGGCGCGTGAGTCGGCACGTGCCTTCGTGACCGCCCGGGACGACGTCTCGGCGAGCGCCCGATCGCAGTCGGCCGCGGACATCGCCTTCTCCGACCAGGGGTTCACCGGCCAGGGTTCGCTCGCCGTCGACTGCTCGGCGGCGCCGTGCCTCTCGCCCGGGGCGTCGGTGACGACGGAGGCATCGGTGCGGGTCCCCCTTCCGCTCGTGCCGTCCTTCCTCCGCGAGGTCGTGCCACTGGAGGTCCCCGTCTCGGCGACCCAGGTGGCGCCCGTGCCGACGTACGAGGTGCGATGAGCCACCTTCGTGCCCTCCTGCGGTCTCGCTGCGGCGACGACCGCGGCCAACTGAGCATCCTCGTGCTCGGCCTGACCGTCATCGCGATGACGCTCGTCATCGGAGGGTTGGCGGTGACCTCGGTGCACATCTCGCGGATGCGGCTGCTCGATGCTGCGGACTCGGCGGCCCTGGCCGCCACGGACGACGGGGCGGAGCAGATCTACGAGCGCGGCGTGGGGGAGGACCTGCCGCTCGACGACGAGCTCGTGCAGCAGAGCGCGGCCGAGCACCTGGCCGGCCGTGCGCGTCCGCACGGGCTGGAGAGCTGGTCGGTGGCACCGGGGACCGGGACGCCCGACGGCCGCACTGCCGTCGTCGTCCTCACGGGCGAAGCGGACCTGCCGCTCATCGGGGGCCTGCTGGAGTCGATGGGTGGGTCGGTGACCGTCACCGTCGAGTCGCGTGCTCGGGCCGGGGTGGTGACGGGCGCGCCGTGACGCGCCCCGCGTGACTCGCCCGACCCGCTCGGGTCCACATGTCGGCCCGAGGTGACACGATGGCGTCGCGGGCAGACCGCACCCAGTGGTCCGGAGGGAGACGCACGTGCAGGACGAGCGGTCGGGGGAGCGCACCCCGGCGAAGGGGGGCACGACGGACGTCGTCGAGCCGGACACCGTCGAGTCCGACGCGTCGGCCACGGACGCGGCGCCCGACGGCGCGTCGTCCGACGACACGACAGGCGACGGACCGCGCGAGGCCACGGACGAGGAGAGCAGGGGGACCCCCGCAGTCTCCGACGCCCGCACCGGCGATGGGTCAGCGGACGAGTCAGCCGCCGACGAGCACCCCGCCAACGACGAGCCGGAACCCGACGCCCCCGCTGGCGCCAAGGCAGCCGACGAGGTCGCCCACACGAGCGACGGGCTGGTCGTCCCCGCCCACGCGGCGCCCACCGGCGCCGAGACGATCCCCGCGGCGGAGGTGCACAGCCCGGAGCGCGACCACGAGCACGACGAGCGCGGCCGCTCCCGCGTCTCCCTGCCGCCCACCCTCACCCTGCTCCTCGGCCTGGCCGCGACGGTCGTCGCCATTGCGGGGCTCAAGCAGGTGGCCGGGATCATCGCGCCGACCTTCCTCGCGGCGACGCTGATCATCGCGGTGTACCCGATCTACAAGGTGCTGCGCCGCTTCCTCGGCGGCGCGATCGCCGGCCTGCTGCTCATCGTCATCCTCTACGGGATCCTCGCGGCACTCGGTGCCTCGATCGGCATCGCGGCGAGCAAGTTCGCCACCGAGCTGGCCAAGCCGGAGTACACGAGCACCTTCACCGGTCTGGTCTCCGACGGACGCGAGTTCCTCAACTCCAAGGGCATCGAGGCCGAGGAGATCGACGAGGCCATCGCCAACTTCGACCTGCGCAACCTCACCGGGCTGGCCAGCTCCCTGGCCAACACGGTCACCGGGCTGACGACGACGATGCTCTTCCTGCTGACCGTGATGATCTTCCTCGTCATGGACGCCGGCGGGTTCGGCCACCGGCTCGCGGCCATCCACCGGCACAAGCCGGACGTCGCCGACGCCCTCGTCGACTTCGGCTACCGGGTGCGCAAGTACTGGATCGTCTCGACGGTCTTCGGTGTCATCGTCGCCGTCATCGACTACGTGGCCCTGATGTGGCTCGGGGTGCCGCTGGCCATGACCTTCGGCCTGCTGTCCTTCGTCACCAACTACATCCCCAACATCGGCTTCGTTCTCGGCCTGATCCCGCCGGCCTTCATCGCGCTGCTCTCCGGTGGGGTCTCGACGATGGTCTGGGTGATCGTCATCTACTGCGTGGCCAACTTCGTCATCCAGACGATCCTGCAGCCGAAGTTCACCGGTGACGCCGTCGGGATCAACGCGACGACCGCCTTCCTCTCCCTGATGTTCTGGGCCTACGTCTTCGGGGCGCTGGGCGCGCTGCTCGCGATCCCCTTCACCCTGCTCTTCAAGAGCCTGCTCATCGACCGCGATCCCAACAACCGCTGGGTCAACCAGTTCATCGCCAGCTCGCCCCGTGAGGGGACGAGCGCCCAACCCCTGTAACGATTCGGACCCGTCCGCGGGACACGCGCCCGCCCGGGTGGCGGCCGCGCACAGCCTCGGTCACGGTGGGACCGGCCATCGCGACACGTCGCGTCACGGAGGGGCTGGGGACATGGGGATGGGACTCGACCGCAGACAGGTCCTGACCGCGGGAGCGGTGGGCGCCGGCGCGCTGCTCGCCGGGTGCGGCACCACCACGACGGCGACGGGGCCCCCTTCGTCGTCCTCGGCCGCGCCACGGCGGGCCTCCCGCCGCCGCGAGCGACTCATCGGGGACGGGTCCACGGCCGACACCGGCCCGCAACCCCACCAGCCGCGCGTGCACAAGCTGGCGAAGGGGGAGGCCCCGCCGCAGTTCGTCGTCGTGTCCTGGGACGGCGCGGGGGAGACGAGCAGCAAGCTCTTCTCCCACTGGCTGGAGGTCGCCCGGCGCCACGAGGTGCCGATGACTTTCTTCCTCACCGGCATCTACCTCCTGCCCGGCAAGCAGAGGCACCGGTACGCGCCACCGCGCCACCCCGTCGGGGCGTCCGACCTGGGCTGGCTGCCCGACCGCTTCGTGCACGCCACGATCCGCCAGGTCCGCCGTGCGTGGCTCGACGGCCACGAGATCGGCACCCACTTCAACGGTCACTTCTGCGGCCCGGCGAAGGGGGTCTCGACGTGGTCGGTCGACGACTGGCTCTCGGAGATCGAGCAGGCGCAGGAGTTCGTCACGTCGTGGCGCAGCACGACCGGCCTCACCGACGAGCCGCCCTTGCCCTTCGACTACGGCAAGGAGGTCGTCGGGGGCCGCACGCCCTGCCTCGAGGGTACGGACAACCTGCGCAAGGCCGCCGCGCAGCTCGGGTGGCGCTACGACTCGAGCGGGACGCGATTGGCGACGTGGCCGACCAAGGTCGAGGGCCTGTGGGACCTGTCCCTGCAGCAGGTGCCCTTCCCCGGGCACGACTTCGAGGTCACGGCGATGGACTACAACATCATGTTCAACCAGTCCGAGGTGACCGACGGCGACCCGGCGATGCACGACACGTGGCGCGCCCAGGCGCGCGACGCGTACCTCGCCGGATTCCGCCGCTCGCTGGAGGGCAACCGCTCGCCGCTGGTCATCGGCAACCACTTCGAGCAGTGGAACGGCGGCATCTACATGGACGCCGTGGAGCAGGCGATCGAGACGATGGCGCAGGAGCCGCAGACCCGGTTCGTCACCATGCGCCAGCTGTGTGACTGGCTGGACGCGCAGGACCCCGACGTCATCGCCGGGCTGCAGGGGCTCACGGCCGCCCCCGAGGGTGGCTGGCGCGGATGGGAGCCCGGGGGGACGCCTGCCGTAAGGTGACCTGCTGTGGCTGTCGACTTCGAGACCGAGATCAAGAACCTGCGCACGACCATGGGCTCGGTGCGTGACGTCACGGACGTGCCCGCCCTCGAGGCGCGCATCGCGGACCTCGAGCAGCAGGCGGCGGCCCCCGACCTGTGGGACGACCCGGACAGCGCCCAGGGCGTGACCTCCGCGCTCTCCCGCGCCAACGCCGAGCTCGAGCGCATCCAGAGCATGGACTCACGCATCGAGGACCTCGAGGCGCTCGTCGAACTCGGCCGCGAGGAGGGGGATGCCGAGACCCTGACCGAGGCCGAGGGTGAGCTGGCCAAGATCGCCAAGGCCGTCAGCCAGCTCGAGGTGCGCACCCTCCTGTCCGGCGAGTACGACGAGCGCGAGGCCGTCGTGACGATCCGCGCCGGCGCCGGTGGCGTCGACGCCGCGGACTTTGCCGAGATGCTCATGCGCATGTACCTGCGCTGGGCCGAGCGCCACGGCTACCCGACCAAGGTCATGGACACCTCCTACGCGGAGGAGGCGGGCCTGAAGTCCGCGACCTTCGAGGTCAACGTCCCCTATGCCTACGGCAACCTCTCGGTCGAAGGGGGGACCCACCGCCTCGTGCGGATCTCCCCCTTCGACAACCAGGGTCGACGCCAGACGTCGTTCGCCGCGGTCGAGGTCATCCCGCTCATCGAGGGCACCGACTCCATCGAGATCCCGGACAACGAGCTCAAGATCGACGTCTTCCGCTCGTCCGGTCCCGGCGGGCAGTCGGTCAACACGACCGACTCCGCGGTGCGCATGACGCACATCCCGACCGGCATCGTCGTGTCGATGCAGAACGAGAAGTCGCAGATCCAGAACCGCGCGGCGGCGCTGCGTGTCATGCAGTCGCGCCTCCTCCTGGCCAAGAAGGCCGAGGAGGCCGCGGAGCGCAAGGAGCTCGCCGGCGACGTCAAGGCCAGCTGGGGTGACCAGATGCGCTCCTACGTGCTCAACCCGTACCAGATGGTCAAGGACCTGCGGACCGAGCACGAGACCGGCAACCCGAGCGCGGTCTTCGACGGCGACATCGATGCCTTCATCGAGGCCGGCATCCGCTGGCGGATCGAGCAGGCGAAGTCCGAGGACTGACCTCGGTCGCGCAGGATCGGTGTGGTGTTCCTCGTCCGCAGGTGAGCAGGGTTGTGGACGCGCATCAGGCGGCGCACGCGTTGCCCGGATGCGAAGGACCGGGGGGCAGGGCCCCCGGCGCATCGGGAGGACGTTCATGCGCGGGGTGCGCACACGAGTTGGTGCGGCCGTTTTCGGTGCGGCACTGGTCTTGACGATGGCCGGGTGCGGCGATGACGGTGGCGAAGCATCCGACGCGACGAGCACGGAGTCGTCGAGCGCAGGGTCGTCCCCGACGTACGGCGAGGACCACATCATGGCCCAGGTCAAGAAGGTCAACACGTCCCTTCAGTCACTGGGCCCCAGCGAGAAGATCCCCACGGACGCAGACTGGGCGACCGACTCGTTCCGAAAGTCGTACGACGCCACCAGGGACGGCTACACGGAGCACGGGGCCGAGGTGAAGGGCAAGGTCACGTCGACCGCCCTCCACCTCGACGAATCCGACCCCGAGGCCCCGGGCGGATGGGACGTGTCGGTGTACAACTGCGCCGAGTCGACCTTGAGGCTCTACGTGGACGGCGAAGACATCACTCCGGACCCGGACAATCCTGGCCAGGTCCTGCCCAAGGGGCCGCAAACCGAGATCTACTTGCAGAGCTTCACGACACCTGATGGGGGAAAGTCGTGGCAGCTGGACGACTCGCAGCTGGTCGAGGGCACACAGGCGGAGGAGTCGCCGTGCGCCGCGTGATCGCAGCAGCGGGCGCTGCCATGGTCTTGGCCGCTGTCGGGCTGCCCGCGCAGGCAGCGACGAGCGAGGGCGCTCAGGACTGCGGGACGTGGGTGCAGACGGGGGACGGCGGTTGGAGGTTCGTCGCCAAGTCCTGCGGTCGTGATGGATCGACGCCAGGGGGTGGCGGTGACAGCTCCCCCGGCAACGGGGGCGGCGGTGGCGGCAACTCGGACGGGGGCGAGTCGTCCGAGCCGCGTCGGCGGACCGTGTCGCGAGAGGTGTACAACGAGATGATGCAGCGGTGCATCGTCGACGGTGATGCGCTCTCCATCCAGTGCATGGCCAACCTGCCGCAGGTCGCGGAGCCGGGCCAGCCGCCGGCAGGAGTTCCGCCGCTGGCGGTCGAGGACGTGCAGGAGTTCGCCATCGCGCAGCTCTCGACCACGGCTCCCGAGATCGGGGCGTCGCCGTGCCAGTCGACCGCGAACGCGTGCCGGGGGACGGTGGGCGTGCCGGTGTGGCTGTGGGTCGGTGACGGCACCGGTTCTCTGCCGTCGGATTCGGTGAGCGTGACTGCTGGACCGTTCACCATCGACGCGACCGCGAAGGTGTCCAAGGTCAAGTGGTCACTCGGTGACGGACAGACGACGTTCTGCAGCGGGACGGGCACGGCCTTCGATGCAGCGAAGCACGGGTGGTCGAACCCGGACTGTGGCTTCGACAACGGCTGGAAGCAGCCGGGGACCTACACGCTGACGGCGTCGTACGTGTGGGAGATCTCGTGGTCCGGTGACCAGACGGGCACCGCGACGGAGACGGTGTCCTCGACCGAGCAGGTCACGGTCGGTGAGCTGCAGTCGGTGGCCTCCCAGGGCTGAGGGGAGTCCTCCCCACTGCGCGCGGCGCCGATCTCACCTACGGTGGCCGCGACAGACGAGGGGGCTGCATGAAGATCAAACGGATGACGACCGATGCTTGGGCGGTCGCCCAAGAGCTGGCCCAGGGTGAGACACAGGCGGGGTTCCGTCCCGTCCGCAAGCGCACCGCGAACGAGTTGCGAGTGCACGGGATCATCAGCGGGGACGATGTCCTTGACCCGAGTGGCAGCGACTCCTGTCGGTGTTGGGGCGTGCACCTGTGGTCCAGCGCATTCTCGCCAGCCACCGGGATGTCACCCTTCACACCGACGTCGTCGTCCTGCCGGACATCGCACTTGCCGTGACCCAACGCCGCACGTCCACCCACGACCCCGCAGGGCCGCGCACCGTGACGGGTGTGGAGTTGGCGGTGGAGGTCGTTCTCTTCGGTCACGACGAGATCTGGCGGGTCGTCCGACGCGTCATCCCGGACATCCCCGCTCTTCGAGCCGACCCGGATCCGTCCGTGCCCGAGGAGCCCATCTCGGTTTCCGACGAGGACCAGGCGCGCGTCGCAGCCATCACCAAGATGCGTCACGGCGCTCGGCCCTCCAGCCGTGAGGCGATCGACCTCATGCGGGATCCGGACCCACGCCTGCGTGACCTGTTGGACGCCGAGGCAGAGGTCGATGCTGTTCTCGTCAACCGAAAGTGGGTCAAGGTCGTATGAGGACGTTTCCGGAGGAGGGGATGTACGCACTGATCGAGGGCGATTGGCGCAGTGTGTCCACGGGTCCTGCCCGCGATGACATCCACGTGATCGACCTGGACAAGGAGGAGTTCGACCGGTGGGTGGCGCCCCACGAGATCGGGCGACGATGGAGCCCTTCGCGTGGGACGGGCGCTGTCGATGTCACGATTCACGCGATCGACGAACTGGTCGAGGTCCGTTGGACCGGTCGGTATCGCGGGCTCGATGTGTTCCCACTCGGCCCGGTGCTGGACGGGTGGGTGGCGGTGTCGCCCGTGAGTCTCGCCGAGGATGCGGGGGAGGACCTCGGTTTCCGCGGGTCGGCCCGTTTCGGAGATCGTCACAAGCGTATCCCCGTCGAGGAGTTCGTCGACGTGAGTGAGGAGATCAAGGTCGTGTACCGGCGGGGAGAGGGCTGGCTGCGTGGGTGAGGTCTTGCAGAAGGTGCTCATGCCGTGGTTGTCGCAGGCCGTGGGAGAGCAGGGCTACCACTACGTGGGTGGCCCGGTCACGCGACTGGCGGACATCCGTCACCTCGGCACTGCTCGCGACCTGGTCACGGCCTACGAGCTGAACCAGTCGGCGGCATTCGTCGACGACCCGGCGTTCGTCGACGTCGTGCGCTTCGAGGTCGAGCCGCTCATGCGCCTGCGCGCCCCGGAGATGCTGCAGCGCCCGTGGCCGACCTACCCCATGGGGTTCCTGTCCGGGCACTCGAGCGGTCCTGTGCCCGTGTGGGTCCTCGACCGCACCCGCGTCCCGCGCGGCGCGGAGATGTGGCGCGTCCACCGGTCGGGAGAACAGGAGATGCTCACCCGTTTCGAGGGCATCGCCCGCGGATGGCGCTCGGCGCGGGGCTTCATGCCGATGACCCACCTGGTGGGACCGCGGGCCGAGTTCGAGGGGCGGGAGTACGCGGCGGAGTTCACCGAGCCCACTGGCGGCCAGGTGGAGCTGGTCCACTTCGGTGAGGACGTGCCCCCGGGGTTCGAGCCCGTCCGCCCGATGGTGTCGGCGCGTACCGTCCTGTCCGCGCAGTGCGAGCAGGTCCACGAGGTCGTGCTGTCCGCGCAGTGGCTCGGCGTCGACGCGCGGATCCTGCAGCCCACGTCCCAGGATGCCCTGCTGCTCCTCGAGCAGCCGGACGTCGATGCCATCGAGCGGACACGTGCCCGTGAGGTCGAGCCGGGGTACTACGAGGTGGTTGCACCCAAGAGCGAACTGGCCCATGGCGGTGGCGTCAGCAACGTTCTCCAGTGACCGAGCCGGGTACCGACCCGGTCAGTTGGTCCCGTGGGAGCTCACGACCGACTGGTACTCGCCCACGGTGACGTCCGCGGTGGAGGTCCGGGTCACCGTGTCCGTTCCGGTCGCGTCACCCGAGATCGTGACGTCGTAGGTGATGCTCGCGCTGATCGTGTAGTCACCAGCTCGTGTGTATCCGCCGGGCACCCCGCAATCGGGGCTGCTCGCCCATCCCTTGCCCGCGTCGTACGCCGTGCCCGCATTCGTGCAGGTGACGGTCTGACCGTCACCGAGGTCCCAGACGACCTGTGAGGGCTTGGCGGTCACGGTCACGCTCAGACCTCCGGCGCTGGCGCTGTCCTGATAGGTCTTCCACTGGTTGCCCTCGAGCCAGAACCACACGGGCACGCCGACGGTGCCCTTGCACTCGGCGTCGGTGCACGGGGCCGAGCCCATGGCCGGCTTCGGCAGCGTGATCTGGGCCATCGCCATCGAGATGACCTGCTCGATGGTCACCGTCGTCGCCGGTTCAGCCGGCTCCGGCTCGTTGCCCTCGCAGGACTCGTAGACGTACGGAATGACGAAGACGTCGCACGGCGGCGGTCCCGAGGGCATCCCCGTGATGGGATCGAAGGCTCCGGGGTCGCGTTCACGCCACTCCGCCATCGCCGACTCGCGGTCGTACTTCTTCGCAGTGGATCCACCGGACGGTGGAGTGTGTGCGAGGACCGGCGAGCCGGATGTGGGTGTGACCGACGGGCTGGGGGTCGACGTCCGGGTGACCTTTTCCTCCTGTGACTTGACCTTGGCGATGCAGCGTGCCGCGTCGCACGGCTTGTCCTTGCCGGCGAGCGTCAGAGTGTCGGCCGATGCCACCCCCGCGGTCACCGGGATGGCCAGTGCTGCGACCACCGCAGCCGCCATCCGCTTCATGACTGCCCCCGGGACATGGGGCAGGTGGTCTTCCCCGTGATCTCGTCGCTCTGGACGCGCCAGTCGGCATCAGCCGCGGACCGGGTCATCGTGACCTTGTTGACCTGGATCGTGCCCTCCTTGAGGGGATTGCCTTCCGGGTCGCTCCGCAGGTCGTCGCCTGCGGTCCAGCCCTCACCGTCGCGGGTGGCGATGAGCTTCTGGTGCACCCGGTAACAGACCTCGACGGTCGCCCGCGTGGTGGAGTGCAACGTGGTGTCGCTGGCGGTCAGCTCGTCCTTGCCGTCGACGCGGACCGACGGCACCACGGCGGCGAACTCCGTGA
The DNA here is from genome assembly GCF_001570945.1 of Janibacter anophelis NBRC 107843. Taxonomy (GTDB): domain Bacteria; phylum Actinomycetota; class Actinomycetes; order Actinomycetales; family Dermatophilaceae; genus Janibacter; species Janibacter anophelis. The sequence continues at coordinate 20,396 of NZ_BCSQ01000007.1, forward strand.
GCTCCTCGGCACGGTCAGGACTGATGAGTTCCTTCAGCCGCGAGCTCGGAGGCTCGGCGGGATCGGCGGAGGCCATCAGCCTCCAGTACTCCTCGAAGACGGCAGTGGCGCTCGCTTCGTCGTCCATCGCGGACGAGCTCGCCGATGTCGTGGTCTCGTGCGGTTCCGGATCGTCACTGCACGCGCCGAGGCCGAGGGACAGTGCGGTGACGAGACCAGCAGAGGCGATGGCGCGAAGGGGGTGCACGTGGGGTTCTCCCGGATGGTCGACGGCGGGGTGACGGCACATCTCAGTGCCTTCAGTTCATCACAGGAGGGGACGGTCCGCACATCGAGATCCGTCGTCGACTCGCATTCGGCGCCGTCGTTGGTTACGGTCGCCCCCGTTGAGGCACGACGACCAGGGGGAGCGACAGCTCATGACCGCAGCACCGCAGACCGAGGTGCCCGCGCCTCCTTCCGGACCCCCCGCACGGGAAGAGGTCGGTGCCGTCAAGCCCCGACGCAACATGCGGTTGGTCCTGCTCGGCATCGCCTTGGCCGTGATCTTCGCCCTGCTGGCGGTGTGGGCTGTCAACCGCGCCGGCGAGGCCCGCAGCGTCGTCGTCGTCGCCAACGACGTGCGTGCCGGGGACGAGATCAGGGCCTCCGACCTCGCGACCACGCGACTGCGCGGTGGTGAGGACGTCCGGACCGTGCCGGCCTCCCGACTCGACTCCCTCGTGGGCAGGCGGGCCATGCAGGCTCTGCCTGCCGGCAGCCTCGTGACGGAGAACAACTTCGAGCAGCGCATCAGCCCCCGCTCCGGTGACGTCATCGTCCCGATCGCGGTGACCGCAGGGCAGTACCCCGCGAGCGGCCTCGAGCGGGGAGACGTCGTGCGCGTCGTCGTCACCGGTGGCGGCCAGTCCGTCGAGGGCCTCGAGCCCGGGACCTCCTTCGACGGGGTCGTCCTCGCGCTGGGACCGCAGGGGGACAACGGCACCATGACGGTCGACGTCTCGATCTCCTCCGGTGACGCCGCGTCCGCAGCGGCGGCCTCGGGCACCGGCCGGATCTCGATCATCAACGTCGCGCCGGGCGGCACGGGGCAGGAGGGCTGAGTCGTGGCCCTGCACATCCTCACCTCCCTGAGTGGCTCGCCCGGGGTCACGTCCACGGCGCTCACCTGGGCGCAGGTCAGCGACCGGCCAACCCTGCTCATCGAGGCCGACCCGGCCGGTGGTTCACCGATGCTGTGCATCGGCTGGGGCGGCGCGCACCCCCACGACCGCTCCATCCTCGACCTGGCCGTCCACCCGACGACCGAGTACGTCGAGCGGATCTGGGAGCTGGCCATCCCCCTTCCCGGCCGGGAGCGGCAGGCGTGGCTCGTCCCCACCGTCGGCATGGCCGCCCAGATGAAGTCGCTCATGGGCGTCTTCGGACCCATGGGCGAGGCCCTGGCCCGCATCAGCCGCGACAGCCACGTTGACGTCCTCGTCGACATCGGCCGCCTCGGCGCGGCCGGCGCCTCCACGCAGCTGTGGCAGTACGCCGACACCGTCCTGCTCTTCACCGACACGACCCTGGCGGCCCTCAACACCCTGGCCGTCGGCAGCCCGGCGCTCGTCGACGAGCTCGACGGCATCGGCGCCCGACACCGCCTCGCCGTCGTCCCGCTCCTGGGCGATGAGAAGGGGGCATCGCACCGTCCGTACGGTGCTCGCGAGATCGGTGGGATCACCGACGGAGTGCCGGTGCTCACCGGCGTCGCCCGCGACGCCAAGGCGGCCGGGTCGCGCGTCTGGGGCAAGCGGGGTCGCTACCCCCTGAGCGTCAAGCGTCTCATCGCTGGCGTCGACCAGCACGCTCGAGAAGCCCACGCGGTCCTCGGTGGCGAGAGGGCCCCGGCATGAGCCCCAAGTCGACCCCCGACCCCACGCAGCCCACGGACCTGCCGATCTTCGCCCAGCGTCCGGAGCCGTCCGCGCGTGCCCTCGGCGGTGCCTCCCCGTCCGCCCTCCACCACGCGCCCACCCCGCCCCCGCCGCCGCCGTACCTGCCTCAGGCTCCGGCTCCCCACGGCGTGGACGAGGCGACCACTGCAGGACCCGGCTCAGCGGCACCAGAGGCGACCGCTCCCCGTGGCGGGCTGCCGACGGGCGAGTATCCGACGACCGAACGGCCGTTGGGGGAGCGGGCACTGCGCCGGCGGCGCCGGGAGGCGGCTGCCGTGGGCGGTCGCCAGGGGCAGATCCGAGAGGCCCTCGAGCGCCTCGAGGCGGTCGACTGGGCAGCGGTCCAGCATCTGCGCAGCCAGGTCAGCGCGTCCCTGACCCTCCTGTCCGAGGACACCGTCCTCGATGAGTCGCGCCACCGATCGACCGTCGACCGACTCACCCAGCAGGCCGTCGACGACTGGGTCCAGGACCGGGTCGCGCGCGGTGAGGGCGTGGTCTCGCTCGACGCCCAGGCGGCCCTGCGCGCGGCCGTGCTCGACTCCATGTTCGGTGCCGGGCGCCTGCAGCCGCTGCTCGACCTGCCGGGCATCGAGAACATCGAGATCGAGGGCCACGACAACGTCACCCTCGAGTTCAGCGACGGTTCCCTCGAAATGGGGCCGCCCGTCGCCGACAGCGACGCGGACCTCATCTCGGAGATCCAGCACCTCGCCCGCACCTCCGCGACCGGTGAGCAGCAGTTCTCCATGGTGCGGCCCTGGCTGCGACTCGCCCTGCCGGATGGTTCGCGCATGGCGGCCGAGGCGTGGTTGTCCCACCGGCCGTCGATCACGATCCGCAAGCACCCGTACATCGACACCGACCTGGCCCAGATGAAGGAGCTCGGTTCGATCGACGACTCGCTCCAGGCATTCCTGTCGGCCGCGATCCGTGCGGGCAAGAACGTCATGGTCTCGGGCGACGCGGGTGCCGGTAAGACCACGCTGGTGCGGGCACTGCTCAACGAACTCGACCCCCGCGAGCGGCTGGCGACGGTGGAGGCACAGTACGAGCTGCTCATGCACCGGCTGCCGGAGAGGCACCACCGGGTCTGGGCCGCCGAGGCGCAGGGCGGTGGTGAGGTCGGCCTGGACGGTCGCCCCGTCGGCGAGGTCACGCTCACCCGTCTCATCGAGCTGAGCCTGCAAAAGAACGTCACCCGCATCGTCGTCGGCGAGGTCGTCGGCGAGGAGGTCATGGCGATGATGGAGGCCATGCAGGGTGGCCGCGGCTCGGTCTCGACCGTCCACGCCCACTCCGCACTCGACACGGTCGAGCGTCTCGTCACCCTCATCACCCGCGCCCGCGGCAACGTCGACACCTCCTTCGGCTACCGACTCGTCGCGCAGAACGTCGACCTCGTGGTCCACGTCGGGCTCGTCGACGAGTCCCACCTCGACGGCGGGCGCAAGTGGCGTCATGTCGATGAGGTGGTGGCGCTCGAGATCTCCCGCGACACCCACGTGGCGCACACCCGGATCTTCTCGCCGGACGAGTTCGGCCGGGCCTGCCCGACCGGGCAGCTCCCGTCGTGGATCGGTGACATCGAGCGTCACGGGTTCGACCCGGGCTGGCTGGACCCTGCGGCCAGCACGTGGGGTCCGCCGCCCGAGCTGCTCGTGCGCCACAGGACTGCCTGATGACCGCTCTTGCGATCATCGCCGCACTGGGGCTCGCGGTCGGTCTGACCCTCATCGCGGCGGGACTGACCAACCCGCCTCCGGCACCGAACCGGCCTCGGTCGCGCAAGCGTCAGAGCGCGACCTTCAGCCCGGTCGACCGACGCAACTTCCTGATCGGTGCGTTGGTCGGGTTGGTCCTGGCGCTCTTCGGCTGGGTCGTGGCCCTCGTCATCGTGCCGATCTTCGCCGTCGCCCTGCCGTGGCTCATGCGGGTCGACCGGGGCACGACGCCCGAGCAGCTCGAGGCCATCGAGGAGTGGGTCCGCTCGCTCGGTGGGGTCATCGGTGCCGGTCAGGGCATCTCCGGTGCCATCATCGCCACCCGCGTGTCCTGCCCGGACGAGATCCGGCCGCAGGTCGACCTGCTCATCAGCCGGATCCACGCCCGGCGGCCACTCACCGACGCCTTGTACTCCTTCGCCGACGACCTGGACAACCAGGTGGGGGACTTCGTGGCGACTGCGCTCATCCAGGCCGCCCAGCACGAGGGAGCCGGTCTGCGGGAGGCGCTCGCAGGCATCGCCTCCGACGTCACCGAGGAGGTGCGCGCACGACGCGACATCGAGGCCTCGCGCTCCGGTGCGCGCACCCAGGCGCGACTCATCACGATCATCGTCATGGTGGTGCTCGCCCTCTTCGTCTTCATCACCCCCGTCGGGGCGCAGTACCGCACCCCCAACGGCCAGGCGGGCCTCTTCGTCCTGTCGTTGCTCTTCCTGGGTGCCCTCTACTGGCTGAAGCGAGTCGCCACGGTCAAGCCGCTCGCCCGATTCCTCGTGCGTCCCGCGACCACAGAGGTGCGCCGATGACCCCGCTCGTGCTCGCCATGGCGATCTCGGCCGTCGTGGGGATCGGCCTCGCGCTCGTCGTGGCCGGGTTGACCCCGGCCAAGCCCGACCTGTCGGCCGCGGTCACCCGCATGCGGCCGGAGACGCTGCGTGCGAGGCGGGAGAGCGAGACCCTCCCCACCGACCGCACGCGGACCGAGCGCATCGGCGTCTGGGCCCGGCACCGCACCGACCGCTTCGCCGTCCTGCAGGCCCCGCTCGAGGACCTGGAGCTGCTCCAGATACCCGTCGAGTCGCACTACGGCAAGAAGGCCATCGCCACCGGTGCCGCACTCGTCGGATGCACCCTCCTGCCGATGGCCCTCGGCATCGGCTTCGTCATCCCCTTCGGCATCGGCCTCGCCTTCGCGATCTTCGCGTGGTTCGTCCCCGATCTGACCGTGCGGGACCGGGCCAAGGACAGCCGGGAGGACTTCGCGTACGCGGCCGTCTCGTACCTGCGTCTCGTCGCGATCGCGCGCCGCGCAGGGCTGGGCCTCGTCGCCTCGCTCGACTCCGCGGCCCACAAGTCCGACTCGTGGATGTTCGTGCGCATCCGGGAGGAGCTGCGCCTGGCCCGCTGGGCGGGTGAGACCTCGTGGGACGCGCTCGAGCGGCTGGCGGCCCGGACGGGCGTGCCCGAGCTGAAGGAGGTGGCCGACATCATCCGACTGGCCAACGACTCCGGCGCGAGCGTCAGCGACAACCTCATGGCCCGGGCGGCCTCCATGCGTGACCGACTGCTCACGCGCGAGCAGACCGCCGCCAACGCGGCCACGAGCTCGATGGGGATCCCCCTCGCCGCGCTGGCGGTGCTCTTCCTCATCGCGATGCTCGTCCCCGCCGCCATCCAGCTGTCGCCGGGCTGACCTCGTCAACTTTCGGCAGACTAGAGACCAAGCCACACACATCAGGAGGAAAGCATGATCCGTTTGTTCGTCGTCATGGCCATGCTCTGCATGGCCCCCGTCCGCCGGCTCGACAGCGCCGTCCAGGCGCGCGGTGAGGACCCCGAGGCGGGCTTGACCACCCTCGAGTACGTCATCCTCGGCGCGCTCGTCCTCGCTGTGGTCGTGACCGTCGCGGCGGTCATCACCGGCAACCTCGAGTCCTGGGCCGACCAGATCCCGACGCCCTGACCGAGACGTCCCGGTGAACCTGCGACGACCAGTGTCACACCGCCTCCCGGACCGGCTGCGCGCCGACTCCGGGGCGGTGGCGCTCGAGGGTGCCATCATGGCCCCGGTCGTCATCCTGGCCACCATGGTCGTCGTGCAGATGGCGGCCTACTTCATGGCCAACACCACGGCGACCAACGCGGCCCAGATCTCCGCGGAGACGGCGCGGGTCAGGGGCGCCACCGACGCCCAGGGGGAGGCCGCTGGACGGAGCTACCTCGCGGGGATCGACGCGATGTCGCAGGCTCAGATCGATGTCACCCGGTCCGGGGGGAGGGTCACGGCGACCGTCACCGCGCCGGCGCCCTCGATCGTGCCGCTCATCCCCATGCCCGACGTGCGCTCCGAGATCAACGCGCCCGTCGAGAGGCTGACGCAGCCATGACGCGCATGTTGGGTCTGCGCCGGGACGAGAGCGGCAGCATCTCCCTGGAGATGGCCATCTGCGCGCCGGTGCTGCTCGGGATGCTCGCCCTCGTCGGCATCTTCGGGCGGACGGCCATGGCCACCTCGCACGTCGACGGGGCAGCATTCAGCGCGGCCCGCGCCGCGTCCATCGAGCGCAGTGCCTCGGCGGCCAATTCGGCTGCCGAGGCCGCTGCGCGCGACTACCTCAGCCAGCAGGGCCTGTCCTGCGAAAACGTCACGGTCTCCGTCGACACCAGCGGGTTCTCGGCCCCGGTGGGGACCTCGAGCCAGGTGCGCGCCGAGGTGTCCTGCCGGGTGCCGCTCACGGACCTCGCGGCGCTCGTCCCGACGAATGATCGCGTCTACACGGGCGAAGCAGTGAGCCCCGTCGACCGCTACCGAGGAAGGTGAGCCCGCATGCATGAGTCCACCGCACGCCTGCGCGACGAGCGTGGGTACGTCGCGGCCTGGACCGCTGTCATCGGCGCCGCCCTCATCCTCGTCGGGGGCGTCGTCTACGACTCCGCGGACAAGGCCAACGAGGCACGCAGGGTGACGCTCGTGGCCAACGAGGCCGGGCGTGCCGCGGCACAGGAGGTCAGCTCCGACGTCATCGCGGGCAAGATCGCCACCGTCGACTCCAGCCGCGCTGCGCAAGCGGCCCGCGAATACCTCTCCGCCACGGGCGTGGACGGCACCGTCACCGTGGACGGCAGCCAGGTGACCGTCACGACCTCGGCTCCCTGGTCGCCCAAGATCATGCCCGTGCTCCAGCCCGACACGCTGACGGGCACCGCGGTGATCGACCTCGAGCAGGTGGACGCCGGGACCGCGCCATGAGCCGCGCGAGGCAGCCGTCGCGCGCGTGGGTGGTCCTGCGCGGCCTGATCGCCCTCGTCGGCATCCTGCTCATCCTCGTCGGCCTACCGACAGCCCTCGTCGTCCTCGGCGGCAACCCCCTGCCGTCCGAGGTCCCCACCGTCGACGAGGTGCTGCGGGCCCTCACACGCCCCGACGACGGGACGCTGCTCATCGGCGTCATCACGGTCGTGGGATGGCTCGTGTGGGCCACCCTGGCGCTGTCCTTCCTCGTCGAGATCCCCGCCGCGATCCGCGGTGTGCCCGCACCCCGACTGCCGGGTCTGTCGTGGCAGCAGGGCCGCGCGGCGGCGATGACCGGAGCCGTCATGGCCATGCTCGCCGTCGGCGCGGCCGGGGCTGCTCCTGCGTCGGCCGCTCCTGACCAGAGCCCTGCCACTGCGGCATCGCCCTCCGTCGCCCAACAGGTGTCCGCAGACACCTCGGCACTGCTCGCGGGGCATGCCGGGATCGACACCGCCAGCAGCGACACCAGCAGCAGCGACAACGGCAGCAGCAGCGACACCGGCACCGACTCCACGGGAACCGGCGGCGCAGCCGGCCAATTCGTCACCGTCCGGTCCGGCGACACCCTCTGGGAGATCGCCGAGGATGAGCTCGGGGAGGGGCAGCGCTACACCGAGATCGCCGAGGGCTCGTCCGGGCTGACCCAACCCGATGGCGCCCGACTCGTCTCCCCGGACGAGATCCGACCCGGGTGGCGGCTCAGCGTCCCCGTGGCCGACGCGGCGATCTCGACACCCGAGGCCCGGTCCGACCACGCCGACAGCGACCCCGACACCGTTGACACCACGTCCGCCGACCACGGTGACTCCGCCCAGCGCGACGCCGTCGCCGAGGCACTCGACGACGAGCTGGGCCATGCAGGCGGGGCTCCGACGACCGGAGCGGAACCGTCGACCTCCGCCGCGGATACCGTCCCGTCGGGCTCGAGTGCGACCACGAGTTCGCCGGTGAGTGGTGAGTCGGCTGACGGTGAGTCGCGGGTGACCGTGGAGGACGAGCACGGGCCGTCCGCGGCCGGCGGTCTGGGCCTGCTCGCGGGCGCCGGGGTCCTGGCCCTCGTCGAGGCCGCACGCCGCCGGCAACGTCGCAGTCGACGGCCGGGGTGGCGGGTCGTCCTGCCCTCGGACGCGGCGCAGCGCACGGAGTCATGGCTGCGAGCGGCGGCCGACCCGGCGGGTCACGCGGACCTCGATGCCGCGCTCTCGGACCTGGCAGTCCGCTGCTCGCCGGGTCGCCTGCCCTCCCTCCGGGCCGCGCGGCTCGGGGATGCGGACATCGAGGTCTACGTCGTCGAGGAGCACCTGGAGCTGCCCGGCCCGTGGGTCGCCGCTGGGGGAGGGACCTGGGTCCTCGACCGCAACCTGGTCACCACGGCGCACGGCCACCGGCCCACACCGTGGCCCTCCCTCGTGATGATCGGTGAGGACGAGGGTGGGGCCCGGATCTTCGTCAACCTCGACGAGATCGGAGCGCTGGAGCTGGCTGGGGACCGCGAGGAGGCGCACGCCGTCCTCACGGCCCTCGCCGTCGACCTCGCTGTGTCCGACCGGCCCGGCCGGGTCACCGTCATCGGGGCGCTCGCCGAGCTCGTCGAGGCCGTGGGCGACCCGCGTCTGACCCACAGCGCAGCTCCCGCCGAGGTGCTCGCCCGGCTCGAGCAGGACACGGGGATGCCCACCGTCCCGGAGGTGCTCCTCGTCGCGGCACCGCTGCGCCCGGAGGAGCTGCAGCGCCTGCGGGGGCTGCTCGCCCGAGCCGGTCAGGGCCGCTTGTCGGTCGTCACGACGACCCGCGGCGTGGCCGACTGGTCGCTCGCGGTGGAGCGGCGGCGGGAGGGCCTGGCCGCCGTGCTCGCCCCGGTCGGGTTGTCGCTGCGCCCTGCAGCCGTGAGCCCGCCCGGGTACGACGAGCTCATCGAGCTGATCCGCTCGGCGTCGCAGTCTCACGTCCCCGGACCGGCGTGGACCGTGGGGCAGGACGTCGACCAGCTGACCCTCGACACGGTGCCCCGCCGCCGAGTGGTCCGCACGCCCCGGGCCGATGACGCCACGACCCGCATCTCCCGGCTGGCCGGGCAGGGGAGCGTCCAGGTCAGGGTGCTCGGCGCCGTCGAGGTCACGGCCCCGGGCACCAGGCCCCGGGACGAGGCCACCGCAACCGAGCTCGCCGGCCTGCTGGCCCTGCACCCCGGGTCCGACCTCGGCGGGCTGGCCGCGGCTCTGGGCTGCACACCCGACACCGTGGCCGCCACGCTCCGTGACGTCGACGCCTGGTGCGCCCGCTCGGGTCGGTCCGGACTGCTCCGGGCCGGGGGACAGTTCTCCCTCGACGGCGCGCTCGTCGACTGGCAGCAACTGCGCTCCCTCATCGGTCCTGCGGTCGCGACCGCCGACTCCGCCGACGTGCGGGCCGCCCTGACGCTGGTCACGGGTCCCCCCCTCGACGAGCCCGACCCCGGCCGCTACCAGTGGGCCGCGGCCGACCGCGCAGAGATCTCCGCGGCCGTCGCCGACATCGCGCACGAGCTCGCCCAGCGGTGCCTGCGCGAGGGCGACCCCGACGGGGCGCAGTGGGCCGCGCGCAAGGGCCTGCTCGCCGACCCCTTGAGCGAAACCCTCTGGCGGGACGCCCTGCATGCCTCGTGGCAGGGCGAGCACGGCGAGGAGAGCCGACGGACCGTCGCGCGGGCCCGCCGGGTGCTGGGTGACGATGGAGCGCTCGAGGAGGAGACGACCTTCGTCCTCGATCGTCTCGGGTCGGGCGTCCCGCGCGCTCACCGAGCGTGACGTCACCACTGCGGGAGCGCTCCAACCCGCCGAGGTCACGGGTATGTCACGACGTCGTCGGGTCGCGGCATATCCTGCAGGCGGCCGTTTGCCCCCTTCGTCCCACTGAGGCCCCGAGCACCTGATGATCCGTTTCGAGAACGTCTCCAAGAGGTATCCCAACCAGAGCCGCCCGGCGCTCGACGGGATCGACCTCAACATCGAGCGCGGGGAGTTCGCCTTCATCGTCGGCGCCTCCGGGTCCGGCAAGTCGACCCTCGTGCGACTCACGATCCGGGAAGAGGTGGTCAGCTCGGGCCGGCTGCTCGTCGGCGGTCACGACCTACGCCGGATGCCGCAGCGCAAGGTGCCGCAGCTGCGCCGTCAGGTCGGCACGATCTTCCAGGACTTCCGCCTGTTGCCCAACAAGACCGTCCAGCAGAACGTGGCCTACGCGCTGCAGGTCATCGGCCGCCCGCGTCGGGCGATCCGTGCGCTCGTGCCCGAGACGCTCGAGCTCGTCGGTCTGGAGGGCATGGAGAAGCGGATGCCCCACGAGCTCTCCGGCGGCGAGCAGCAGCGGGTGGCGATCGCCCGTGCGGTGGTCAACAAGCCGCCGATCCTGCTGGCCGACGAGCCGACCGGCAACCTCGACCCAGCCACCAGCCTCGACATCGTCCGGCTGCTGCGTCGCATCCACGAGGCCGGGACCACGATCGTCATGGCCACCCACGACAACGTCATCGTCGACGAGCTGCAGAAGCGGGTCATCGAGCTCGAGCGCGGCCACATCATCCGCGACGAGGAGGGCGGCAGCTACGTGCCCAAGGCCGTCGACTCGCGCGACATCGACGACGAGCCCGAGGCCGAGCGGGAGGCCGACCTCGACCACGACCACGAAGGGGACGCCCCGCCGCCCCAGGAGGAACGCCCCTTGGGTGAGGTGCACGCGCTCGACGAGTGGGACGACGACGCGGAGGACCTGCTGCGATGAGGCCGTCCGTCTTCGCCGACGCCTGGGAGGGCCTGCGGCGCAACAAGTCCATCGCCGTCTCGGTCATCCTCGTCACGATGATCTCCCTCTACCTCCTCGGGGTCGGTCTGCTCGCCCAACGGCAGGTCGACCAGATGAAGGGCTACTGGTACGACCGGGTCCAGGTCTCGATCTACATGTGCACTGCGACGTCGTCGCAGCCCAACTGCTCCGGTGGGGCGGCGACCCAGGACCAGAAGGACTCCGTCGCCGCCCAGCTGGAGGAGATGGCACCGCTCGTCGAGGAGGTGTACTACGAGTCCGAGGAGGAGGCCTTCGAGCGCTTCAAGCAGGACTACGAGAACTCCCCGCTGGCGAGCAACATCCGTGTCGGCGACATCCCGCCGAGCTACCGCGTCCAGCTGAGCGACCCGGAGAAGTTCGACACCGTCGCCTCGGCGTTCGAGGGGGCGCCGGGGGTGGCGAGCGTGCCGAACCTGCGTGAGGTCTTCGCGCCGTTGTTCCGGGCGATCAACATCATCACGGCGGTCATGGTCGGCCTGGCCGCGCTCACCCTCGTGTCCGCCGTGCTCCTCATGGCGACGACGATCCGCCAGGCCGCCTTCACGCGGCGCCGCGAGATCGCGATCATGAAGCTCGTCGGCGCGTCCAACCGCACGATCCGCACCCCCTTCATCATCGAGACCGTGGCGTCGGGGCTCATCGGGGCGCTGATGGCGATCGGCTTGCTGTGGGTGTCCGCATGGACGCTCTTCGACAAGTACCTGCTCACCCAGCAGGGGTCGGGGACCGCCTTCATCTCGTCCGCGGACGTGTGGGTCATCGCTCCCTTCCTCCTCATCGGGGTGGTGCTCCTCGCCGTCGGCACCTCGACGGTGACCCTCTGGCGGTACCTGCGCGTCTGATCCCGGGCGCGCCGAAGGGTGGTCAGGTGCTGTCCACGGCGCCCTCCAGTGGCTACCGTTGTCCCCGATGCACCGCCCCTCACGCCCCCAGGCCTCACGTCGTGCCCGCGCCCTGACCGGCGCGGCCCTGTCGCTGTGCCTGCTCGCGGGTGCCGGTCAGGCCTTCGCCGCGGACCCGGACCCCGAGACGCAGAAGGGGCAGGTCGACCAGGACCTCAAGGACGCCAAGGGCGACCTGCACGAGACCTCCGAGGACCTCGTCAAGGCCTACGACGCGCTGAAGGCCACCCGCAAGAAGCTGCCGGGAGCGCGCCAAGCGGCGAAGTCCGCCGAGCAGGCCGAGACCAAGGCCAAGGGCGAGTACGACGACGCCGTCGCCGCCTATGACGTGGCCAAGGCCAACGAGGACAAGGCCGAGAAGGACCTGAAGAAGACCAGCTCGAAGATCCGCACCTCGCGTCGTGCGGTGGCCTCCTTCGCCGGGCAGGTCTACCAGCAGCAGGGTCTGGGCACGATGTCGGTGGCGGTCGGCAGCGAGGACCCGTCCGCGTTCGTCGACAAGATGATCATGGCCGAGTCCGTCGGTGACACCCAGGGCTCCGCCCTGGACGAGCTGAGCACCTCACGGGCCAACCTCGTCTCCACGGGGGACCGGCTCCAGGCCCTGCGCAAGAAGACGAGCGACGCCAAGGCCACCAAGCAGACCAAGCTCGAGGCCGCGACCGCGGCGAGCACCAAGGCCGACAAGAAGCAGGCCGACCTCGAGTCCCTCGAAAAGGACCAGACGGACCAGTCGGCGACCCTGCGCCGCGAGAAGAAGCGGGACAAGGACCGGGTCGACAAGCTGCAGACGCAGTCCGACAAGCTGCAGAAGATCCTCGAGGAGCGCGCCCGCAAGGCGCGCATCCGCGAGGCCGCGATCAAGAAGGCACGCGAGGAGCAGGAGAAGCGCGAGGCCGCCGCGCGCGCCCGGGCGGCACGCGCGACCCGATCGCGCAGCAGCTCCTCCGACACGAGCGGCTCCTCCGACGCGAGCAGCGCGCCCGCGGACCCCAACCCGCCGGCCCCCGCGAGCAGCGGCGTGCTGCAGGCGCCGAGCAACGCTCCCGTCAGCTCGGAGTTCGGGCTGCGCTTCCACCCGATTCACCACACCTGGCGACTGCACAGCGGGCGCGACTACGCCGGCAGCTGCGGCAGCCCGGTCTACGCCGCCGACAGCGGCACCGTGATCGCGGCCCTGCCCCCGGGGTCGACCGGTGGCTACGGCAACCAGCTCGTCGTCGACCACGGGGTCAAGCGGGGCAGCTCGCTGGCCACGACCTACAACCACCTGCAGTCCTTCGCGGTGCGCAGCGGCCACGTCTCGCGTGGCCAGGTCATCGGCTACACGGGCACGACCGGCAGCTCCACGGGCTGCCACCTGCACTTCGAGACCCGGGTCAACGGCACCCCGGTCGACCCGCGCGGCTGGCTCTGACCCTCCCTTCGGCGAAACCGAGGCGACCGCCGTCGGTGCCACGGGGTACCGTGGCCCGTCCACACCAGAGCGAAGGGGGAGCCCCATGGCCAAGAAGACCGCCGAGGGAGAGCTCGTCGTCGCGCGCAACCGCAAGGCACGCCACGACTACCTCATCGAGGACACCTACGAGGCCGGACTGGCCCTCATGGGCACCGAGGTCAAGGCGTTGCGCATGGGCCGGGCCAGCCTGACCGACGGGTACGCGATCTTCTACGGCGACGAGCTCTACCTCGAGGGCGTGCACATCCCGGAGTACGTCCAGGGCACGTGGACCAACCACACCCCGCGCCGGCGCCGCAAGCTGCTGCTCCACCGGGCAGAGCTCGACAAGATCGCGGTCAAGGTGCAGGGGAGTGGGCGCACCATCGTCCCGCTGTCGCTGTACTTCAAGAACGGTCGGGTCAAGGTCGAGATCGCCCTCGCCACGGGCAAGAAGGCGTACGACAAGCGCCACACGCTGCGCGAGCAGCAGGACCGGCGCGAGGCCCAGCGAGCGATGTCCGACCGCTTCAAGCGGGGCGGGCGCTAGACGCCTTCCGTCCCGGGCCCCGATCCTCGGCAGCGGCGTGGGAATGTGTTTGGTCCCGGCCGCTGTTGAGGGGATACTGAGTGACCACAACTGAACAGCGTGACGTGTCCATCCCATGGGGGTGATCGGTTTCGACATTGGCCGGTCCTTCAGGGGAAGCGGGTCGAGGATGCACGGTCATCTCGTCAACGCCCCGTGCAAACCCAATAGGTGCCAACTCCAAGCGCACCGACTTCGCCCTCGCCGCCTGAGCGAGCCCGAAGTCCGTTGGCCTAGGTTCGATCTCGGCCTAGATCCCAGCGTCAGCTAGAGATCTTGCTGCGGTGTCATGTCACGGGACATCGCGGGACTCCTACGTGACTGGGCCTGTCGGGGAACGTGTGCGCGCGAGCCCCGGGGCCGAGAAAATCCATAGCGCACTGCACCCGGAGAAGCCCTGTTCGTCTGCCAGTGGACGCGGGTTCGATTCCCGCCACCTCCACCACCATGTGGACACGTCACGTACCGCACACGCCGAAGGGCGGGACCGTCACGGTCCCGCCCTTCGGTCTTTGCGTGGTCAGCGGGTCACTTGAAGGCGTCCTTGACCTTTTCGCCTGCGGCCTTGAGGTCGCCCTTGGTCTCCTGCGCCTTGCCCTCGGCCTGCAGGTTCTCGTCGTCGGTCGCGTCGCCAGCGGCACTCTTGGCCTTGCCGGCGAGCTGGTCCTTGCTGTTCTCGATCTTGTCACTGATACCCATGGGATGTACTCCTGTCGTGGGTGGTACCCACCGCGTGCGGGTGGACCTCCACGCAACCACAGGTCGGCGCAGCGCGCCACCCCTCGTGGCGCGAGTTGGGGCGAAGGGAGGTCAGCCCGCCGCTTCGTTGGCGGCGACCTGGGCCTTGACCTCGTCCATGTCCACCGCCTGCACGGCCTCGAGCAGCTGCTCGAACTGCGCCTTGGGCAGAGCGCCCGCGCTCTGGTGCAGCAGGATGCCGTCACGGAAGGCCATGAGGGTGGGGACCGACGAGACATTCGCCAGTGAGGCGAGCTCGGGGTTGTCGTCGATGTCGACCTTGGCGAAGGTGACGTCCTCGTGGCTGTCCGCGGCGGCCTCGAAGACCGGGGCGAACTGGCGGCAGGGTCCGCACCAGCTGGCCCAGAAGTCCACGATGACCGTCCCCTCGCCGGTGACGGCGGAGCGGAAGCTCTCGAGATCGAGGTCGGTGATCTTGCTCATGACCTCCACCATAGGCCGACCGGGCCGCGGACGACGAAGCGTGGTGTGCTGTGCTGGGGCGATGAGCCTGTCCACCGACCGTCGTGGACGCGTGCGGTGCGCCCTGGCGGCGGTCGTGGTGGTGCAGTTCATCGTCCTCTACGCGCCCGAGGCGCCCGGCCCGCCGTCGCCGATCCCGCACGCGGACAAGGCAGTCCACGCGCTCGTCTTTGCCCTCCCGGTGCTCATCGCGGGCCTCGGCAGGTTGCGGCGGTGGCGGCTCGTCGCACTCCTGTGCGCGGCCCATGCCCCTCTGAGCGAGGTCGTCCAGCATCTGGCCCTGGGGCAGCGGTCCGGTGACCCGTGGGACGTGGTGGCCGATCTCGTCGGTGTGGGTGCTGCGTCAATAGGGGTACTATTGACTCTTCGGCGACGGTGACGTCGCCGCCCACGAGGAACTCGCACGTTTCGCTTTCGACCTCCAGATGTCGCCCGCGCCCGCCGTGTGCGGGTTCGCCCATCCCAGAGATCACGAAGGATCACCCGTGCCTGCCAAGAAGAAGCCTCGCTGGACGACGGCCCAGAAGAACGCCGCGAAGAAGAAGTCCGCCGCCGCCAAGGGTCCCAAGAAGCCCCACCACCGTGGTCAGGCGCCCACCGACGCCCCGCGCTCGAAGGAGCGCTGGCGCGACCGGGACGACGCACCGGCGGGTGGTCGCCCGAAGAAGGTGCGCCGCGACGGCACCGAGGACCGCGGTCAGCGGACCTGGGAGCGCCGGGAGGACCGGCGTGGCGGACCCCGCAGCCGTGACGACCGCGGTGGTTACGAGCGTCGTGACGAGCGTGGCGGTTCCGAGCGTCGTGATGACCGCGGTGGTGACGAGCGTCGTGACGAGCGTGGCGGTTCCGAGCGTCGTGATGACCGCGGCGGCTACCAGCGTCGCGACGACCGGGGCGGCTACGAGCGTCGTGATGACCGCGGCGGCTACCAGCGTCGCGACGACCGACGCCCGGCCCGTCCGCACCGCGACGGTGACGACACCCGTCGCACGCCGCGGTTCGAGCGCGAGCACACCCGTCGCGGCTACGCCCCTCGCCCGGAGCCGATCGAGGACGCAGAAACGCTGCGCCAGGAGGCCGACACCTGGACCTCGTCGGCACGCACGTCCCTGAAGGGCAATGTCGAGGTCGCCGAGGACAACGGCTTCGCCGCGCTCGGCCTGCCCGAGGTGCTCGTGGAGCGTCTGGCGCGGGACGCGATCACCACCCCCTTCGCCATCCAGGCTGCGGCCATCCCGGACGCGCTCGCGGGGAAGGACGTGCTCGGCCGCGGACAGACGGGGTCGGGCAAGACGCTCGCCTTCGGCCTGCCGATGCTCGCCCGTCTCGCCGGGGGCCGCGCCCGCAGCCGCAAGCCACGCGCGCTCGTCCTCGTGCCGACGCGTGAGCTGGCCATGCAGGTGAGCGACTCGCTCGAGCCGCTCGTCCACGTGAGCGGGCTGCGGATCAAGCTCGTCGCCGGCGGACTGTCCTACACGGGGCAGACGGCGGCCCTCGACAAGGGCGTCGACGTCCTCGTCGCGACCCCCGGTCGTCTCGTCGACCTGCTCGACCGCGGTGCCCTGACCCTCGAAGCGGTCGAGGTGGCCGTCCTCGACGAGGCCGACCACATGGCCGACATGGGATTCCTCCCGTCCGTGACCCGCATCCTCGACGAGTGCGCCCCGGGCGGCCAGCGACTGCTCTTCTCCGCGACCCTCGACCGCGGCGTCGGCGACCTCGTCGACGCCTACATGGTCGACCCGGTGACCCACAGCACCGACGAGGCCGCGGCCAGCGTGGCGACGATGGAGCACCACCTGCTGCTCATCGAGCCCAACATCAAGAAGCAGATCACCGCCCGGATCGCTTCGCGCCCCGGTCGCACTGTCGTCTTCGCCCGGACCAAGCTCGGGTGCGAGCGCATCGCGGGCGAGCTGCGCGAGGCCGGCGTCGCCGCTGCGCCACTGCACGGTGGGCTCAGCCAGTCGCAGCGCAACAAGACCATCGGCGCCTTCCGCACCGGCACGCTCCCGGTGCTCGTCGCCACGGACGTCGCGGCGCGCGGCATCCACGTCGACGACGTCTCGCTCGTCATGCAGGTCGACCCGCCCGGTGACCACAAGGACTACCTCCACCGGGCCGGCCGCACGGCACGCGCCGGTGAGGCGGGCAGCGTCGTCACGCTCGTGCTGCCGCACCAGCGCAAGGAGGTCACCCGGATGGCCGAGCAGGCGGGCCTCGAGGCGCGACCGACCCGGACCGCCCTGGACGCCGAGGTGCTCACGGAGATGGGCGCGACCGAGCCCTCCGGCGAGCCGGTGACCGATGCGGACTTCCGCAAGCTCGTCGACCCGCGCCCGGCCCGTCGGCACTCCGGGACTCGTGGTCCTCGTGGCGCGCGCGAGCACCGCGGTGGCCGTGAGCGGCGCGGCGGCGGGTACGACCGCCGTGGTGGCGACCGTGACCGTCGTGGCGGTGACCGGGGCGGTCGCCAGGGACGCCCGCGCGACTAGGGTCGGAGCATGGAGACCTCGCTCGCCGGCAAGCTGCTCGTGGCGACACCGGAGCTGACGGACGACCTGTTCAGCCGCAGCGTCATCCTCATGCTGCAGCACGACGAGGAGACGGCCGAGGGAGTCATCCTCAACAAGCCTCTCGAGACCTCCGTCGACGACGTGCTGCCGGGCTGGCAGCAGGGCTCGAGCGAGCCACAGCGGGTCTTCCAGGGCGGCCCGGTGCAGCTGGACTCCGCGATCGGTGTCGTCGGGCTGCCCGGTGACGCCGAGGAGCCTCCGGGCGTGCGCCGCCTCTTCGGCGCGATCTCACTCGTCGACCTCGACTCCCCGCAGGAGATCATCTGGCCCCAGGTGAGCGCGCTGCGGATCTTCGCCGGGTACTCCGGCTGGAGCTCCGAGCAGCTGGCCGACGAGCGCGCCCGGGGTGGCTGGTACGTCGCCGAGAGCGAGGTCGGTGACGTCTTCGACGCCGACCCCGCCACCCTGTGGCGCCGCGTGCTGCGTCGGCAGGGCGGTTCCCTGGCCTGGGTCTCGACCTATCCGGTGGATCCCGACCTCAACTGACGCCCACCGGAGACATTGCGCGTCGGACGTTTGCGCTTCGAGTCGCCGCGTCGCGACCTCCTCGGCGGGCGTGTGCGTGGTCACTACGATGGGTGGCATGAGCACGCCCGCCGACCCCACGCAGCCCGGAGCGCCGACCCCCGAGCCCGGTGGCCCCTCGACCTCGACGGCGGTGCTCGAGCGCACCGAGCCGGAGACGCAGGTGGCCGAGCCGGGCGACCACGAGCGCTTCAGCCACTACGTCCGCAAGGAAAAGATCCTCGAGAGCGCGCTCTCCGGCGAGCCGGTCAAGGCGCTCTGCGGCAAGATCTGGGTTCCGGGTCGCGACCCGGAGAAGTTCCCCGTGTGCCCGACGTGCAAGGAGATCTACGACGGCCTGCGTGACCCGCAGGACGGCGAGGACTGACCTGCACCTTGGACGCCTTCTACCGGCAGCTCGACGACCGTAGCTTCGACTCCCTTCGCTCGACCGCCGGCCCGTGGAGCCCGCACGCCCAGCACGCGGGACCCCCGGCCGCACTCCTCGCCCGCGCGATGGAGCGGCACGAGCCGGCACCCGACACGCGTCTGGCCGACGTGCGGCTGGACATCCTCGGACCGATCCCGGTCGCCCCGCTCGAGATCGACGTGGAGGTCCTGCGCGGCGGCCGGTCGATGCAATTGCTGCAGGCCACGGCCAGCGCCTCGGGACGCCCCCTCGCGATCGCCCGCGCCTGGCGCATCGTGCGGGCACCGCAGCACTTCCCCCGACTCACCGGTGGACGGCCCGCGACGGTCGACGCCGTGCCGGAGGCACCCGACCAACCCCACCTGGACATGCCCGGCGCCCACACGGATGGCTATCTCAAGGCCATCGAGTGGCGCATCGTGGCCGGGGGAGTGGGCACCGCCGTGGCCTGGGGACGCCAACTCGTCGAGCTCGTGGAGGGCGAGGAGCCGACCGGCTGGCAGCGGGCCCTCGTGCTCGCCGACTCCGGGGGTGGCATCACGCTGACGGTCGACCCGAGGCGCCACACCTACATCAACTGCGACCTGCACGTCGCCCTCGACCGTGACCCGGAGGGCGAGTGGGTGCGGTTGGACTCCCGCGCGCTCGCGACGCCGGGTCACGGCGGCACCGTGCACACCACGCTCGCCGACGTCCGGGGCGAGCTCGGCACCGGTCTGCAGACCATGGTGGCCATGGACGCGCGCTCCTGACGGCGGGTCCGGCCTGCCCGGCGGGCGGCATTCGGTCCTGTCACCGCGGCGATCTACAGTTGGCCCTGCGATGAGTCAGTCTGCTGCGTCCCACCTGTCACCCGCCTTCCCGAGGCGGGCGGCGTGGGGTACCGCAGGGGCCCTGCGCGCCTGGCAGGCCGAGGCGCTCAAGCTCTACCTCGAGTCGGGGCGCACCGACTTCCTGGCCGTCGCCACCCCGGGCGCCGGCAAGACGACCTTCGCCCTGCGGGTCGCGGCCGAGCTGCTCTCCGCCGGTGAGGTCACCAACATCACCGTCGTGGCGCCGACCGAGCACCTGAAGACCCAGTGGGCCGACGCCGCCGGCCGCGTCGGCATCCACCTCGACCCGCGCTTCTCCAACACGACCGCGGTGACCTCGAGCGACTACGACGGTGTCGCCGTGACCTACGCGCAGGTGGCGTCCCGCCCTTCGGTCCACGAGAGCCGCACCCGCGACGAGCGCACGCTCGTCATCCTCGACGAGATCCACCACGGCGGCGACAACAAGTCGTGGGGCGACGGCATCCGCCAGGCCTTCGAGCCGGCGACCCGCCGGCTCTCCCTCACCGGGACCCCCTTCCGCTCCGACACCAACCCGATCCCCTTCGTCGGCTACGAGTACGGCGACGACGGGATCCTGCGCTCGAGCAGCGACTACACCTACGGCTACGCCGAGGCGCTGCGCGACGGCGTCGTGCGGCCCGTGCTCTTCATGGCGTACGGCGGCGCGATGCGCTGGCGCACCCGCGCCGGTGACGAGGTGGCCGCCCGCCTCGGCGAGCCGATGACCAAGGACCTCATCGCCCAGGCCTGGCGCACCGCCCTGGACCCGAAGGGGGAGTGGATCCCCTCCGTCCTCGCCGCCGCGGACAAGCGACTGACCGAGGTCCGGCGCGGCGTCCCGGACGCCGGCGCGATGGTCATCGCGACCAACCAGACCCAGGCGCGGGCGTACGCGCGCATCCTCACCGAGCTCACGGGGGAGAAGCCCACCGTCGTCCTGTCCGACGACAACGGCGCGTCGCAGAAGATCGAGGACTACTCCGCGAGCACCTCCCGCTGGCTCGTCGCCGTGCGCATGGTGAGCGAAGGGGTCGACGTGCCCCGGTTGTGCGTCGGGGTCTACGCGACGTCGACGTCCACGCCGTTGTTCTTCGCGCAGGCCGTCGGGCGGTTCGTGCGGGCCCGCGGGCGCGGGGAGACCGCCAGCGTCTTCCTGCCGAGCGTGCCGGTGATCCTCGCCCACGCGGGCACTCTCGAGGAGCAGCGCGACCACGCCCTCGATCGTCCGGAGTCGCAGGAGGACGAGGCGCCCCTGTGGTCCGAGGAGGAGGGCATGCTCGCGGCCGCCAACCGGGACGCGGGCGCCAGCGACGACCTGCTCGGCTCCTTCGAGGCGCTGGAGTCGGACGCGCACTTCGACCACGTGCTCTACGACAAGCAGCAGTTCGGCCTGCACGCCGAGGTCGGCTCCGAGGACGAGCAGGACTACCTCGGCCTGCCCGGTCTGCTCGAGCCGGACCAGGTGCACGCGCTGCTCAGCGAGCGCCAGACGAAGCAGTCCAAGCGCACCGGCCGCACCCGCAAGGACGACGACGCTCCCGTCGCCGCCCACCGGGCCCTGGCCGCCCAGCGCAAGGAGCTCAACAAGCTCGTCGCGGCCTATGCCACCAAGACGGGCGCTCCGCACGCCAACATCCACATGGACCTGCGACGCGCGTGCGGAGGGCCCGAGCTCGCGCAGGCCACGAGCGAGCAGGTCACCGAGCGCATCGAGCGCATCCGCCGCTGGTTCGTCGGCAAGCGCTGAGCCACGACGCCGGACGCGGCGTGCACGGCCCCTCGTCGTCATCGGTGGCCGAAGTTCCCCCTACCGGTGCCGCAGTGCGGGCATCATGGGGGCATGACCGTCTTCGCGTGGATCCTCGTGGCCTTGGCGATCCTGGTCCTCGTCCTGACGCCGCTGCGTCTGCGCGCGGCCCGGGGTCAGCGGGGCATGGTCGACTTCTCCGGGTGGGTGCTCAACCTGCACAGCCTCACTCTCGGCGTCGGCCTGGCCATCATCGTCCTGCGGCTGCTCGACGTGCACGAGTCCACGCCGGCCACGTGGCTGGCGATCATCTGCCTCGTCATCGCCTCGCTCATCGGCCTGGGTTTCCTCGGCCGGTGGCGCGGGTCGGGGTCGCGGCACTCCGAGCACTTCGCGGGAGACGGCTGGACCAAGGGTCCGTGGCTCTCCCAGATCGCGCACATCGGCATGGCTATCGGCACCGTGATCTTCATCTGGATGCTGCTCGGCGACAAGATCTGAGGTCTCGAGGCTCGGGCGCGGACGCCCTCGCACCTCGACCAGCGTGAACCCGGACGGGCGCGGACGCCCTCGCACCTCGACCAGCGTGACGTCGGAAGGACGCGGACGTCCCTTCAGCTGCCGTCCCTGCGGCGGACGGCCTCCTCGACGAGGGGGCCGGTGCGCATCTCCAGGTGCGTCACGAGGGCGATCGAGGTGCTCGCGCGCACGACGTGGGTGTCGTCGATGATCTCGTCGATGACCCGGCCGAGGTCGGCATTGTCCGTGGCGACGATCCGGATGATCAGGTCGCCCATCCCGGTCGTCGAGTGGATCTCCAGGACCTCGGGGATCGCGAGCAGGTGGTCGACGACGGCCTGGTGGCCCAGGCGCTGACGGATCTCCAGGGTGCACAGCGCAGTCACGGGGTAGCCGAGTGATGCCGGGTCGATGGTCGGCGCGAAGGAGCGGATGACCCCCTTCGTCTGCAGCCGGTCCAGCCGCGCCTGCACGGTGCCCCGGGCGACGCCGAGCTCGCGGGAGGCGCCGAGGACCCCGATCGATGGGCGCTCGGAGAACAGGGCGATGAGACGGGCGTCGAGCTCGTCGATGACGGGTGGGCGTCTCGGACCGGGGTTCATGCGCAGATTGTCTCCAACAGTGCCCGCTGCACGCAACAGATTGCGCACCGTGCGCAGGATGGCCCGGGTCGGTTGCACACGGTCGACCCCCGTCGCCATCCTGAGCGCATGTCCAACACCGCGGTTGAACTCACCAGGCAGGAGCGCGAGGCCGAGCTCGACCTCGACCAGCTCAAGCAGCTCGTCGGGCTCGTCGAGTACGACGAGGAGGCTGACCCCTTCCCGGTCACCGGGTGGGACGCCATCGTCTTCGTCGTCGGCAACGCGACCCAGACGGCGCACTACTACCAGAGCGCCTGGGGTATGGAGCTCGTCGGCTACTCCGGTCCGGAGAACGGCAACCGGGACCACAAGTCCTTCGTCCTGAAGTCCGGCTCGATCCGCTTCGTCGTCAAGGGAGCGGTCAGCCCCGACAGCCCGCTCATCGCCCACCACACCGCCCACGGCGACGGCGTCGTCGACATCTCCCTCGAGGTCCCCGACGTCGACAAGTGCGTCGCGCAGGCCAAGGCGGCCGGGGCCCGCGTCGTGCGAGAGCCCGAGACCGTCTCCGACGAGCACGGCAGCGTCCGCATCGCCGAGATCGCCACGTACGGCGAGACGATCCACTCCCTCGTGCAGCGCACCGTCGACGGTCGCACCTACGAGGGCGTCTACCTGCCGGGCTACGTCGCCAAGGAGTCCTCCTTCGTCAAGCGCGACGGCGCACCCAAGCGGCTCTTCCAGGCGCTCGACCACATCGTCGGCAACGTCGAGCTGGGCAAGATGGACGAGTGGGTCGGCTTCTACAACCGGGTCATGGGCTTCGTCAACATGGCCGAGTTCGTCGGTGACGACATCGCGACCGATTACTCCGCCCTGATGTCCAAGGTCGTCGCCAACGGCAACCACCGGGTGAAGTTCCCCCTCAACGAGCCGGCCATCGCCAAGAAGCGCAGCCAGATCGACGAGTACCTCGACTTCTACCGTGGCCCCGGCGCGCAGCACCTCGCCCTGGCGACCAACGACATCCTGCGCACGGTCGACGAGCTGCGCAAGGAGGGCGTCGAGTTCCTCGACACCCCCGATGCGTACTACGACGACCCCGAGATGCGCGCCCGCATCGGTGAGGTCCGCGTCCCGATCGAGGAGCTGAAGTCCCGCAAGATCCTCGTTGACCGAGACGAGGACGGCTACCTCCTGCAGATCTTCACCAAGCCCCTCGGCGACCGCCCGACGGTCTTCTTCGAGATCATCGAGCGTCACGGCTCCCTGGGCTTCGGCAAGGGCAACTTCAAGGCGCTCTTCGAGTCGATCGAGCGTGAGCAGGACAAGCGCGGCAACCTCTGAGACGACGACGAAGGGGGCGCCCCGCCCGGACCACGACGGCCGGGAGGGGGCGCTCCCTTCGTCATGTCCGGCGATAGGGTGAGGCAACCCTGAGCGAGGAGCCGCGTGACCTGGTCCCACTTCCTGCCCACCTTTGCAGGACTCTTCGTCGTCGTCATGCTCCGGGCCAATGCCACGTACTGGATCGGTCGTGGTGCCGCTGCGGGGACCCGACGCTGGCGTGGGCTGGAGGAGGAGGCGGCCTCGCCCACCTGGCGACGGGCGCGGGACCTGGTCAACCGGTGGGGACCGATCGCCGTCGTGCTGTGCTTCCTCACCTGGGGCGTCCAGACGGCCGTCAACGCCACGGCGGGTGTCACGCGCATGCCCCTGCGGCGCTACCTGCCCGCGGTCACCCTCGGCTCCGTGCTGTGGGCCACGCTCTACGGGACCGTCGGCCTGGCAGCGGCCCGCGCCTGGATCGCCGCCGCGGCGCGGTCCCCGGTGGCAGCGACGGTCATCGCCGTGCTCCTCGTCACCGTCGTCGTCACGCTGGTGCTGCGTCGGCGCACCAAGCGGACATGAGATCGTGAGCGCATGAGCACCCCCGAGCGCGCCGGCTGGTACGACGACCCCGACGACGACTCCCGGTTGCGGTACTTCGACGGCATCATCTGGAGCGACCGCACGGTCCCGCGGCAGTCCCGCCAGACGGCTCCGGTGGCGGCACCGGGTGCACCGGGCACGGACGTCTTCGGTCGACCGGCGGGTCCGGGTGAGGCGCCCGCCCGCACGGGCGCTCCGCAGCCCCCTTCGCCCTACGGGCAGGGCAGGCCGCCGTACGGGCCCCCGCCCGGCGCTCCCGTGGCGCACCACGCGGAGCCGACGACGGCGGACGGGCAGGCGCTGGCCCCCTTCGGCACGCGGGTCGGCGCCTACATCATCGACTCACTCATCCTCGGGCTCATCAACCTCGTCGTGGCCGGTTGGGCCTTCGGGCTGTGGATGTGGGACTACATGGCCTTCGTCCTCGAGGCGGCGCAGGCCGGGGACCAGTCCCGGGTCGAGGAGCTGACTCCCGACGCGCTGCTGGGCATGCTCGACTGGCCATGGTTCTTCGTCGGTCTCGGGTTGGCACTGCTCGTGCAGGCCGCGTACCAGATCGGCTTCCTCACCACCCGCGGGGCGACCCCGGGCAAGGCGGCCCTCGGGCTGTCGGTCCGCCGCTACGACCAGGCCGGCACGATCACGACCGGCACCGCCTTCATGCGGGTGCTGCTGCCGCTGGCCCTGCAGATGCTCTCGTGGGTGCCCGGTCTGAGCCTGCTGGTCCTCGTGCTCAACCCGGCCGACCTGCTGCTGCCCATCATCGACCCCAAGCGACAGACGCTGCACGACAAGATCGCCGGCACGGTCGTCGTGGTCGGGCCCCAGCCGCGAGGGTCCGACGACCGACCTGCCTGACCGCCTCAGGCAGGGGTGCCGGTGAGCAGCCCGACTCCGGCCAGCTCACCGATGGGGTCGGTGACGTCGCAGCAGCCGTAGCCGGCGAAGGCCGCACGGACGGCCGCGACGTCGGGGACGCCCCACCCACGGACGATCTCGGCGAGGGGCTGTGCCTCCCGCACCTCGAGCAGCTCGCGCACGGTCTGCTCGTCGGCACCGCCCGCGCTGGCATGCACGGCGACCAGCACGTTGAGCAGGCCGTGCTGCGGCTCGACCCCGCCCTCGACCGGGTGGTCGGCGCGGACCGCGTGGTGCAGCCCGCCGGTGAGGACGAAGGGGAGGTGGTGCCGCCCTGCGCCGAGGATGAAGTCGGCGAGCTCACCGGCGTCGGGCCAGGCCCAATCGGGAGTGACGCCGGTGCGGAACTTCGCGCGGACATCGGCGAACTCGCTCGCCGACGCGATGTCCGTCAGGGCCGCCTCGCGGTCCTCACGCCCGACCTCGAGGTGGATCGGCAGCTCGCCCGGGTCGATGCTGCGCCACCCCGGCTGCCACCCGGCGTCGATCGAGACCAGGCGCGTCCGGATCTCCTGACGCAAGGTCGCGGCGGCCGCCCGCACGTCCTCGACCGCGGTGCCCGGTCGGGCGACGAGACCGATGGCGGGTGGCGCGGGGGACCCGGCGTCCAGGGCGGCGAGGAGGTCAGGGACCACCGGCACCCCGACGAGGAAGGGCCCGACGACGTCAGCGTGCTGCCCGTCCCGGTGCTGCGCGTGCGCGGCGAGCGCCGTGGGCATGTCGAGGGCCGCCGGTGGGAAGAGCGAGGCGTCGTTGACGAGGGAGACGAAGAGGGCCGGGTGGGCCCGCGGGGCGGGGTCGGGGCTGCTCGACATGGACGGCACGCTACCCGTCCGAGACGGTCGCACCGTCGCCGAAGTGGACGAGGACGGCGCGCACGAGGGCGCCCATCCGGCTGCGCTCGGGGACGAGCGGATCGACCCCCTTCGCACGCAACGGGTCGGCGGTGACCGGCCCGACGGCGGCGAAGAGCACGTCCTCGTGGGAGCGTCGGACGATCTCGTCCGCGACACCAGCCTCCTGCGCCGTGGACCACCATGCTGCGACGGCCGGAGCGGAGGTGAAGACGACGACGTCGATCCCACCGGCGGCGACGTCGCGGACGGAGGCGGTGACCGCAGCGGGGTCCGGCGCGGGACCCCATCGGTAGACGACGAAGGGGGAGACCCTCGCCCCGGCGTCGGTGAGTGCCTCGTCGAGGCCGTCGGATCCGTTGCCGTGGTGCTGCACGGCGACGTGGAGCCCGTCGACCCCCTCGGCGAGCAGGTGGTCGGTGATCTCGGCCGTCGTCTCGGACGGGGCGACCCACGCGACCGGGATGCCGTGGGCGACGAGTGCGCCCTTGGCCTTGGGGCCGCGTGCGAGGACGCGGGCGGCGCCCAGGACCCGGCGGAGCTCATCGCCGAGTCCGGCGACGTCGGCTGCCTCGATCCACCCGCGCAGCCCGGCGCCGGTCGTCACCACGAGGACGTCCGGTGGGTCGGTGAGCAGGGCGCGGGTGTCGGTGACGAGGCGTTCGTCGTCGCTGTGGTGGACGATCGACATGGCCGCGGCGTGCCGGACGGTCGCTCCGCGGCGGGCGAAGGACTCGGCCAGGTCGTCGCTGCGCCGGTCGGCCGTGATGAGCACGGTGCGGCCGGCCATGACGGCGGGGAGCGCACTCATGGCGTGGTGGTCGTGTGGGTGGGGCTGGCTCCGGTGGTGTCGGTCCCGGTGGCGCCCGCAGCGGCCATCTCACGCAGCGCGGCCTCCGTCGTCTCGGGCGCCACTCCCGCGATCGTGTCGGGGAGCAGACGCACACCGAAGCCCTCACGCAGCGCGTCGAGCACCGTCGCGCGCACGCAGTGGTCGGTGGCGATCCCGCCGACGTCGAGGTCGGTGACGCCGCGCTCGCGCAGCCAGGCCGCCAGGCCCGTCGTCCCGTCGGACGCGACCCCTTCGAACCCGCTGTAGGCAGCGTCGTGCATCCCCTTGCGGAAGATCTCGTCGACGTGCGGCAGAGCCGGCTCGAGCGAAGGGTGGAACTGCGCCCCCGGGGTCCCTGCGGCGCAGTGCACCGGCCAGGTCGTCGAGAAGTTCGGCTCGCCGTCACGGGCCCAGTGGTCGCCGGGGTCGTGGTGCCAGTCGGCCGTCGCGACGACGGCGGTGTAGTCGTGGTCGGCGAGGACCCGCTCGGTGGCCCGGGCGGCGACCGCGCCGCCTCCCGCGACGGCGAGGGACCCCCCTTCGCAGAAGTCGTTCTGGATGTCGACGAGGACGAGTGCTCGGCTCATGACTCGAGCATGGCACGGCCTGCTGGTCGGCCGCTCCGGTGTCACGCGAAGAGCGACCAGAAGGCGTCGAAGGCGGTGACGGTCCCGGGGGCGTCGAAGGTGACCTGGGTGGCGAGGAAGGCGGCTCGTCCGGTCCGCGGGTCGGCGTATCCGATGGTGCCCAGCCCGCCGGCCCATCCGATGGCGCCGGAGGGGCGTACTTCGACGTGCAGGCCCCAGCCGCACCCATCCTCGATGAATCCCGTCGCGGTGGTGCGGGACTCGTCGGTGAGGGCGTCGGTGCGCATGAGTGACAGGGTCTGCGGCGAGAGCACTCCCGGTCCGCCGACGAGCGAGCGGAGGAAGGTCAGCTGGTCGGCCACGGTCGAGACGAGTCCCGCTGCGAGGGAGGGGAAGGCCGGCTGGTCGACCCAGGTGCCCGGCGGGGCGACGAAGGGGGTCAACGCGCCGTCGTCGGAGGGCGCCAGGGGTGTGGCCAGGCGGTCCGTGTCGCCGACGAAGCCGGTATCGGTCATGCCGAGCGGACCCAGCAGGTGCACGTCGAGCAGGTCGGCGACCGTGTTGCCCGTGGCCCGGGCCAGCAGGACGGCGAGGGCCTCGGTGCTCGTGTGGTACCGCCAGGCGGTGCCCGGCTGGTTGGCCAGAGGCAGGCCGCCGAGCCGGGTCATGAACTCTTCGGGGCCCATCGGGGGACCCCACGGGCCCGGGCCGATCTGCTGCTCGGCGATGGCCTCGGCGAGCGGGCCCGGCTCGCTCGTCCAGCCGAAGCCCGGCGTCATCGTCAGCAGGTGTCGCACGGTGATCGGTCGGTCGGCGGGGACCGTCGCGGTGAGGTCCGCCTCCGGGGAGACGAGGACGCGTGGCTCGGCGAGCTCCGGGAGCCACGGGTCGACCGGTTCGTCCAGGGCGATGACGCCGAGCTCGATCAGGCGGAGCGTGAGGGCACCACCGATGGGTTTGGTGTTGGAGCTGAGGGCGAAGTGGGTGTCCTCGCGCATCGGTGGACCGTCGGGGGACCTGGCGCCTCCCGCGCGCACGGACCGGCAGTGGTCGTCGGCGACCCCGACCACCCACCCGCCGATCTGTCCCTGCTCGACCAGCCGGTCGAGGAGGTCGGCGAGGTCGTCGAACTGTGGGGTGGGGCCGTCGTGCATCGAGTTGGGGCCGTCGTGCATCGGGGTGGATCCGTCGCGGGAGGACACCCTCCCACGGTGGCAGAGTGCCCGGCCGCGCGCACCTACACCGAGGTGGAGTGGGCCTGCCGGGGCTTGGTGCTGTGGGTCCGGCCGGTCGGCGCGGTCCAGGTGCAGACCCCGTCGTCCGTCATGGTCAGGCGCCACCCCGAGTGGTGCTTGAAGCCGTGGTGCGTCGTGCAGAGGCAGACGAGGTTCGTGACCTCCGTGGCCCCGGCCGGGTATGGCGTCACGTGGTCGAGTTGGGTGCGGTCGGCGGGCGCCCCGCACCCGGGGAAGCGGCAGGTGCCGTCGCGTCTGCGCACACGGCGGGCCACGGTGGCGCCGGGTCGGTAGGCGGGCGTGCTGTCGGTGCTGATGGCACCGGACGTCGGGTGGCTGCCGACCACGCGGATCCGCGTCGACGGGTCGGCGAGCAGCGCCGTGAGGTCAGTCGGCAGGAGTGCTCCGACACGGCGGTCGTCGACGTGACCGGGGACGAACCATGCTCCGATGGCGGCTGCGGCGGCCTCGCTTCGATCGACGCCGGGACCGCGGACCGACTCCACATCGGAGGGGCCACGGGCGGGTGGGGGAGCGTAGGCCAGGTGCGGGTTGCCGTCGACGTCCAGGTGACCACTCAGCGCGAGCGCGACCTCGGCCTCGATGGCGGTGGCTCGGTGCAGCTCTCGACCGCTGACCCAGTCGAGCACGATGTCGGGCGGGTCACCGGTGCAGCGCAGCGTCTCGGCCGGGGAGCGTCGCTCCCCTCGGCGGAAGAGTCCCGGGCGACATGCGGTGCCACTGCCCGCACTGGCGTCCCCGGCAGCTGCTGCGGTGCCCTCATCGGCGTCGTCGCCCACGATCGCCGCCACCGGCACGACGAGCTCGACCGTGGTCTCGACGCTGGCGTGAGCGAGCACGAGGTCGGCGAAGGCGTCAGCCCGGGCCTGGTCGATCGTCACCGGGTCGCCGCCATCACGACGTGCCCGGTGGTACTCCTGCGCCAGACCGTCGACGGCCGCCCACATGTTGCGGGAGGCCTCGGTCGGGAGCCGCAGCCGCCAGAGCGTCATGCCGGGGAGGTCGCGGTCAGGTCCGCAGGTCACCGACCGCTTGCGACGCGCTCGTGCTGCGACCTCCTCGACCGAGGCGCGGTCGGTGGCCACGGCCGCGCTGCGGGCACGACGGGTCAGGTCGGTCGTCGGCAGATCGGTGACGTCGTCGGCGAAGAGCCGCGCCTCGAACTCCTGCAGCGAGGCGTCCTCGAGCGGCTCGCTCGCGCGCACGATCGCGTCGACCCGGTAGGGCTCGAGGTCACCGCAGCGTGCGGTCTCCCACGTCGCGCCCAGCTCGTGGTCCACGCGCCTGGCCCGGTTGATCCGGGCGCCCATGGCACGGGGTGAGACGTGCAGCAGGGGCGCCAGGGCGGCGGCGCCGAACTGGTCCTCGCTCGGGATGGGGAACCACCGCTCAGTGAAGTCGATGCCCCGCGCCTCGGCATCGTCCCTCCGGGCCTCGAAGTCGGCTCGGCGCTGCTCCCGGTAGGCGTCCAGGTCGCGGTCGACCGCGTCGGCGAAGGAGGCCACGGCGGCGGTCTGCACGGCGGCCAGCGCATTGGTCAGGCGCTGGGTCGCAGCGATGACGACCTCCGCCTGCTCTGCCGTGAGGTCGATCAGGTCCTGACGCGAGAGCGACGCCAAAGACGTTGCGAGAGAAAAGGGCTCGGCCTCCAGAACCGCGGCGACATCCCGCCCGACGGCGTCGGCCGTCGCGGTGGGGGAGCCGCCGTTGGTGTCCATGTCAAAACTCTAGGGTCGACCACCGACAACCCTCCGTGCCCCACGGGATACTGGCGACATGGCAGTCTGCGACGTCACGTCCGACCCCGTGCTCCACCCGGCACTGTCCGAGAGGTTCAGCCCCGTGGGCTTCCGCCCGGACGTGGTGATGACGCACGAGCACGTCGACGTCCTGCTGGAGGCCGCGCGCCTGGCGCCGTCGGCTGGCAACTCCCAGCCATGGGGCTTCGTCGTCGGCCGACGGGGCGACGCGGTGCACGAGCGCCTCGTGCGACACCTGGCCCGCAGTTCATCCGCGTGGGCGCCGCCGGCCAGCACGCTCGTCGCCAACCTCACCCAGGTCGGTGTCGAGGACGCTCCGGATTGGGAGTACTCCGAGTTCTCGCGCTACGACCTCGGTCAGGCCGTCGCGCATATGTGCGTCCAGGCCCTCGCCTTGGGGTTCGACAGCCACCAGTTCCGGGCCTTCGACCGGGAGGGTGTGTCAGCCGAGTTCGGGGTCCCGGCGCACATCGAAGTGGTCTCGATGACCGCCTTCGGCGTCGCCGACCACGGGCCGGGCGAGGTCTCGTCCCCGGGCACGAGCCGTGAGCGACGCAGCCGTGGTGCGATCACCTGGGCCCGCGAGGTGGGGGAGCGGAGCTGACCGTCAGCCCGAGGACTCGGCCCGCGCCAGCTCGTCGTCGGACCGCAGCACGCAGAAGAGGTTGCCCTCAGGGTCGGCGAGCGTCACCCACCCCGTCCCGGGGCCGTACTGACCGATCAGGTCGGCGTGGACCGTCGCACCGTGCGCGAGCAGGCGTGCGACCTCCTCCTGCTGGGTGCCGTCGGTGGGCCGCAGGTCGAAGTGCATCTTGTTCTTGCCCGGCGTCGGGTCCGGCACCTCGATGAAGAGCACCTGGTGCCCGCTCACCGGGTCGACGAGCATGCACTCGTCGTGACCGGGCAGATTGGGGTCGCCCGGGACGTCGGTGCAGCCGAGCACCCCCTTCCACCACTGCGACAGCGCGTCGGCGTCGGTGCAGTCGAGGGTGGTGTGCGAGATGCGTGAGGTCATGGAGCCACCCTCGTCCCGCTCCGGCCGGCCGCAACCGACTTAGGCCGATACGGCGTGGGCGCCCTCGGCCAGCGCGAGTCGGTATCCGCGGCGCACGACCGTCTCGACGACCCGACGGTCGCCGAGGGCCTCCCGCAGCCGGGCGATGGTCATCTCGAGCGCGTGGCCGCTGCTGGGGTCTCCGGGCAGCGCCGCCAGGAGAGCGGAGCGAGGGACGACCCTGCCCCGGGCATCGGCCAGGACCCGCAGCACCGCGAGGCCGTTCGGGGAGACGGGCAGGACGTCGTCGCCGAGTACGACGGCCGAGCTGCGCACGCGCAGGGACCCACCGATGGTCTCGACGGCACCCGGTCCGAGCTGCTCGAGGTGGTCGAGGACGGCCCGCACGAGGGAGCCCAAGCGGCTGTGCTCGGGCAGCAGGGGTTCGATCCCCGCCGAGCGAAGGGGGCAGGCCGTCACCTCCCCGATCGCGGCCACGAGCAACCGACCGGCACGTGCGAGGGCGGCGACGCGCGGCAGCTCGCCGGCCTCGGTGACCGCGTCGACCCACGCCTGCGCCGCGGGCGCCGAGGTGAAGAGGACCGCGTCGACCTCTCCGGTCGCGGCGGTCTCGATGCCGAGTGCCACCGCCCGGCGGTCCGGGGGCGGACCCCATCGGTGGACGACGACCGAGGACACGGCGGCCCCGGCGCCCACGAGGCCATCAATGAGCACCTCGTCCGGGGTGCCGTGGTGCTGGATCGCGACCCGTTGTCCTGCAACGCCTTCGGCGAGCAGGACGTCGCGGACACCGGCAGTCGAGTCCGACGCGGTACGGCCGACGACCTCGAGCCCGGCGCCACGGACGGCGGCGTCCACCTGCGGGCTCCGCGCGACGATCCGGGCGCCCTCGAGGGCGGACTGCAGGTCCCTGCCCAACCCCGCTGCGTCGGCTGCCTCGAGCCACCCACGGAACCCCGCCGCCGTCGTCACGACGACGACGTCCGGCGCGGCCCGCACGAGCGCGCGGGTCTCCCGGACGAGCTCGTCATCGACCATGGGCGGCGTGGTGGCCAGGGTGGGGGAGTGGAGGGTCGTGGCCCCCCTTCGCTCGAGCGCCGCGCGTAGGTCGCCGGAGCGCCGGTCGCTCGTGACGAGGACGACGCACCCCTCGAGCCCCTGTCGGGGACTCACGTCGACACCAGGACGTCACCGTCGACGACGCGAACACTCCACGTGCGTAAGGGGACCGGCTCCTCACCGGCGGCCTCGAGGCAGGCGCCCGATCGCAGGTCCCACACCTGCTTGTACATGGGCGAGGTCACCGTGGGCGCGTCGCCGCGGGTGCCGACGAGCCCGCGGGCGATGACCTGCGCGCCGCTATAGGGGTCGCGGTTGGCGACGGCGTGGACGGAGTCGTCGTGGGTGCGCACGATCGCGACCTGCTCGCCGCCGACCAGCGCCACGGAGCCACGCTCCGGCACGAGCTCGACGAGCGCGCAGACGCGCACCTCGGTGGTGGGCAGGGTCGCGGTCATGAGCGGACCTCCAGGGTGGTGCCGGCGATGAGGACGGAGCCCGACGAGCGTTCGTCGGGCGTCGCGGGGCGGGCTTGTCCGCGCTCGCCGACGTAGGCCAACGAGTCGTCGACCGCCTCCGGCGCGTTGACGAAGGGAGCGAAGCGCGCCAGCTTGTCAGGGTCGGCCAGCGTTGCGGCCCACTCGTCCTCGTATCGGCCGACGTGCGCAGCCATCGCGGCGTCGAGGTCCTCGGCGATGCCCAGGCTGTCGTCGAGGACGACGGCGCGGATCGCGTCGAGTCCCCCTTCGTGCTCCTCGACCCACGGCGCGGTGCGCTGCAACCGGTCGGCCGTGCGGATGTAGTACATGAGGAACCGGTCGATCGTGCGCACAAGCGTCTCGGTGTCGAGGTCCTCGGCGAGCAGCCGGGCGTGGCGTGGGGTGAAGCCGCCGTTGCCGCCGACGTAGACATTCCAGCCGTTGTCTGTCGCGATGACGCCGACGTCCTTGCCCCGGGCCTCGGCGCACTCGCGGGCGCACCCCGAGACGCCGAGCTTGATCTTGTGCGGGGAGCGCAGTCCGCGGTATCGCAGCTCGAGGTCGATCGCGAGGCCCACCGAGTCCTGCACCCCGAACCGGCACCACGTCGACCCGACGCAGGACTTCACCGTGCGCAGGGACTTGCCGTAGGCGTGGCCCGACTCGAAGCCGGCGTCGACGAGCCGTCGCCAGATCGCCGGCAGCTGGTCGATGCGGGCGCCGAAGAGGTCGACCCGCTGCCCGCCGGTGATCTTGGTGTACAGCCCGAAGTCGCGCGCCACCTCGCCGATCGCGATGAGGCCCTCCGGCGTCACCTCGCCCCCGGGGATGCGCGGGACGACGGAGTACGAGCCATCCTTCTGCAGGTTGGCCATGACGAAGTCGTTGGTGTCCTGGAGGGTCGCACGCTCGCCGTCGAGGATGTGGCCGGTGCCGAGCGAGGCGAGGATCGAGCCGACGACCGGCCGGCAGATGTCGCAGCCGCGCCCCGAGCCGTGGCGTTCGACGATCTCGCTGAAGGTCGTCAGTCCCTGCACGCGCACGACGTCGAAGAGCTCGGCGCGGGAGAGCTCGAAGTGCTCGCACAACGCCCGGCTCACCTCGACGCCGGCTGCCTCGAGCTCGGTGGTCACGAGCTTCTTGACCAGGGGCAGGCAGGAGCCGCAGCTCGTCCCGGCCAGCGTGCACGCCTTGACCCCGGCGAGGTCGGTACAGCCCCCTTCGCCCACGGCACACCGGATCTCGCCTGCCGTGACGTTGTTGCACGAGCACACGGCGGCGTCGTCGGGCAGGTCTCCCGCGGGTGCGGGCGCGCTGCCCTCGGGCAGCAGGTGGGCGGCCGGGTCGCCGCCGAGCTCACGCCCGACCATGGGACGAAGGGAGGAGTAGGCCGATGCGTCGCCGACGAGGATCCCTCCGCGCAGGGTCTTCGCGTCGTCGCTCATGACGAGCTTCTTGTACACCCCGGCCACGGGGTCGGAGATGACGACCTCGAGCGATCCCGGCTCCTCGGCGAAGGCGTCACCGAAGCTCGCGACGTCGACCCCGAGGAGCTTGAGCTTCGTCGACAGGTCGGCGCCGGGGAAGGTCCCCGCACCGCCGAGCAGCCGGTCGGCGACGATCTCGGCCATCGTGTAGCCGGGGGCGACGAGGCCGAGGCAGCGACCGCCGATGCAGGCCACCTCACCGATGGCCCAGATCGCGGGATCCGCTGTGGCACAAGCGTCGTCGACGACCACACCGCCGCGCTCGCCGACCTCGAGGCCCGCATCGCGGGCCAGCTCGTCGCGCGGTCGGACGCCGACCGCGAAGACCACGACGTCGACGTCGAGCGAGGGACCCTCGGAGAACTTCATCCGCGACACGGCGCCACGGTCGCCGACGATCTTGGCGGTGGCAGTCGAGGTCCGCACGCTCACCCCGAGGCCCTCGATGAGCCGCTTGAGTGCCGCGCCGCCACCGTCGTCGACCTGGAGTGGCATGAGTCGTGGCGCGAACTCGACGACGGTCGCGTCGACCTCGAGGGCACGCAGGGCTCCGGCCGCCTCGAGTCCGAGCAGGCCGCCGCCGACGACGGCACCACGCACCGGCCGGTCCAGCTCCTCGCGGCGGCGCTCGACGAACTCGCGCAGGTCCGCGACGTCGTCGATCGTGCGGTAGACGAAGGCGCCGCGCAGGTCCTTGCCCGGCACCGGCGGCACCGCCGCGTACGAGCCGGTGGCCAGGACGAGGGCGTCGTAGTCGAGCACCTGCCCGGTGCTCGTCGTGACTGTGCGCGCGTCGCGGTCGATGCGCTCGGCCCGGACGCCTCGTCGCAGCGTGACGAGGGGGTCGTCCCACAACTCCTGGCCACCGAGGGCCAGGTCCTCGGGCTCGCGCCCGGTGAAGTAGGAGGTGAGCGCCACGCGGTCGTACGGGGCGCGGGGCTCCTCGGCCAGCAGCGTCACCGCCCACGCGCCGGCCTCGTCCCGGGCGCGCAGGGCGTCGATGAGTCGCCGGGCGACCATCCCGCCACCGACGACGACAAGCTGCTGGGGAGCGGTGGGTGCGGTGTCCTGGGGCATGACAGTCACGTTAGGAAGCCCTCGTTTCTGATCGGTCTTGCTCGTGTTTCACCTGTGTGAACCCGTCCTCACCGGCGCCCGTGTCGCTCGGTGAGGGGCCGTCGCCGGCCCGCAGCCAGTCGACGATCCCGCACACCGCGTCGGTGCAGCCCCCGCACCCCGTGGTCGCGCGGGTCGTCTCCGCGATCTGCTCGAGCGTCCGTGCGCCCGAGTCGAACCCGGCGCGGATGTCCCCCTTCGTCACACCGTTGCAGCGGCAGATCGTCGCCCGGTCCGGCACGAGCGAAGGGGAGTCCCGTCCCGTGCTCGGGGCGGCCGGGACGACCGCCGGCAGGAGCAGGTGCGCGGGGTCGGCGGGCACGGGTGTGCGACGGGTGTAGGCGGTGATGAGCTCGGTGCCGGTGCGACCCGCCCCGATCGCGGTGGCCCCGACGAGGAGCCCGTCGCGGACGACGACCTCGAGGTGCCGGCCGGCGGAGGGGTCGCTGAGGCGGACGACGCGCAGGGCGGGGTCCTCGCGGTGCGAGGTGCCGCACAGGCCCATCGTCACGATGTCGACGCCGGGTGTCTTGGGCTTGACGACGTCACCGACACCGCTGCGCACGCCCTCGGGGTCGCGTCCGGTGAGCAGGTCGGCGAGTCGCCGCGCCTGCTCCCAGCCCTGCGCGACGAGGCCGCTCGCGCCCCCGGGTGGCTGGGCGCAGTCGCCGATCGCGTGGATGCACGGGTCGCGCGTCGTCAGGTCGGCATCGACGACGACACCGCGCTCGACGGCCAGGCCGGCCTCGGCTGCGAGCCCCGTGCACGGGAGTGTCCCGGTCGACAGGACGAGCAGGTCGGCGGCGAGGACCTCACCGTTGGTCAGGCGCACGTGCCGCAGTCGCCCGTCCTCGACGACGACCTCCTCCGCACCGACGCCCACGCGCTGGTCGACACCGGTGCGGCGCAGCATCGACTCGACGACGCGACTCGCGCTCTCGTCGAGCTGGCGCTCCATGAGCGCGCCGGCCGGGTGCACGACGGTCACAGCGAGGTCGCGCCGCGCCAGGCCGCTCGCCACCTCGAGTCCGAGCACGCCCCCGCCGAGGACGATCGCCCGTCGCGCGTTGAGGGTCGCCGCGACGATCTCACGGGCGTCGTCGATGGAGCGCAGGACGTGCACCCCGCCGGGCAGGTCCGGTCCGTCGAGACCGGGCAGCGTCGGGATGCGCGCGGCTGCCCCTGTGGCCAGGACCAGATGGTCGTAGGGGACCCGGGAGTCGTCGGCGAGCACCACGTCGTGCCGCTCGCGGTCGATGGCGCGGACGGCGACGCCGCGCTGCACGCTCACCCGCGGGTGGGCGGGGGAGTGCAGGGTGATCGCGGCCAGGCCCCGCGACCCGGCGACGACGTCGCTGAGCAGGACCCGGTTGTACGGCTCGCAGGCCTCCTCGCCGAGGACGGTGACGAGGTGCTCTCCCGCGGTGTCGGCCGTGGTGAGGTCCTCGACGAAGCGGGACCCGACCATCCCGTGCCCGATGACGACGACGTGGCTCATGCGGTGACCTCCAGTCGGGTCCGCGCCGGCCGGACGTCGACGGCGCAGACCTTGAACTCGGGCATGGACGAGATCGGGTCGACCGCGTCGTTGGTCGCCCGGTTGACGCTTCCGGCGCCGGGGTGGTGGAAGGGCATGAAGACGGTGTCCGCCCGCACGCGGTCGGTGATCCGCGCGGGAGCGGTGACCTCACCCCGTGCCGTGACGAGGTGCACGTCGTCCCCGTCCTCGAGCCCGAGGCGGAGGGCGAGCAGGGGGTGCACCTCGACGAAGGGGGTGGGCTGCGCCGCGAGCAGAGCCGGCACCCGGCGCGTCTGGGCGCCGGACTGGTAGTGCTCGAGCACCCGCCCGGTGATGAGGAAGAGCGGGGCGTCCGGTCGCAGGTCCTCGGCGGGTCCGACGTGGTCCACGGCCACGAGTCGCGCCCTCCCGTCGGGCGTGGGGAATCGGTCGAGGAAGGCACGTGGCGTGCCCGGGTGCGGCGCCTGCCCGTCGCCGGTCGCGGGGCAGGGCCAGTGCAGGTCGTCCTCCCGGTCGAGCCGCGCGTGGCTCAGGCCGGAGTAGTCGGCCCGGCCGCCGGCACTCGCGCGGGCCAGCTCGTCGAAGACCTCGGTCGGGTCGACCGACCACACCCCCGGTGCGCCGAGCCGCCGGGCCAGCTGGGCCCAGACCCACAGCTCGGAGCGCACCCCGGGCGGGGCGTCGATCGCCTGCCGCCGACGGATGATGCGTCCCTCGAGGTTGGTCATCGTGCCCTCCTCCTCTGCCCACTGGGTCACGGGCAGCACGACGTCGGCGAGCTCGACGGTCTCGCTGGGGACGATGTCGCAGACGACGAGCAGGTCGAGCGAGCGCAACCGCTCGACGACGCTGCCGGCGCGGGGAGCGCTCACGACGGGGTTGGCGCCGTGGACGAGCAGGGCGCGTGGGCCCCCTTCGGTCCCGAGGGACTGCAGCAGCGCGACGGCGGGCAGGCCGGGCCCGGGGAGGTCGTCGGGGTCGACACCCCACACCCCGGCGACGTGGGCCCGCGCGGCAGGGTCGGTGATCAGGCGGTACCCCGGGAGCTGGTCGGCCTTCTGCCCGTGCTCGCGCCCGCCCTGGCCGTTGCCCTGTCCGGTGAGTGCGCCGTACCCGCTGCCCTCCCGTCCGACGAGACCGAGGGCGAGGGCCAGGTTGATCGCGGCCGTGACCGTCGCCGTGCCCTGGCTCGACTGCTCGACGCCACGGCCGGTGAGGACGTACGCGCCCACGCCCCCGCGGGAGGGGGATGCGGCGGCGAGCAGCCGTGCGGCAGAGCGGATCTCGTCCGCCGGCACGCCGCAGAGCTGCTCTGCGCGCTCGGGCCACCACGCGGCGACCGAGCGGGTGACGTCATCCCAACCGCTCGTCCGGTCGGCGAGGTAGGCGGTGTCGACGAGCTGCTCGGCGACGAGGACGTGGAGCAGTGCCTGCAGGACGACGAGGTCGGTGCCGGGCACCGGCTGCAGGTGCAGTCCACGCTCGCCGTCCGTGAGCTCGGCCGTCGCCGAGCGACGTGGGTCGACGACGACGAGCCCGCCGGCGTCCCGCGCGCCGGTCAGGTGGGGGACGAAGGGAGGCATCGTCTCGGCGACATTGCTCCCCAGGAGGAGCACGGCGCCGGCACCGTCGAGATCGGTGACGGGGAAGGGCAGCCCGCGGTCCATGCCCAGCGAGCGGTTGGCAGCGGCCGCCGCCGACGCCATGCAGAACCGGCCGTTGTAGTCGATGTTCTTGCTGCGCAACGCGATCCGGGCGAACTTGCCGAGCTGGTAGGCCTTCTCATTGGTCAGCCCACCCCCGCCGAAGACGGCCACGGCGTCGGGCCCGTGCTCCTCGGCGACGCGACGCAGACGGTCGGCCACCAGGTCGAGCGCTTCCTCCCACGAGGTCTCCCGCAGACGGCCGTCGGCGCCGCGGACGAAGGGGGTGGTGAGCCGGTCGGGCGCGCGCAGCAGCTCTGCGGACGTGCCGCCCTTGCGGCACAGGCCCCCGCGGTTGGTGGGGAAGTCGCGGCCGGACACGACGAGCGGGACTGCGCCCCCTTCGTCCGGCGTCAGGTGCATCGCGCACTGCAGCGCGCAGTAGGGGCAGTGGCTGTCGACCATCAGATGCCCTCGCCGGCCAGACGCGAGCCACGGCGGACGTAGACCGCCCAGGTGAGCGCGGCCATGAGGACGTAGGCGGCGATGAAGACCCCGATGGCGGGCACGAGCGAGCCGAAGCCCGTCGTCGACATGGCGAAGCCACGCGGCACGAGGAAGCCGCCGACGGCACCGACCGCACCGGCGATCCCGATGCAGCCGGCGGCGCTGCGCCGGGCGATCGCGAGCTCGGCCCCGTCACGCACCCCGGCCCGGAAGACGGCCGGAATCATCCGATAGGTCGCGCCGTTGCCGATGCCGGCCCCGGTGAAGAGCACGAGGAACGCGAGCAGGAAGAGGACGAAGGAGTGCGCGGAGAGGGCGAGGATCGCCAGCCCCGCGGCGAGCCCCATGACGACGAAGGCCGCGATGGTCACCCGCGCGCCGCCGAGCCGGTCGGCGATGGTCCCGCCGAGCGGCCGGCTCGCGGCACCGAGAACCGCGCCGACGAAGGCGATCGACGTCGTCACCTCGGGGAACTGGCTCGTGAGCAGCGTCGGGAAGGCCGCCGAGTAGCCGATGAAGGAGCCGAAGGTGCCGATGTAGAGGAAGGAGATGATCCAGGTGTGGGGGTGGGTCGCGGCCTTCGCCCAGCTGCGGTGGTCGGACCGCGCGGTGCTGAGGTTGTCCATGCCGCGCCAGGCGCCGAGCGCGGCGAGCAGCACGAGCGGCACGAAGAGCAGGCCGGCCCGCTCGAGGTGGATCCCGGCGCCGATCGCGATCACGGCGGGGACGACGAGCTGCACGATGCCGGTGCCGAGGTTGCCGCCAGCGGCGTTGAGCCCCAGGGCCTTCCCCTTCTCCGCCTCGGGGAAGAAGAAGGAGATGTTGGTCATCGACGAGGCGAAGTTGCCCCCGCCGAGGCCGGCGAGTGCGGCGATGCCGAGGAGCAGCGCGAAGGGGGTCTCCGGCCGGCCCACGACCCAGGCCAGGGAGAGAGTGGGCAGCAGGAGCAGCAGCGCGGAGATGATCGTCCAGTTGCGCCCGCCGACGAGCGGGACCATGAAGGTGTAGGGGACGCGCAGGAAGGCGCCGACGAGGCTCGGCACCGCGATGAGCCAGAACTGCTGGTCGAGGGTGAGGGCGAAGCCGACGCCGTTCAGCTGCGGGACGACGACGCTCCACAGCGCCCACACGCAGAAGCCGAGGAACTCGGCGAGCACCGACCACCCGAGGTTGCGGCGGGCGACGGCCTGACCCCCGGCGGCCCAGAACCCCGCGTCCTCCGGGTCCCAGTGGTCGATCCAGCGCCCGGCTCGGCGGACGGGACCAGCGGTGGGTGTTGCGGCAGCGGTGCTCGTGGGCAGCGTCGTGGTCATGCAGGGAGGCTCGCAAGGCCGTGTTTCGCGCCCGGTCTGAGTACGTAAAGGCCGCGTTACCCTGCCCGCACACCCGGGGGCGCTGCGCTGTGAGGGCGGGTCGAGACCGCTACGGGGTCTCGGTGAGGAAGACCGTCTCGACGGCCGGCTGCCCCTGGCTCAGCTGGTGCGCCGAGCGCGGCAGTTCGGCCACGGACGCCTCGTGCCGGGCCCGGGCAGCCTCGAGGCTCGCGTGCTCGCGCCCGACGACCTCGCCACCCTCGACGAGCCGCACGAGCAGGTCGCGGTCGTCGGCGTCTCCGACCGGCTGCTCGCCGATGCCGAGGACCTCAGCCTCGACGACGCCGAGAGGGTTGCGCCGACGTAGCGCGTACTTGCGCCCGCCGACCGACTGCTTGTCCTTGCTCTTCTTGGCGACGCCGATCATCCGCCCTTCGTCGTCCTCGCGGGCGACGAGCTTGTAGACCATCGACGCCGTGGGGTGGCCCGATCCGGTGACCACCCGGGTGCCCACGCCATAGGTGTCGACGGGCGCGGCTGCCAGCGCCGCGATGGCGTACTCGTCGAGGTCGGAGGTGACGACGATCTTGGTCTCGGTCGCGCCCAGCGCGTCGAGCTGCTCGCGCACCTCGCTCGCTTGGACCACGAGGTCACCCGAGTCGAGACGCACGCCACCGAGGGAGGTGCCGGCGACCTCGACGGCCGTCCTCACCCCTTCGGTCACGTCGTAGGTGTCCACGAGCAGGGTGGTGCCGACTCCCAGGGACGCCACCTGCGCCTCGAAGGCCTCGCGCTCGCTCTCGTGCAGCAGGGTGAAGGCGTGCGCCGCGGTCCCGCCCGTCGGCACGCCGTGCCGCCGGCCCGCCTCGAGGTTGGAGGTGGAGGAAAAACCCGCGATGTAGGCCGCCCGCGCCGCCGCGACCGCCGCCTCGTCGTGGGTGCGGCGGCTGCCCATCTCGATGACCGGCCGCGACCCGGCGGCACCGGTCATCCGCGACGCGGCCGAGGCCACGGCAGAGTCGTGGTTGAGGATCGACAGGATCACCGTCTCGAGGATCACGCCGTGCGCGAAGTCGGACTCGACGACGAGGACGGGGGAGTAGGGGAAATAGGTCTCGCCCTCCGCGTAGCCCCAGACGTCCCCGTCGAAGCGGTAGTCCGCGAGGAAGTCGAGGGTCCGCTGGTCGACGACCTCCCGCGCGCGCAGGTCCTCGAGCTCGGCGTCGCCGAAGCGGAAGTCCTCGATCGCGTCGAGCACGCGCCCCACCCCCGCGAGGACGCCGTAGCGGC
Source organism: Janibacter anophelis NBRC 107843 (assembly GCF_001570945.1). Classification (GTDB taxonomy): domain Bacteria; phylum Actinomycetota; class Actinomycetes; order Actinomycetales; family Dermatophilaceae; genus Janibacter; species Janibacter anophelis. The sequence continues at coordinate 62,093 of NZ_BCSQ01000007.1, forward strand.
GCCCGGACGGCAGCCGCCGGGCGAAGGTCTCGAAGACGCACTGACGCGATGCGGCGCCGCTGTGGAGGGCGGCCTGGAGCATGGTCAGCTCGTAGTGATCGGTGAGCAGCGCGGTGCTGGGTCGGTTCGTCACGCCCGTCACTCTAGGCTGGAGGGCGTGTCCATCGCCCCCGCCGAGCAGCAGACGACCGATCCCGACGTCGTCGAGGCCGTCGACACCCCGTGGATCACGTTGGTGTGGAACGACCCCGTCAACCTCATGTCGTACGTGACCTGGGTCTTCCAGACGCACTTCGGCTACCCGAAGCAGCAGGCGGAGAAGCTGATGATGGACGTGCACCTCAAGGGGCGGGCGGTCGTGTCGCACGGCCCCAAGGAGCAGATGGAAGCCGACACGGAGGCGCTGCAGGGCTACGGCCTGTGGGCGACCTTCCAGAAGGACGACTAGATGGCGCGCGCGTTCGCAGCCGACGGCGAGCAGCTCGTCGCGATCATGGACGAGGACGAGCGGGCCGTCGTGGCCGGCCTGTGCCTGCAGGTCATGGGCCTCGTCGCTCCCGCCACGAGCACGAAGGGGGAGTCCGCCGACCCCTTCGAGGCGATCGTCGCGGGGCTGGGGGACCTGGCCACCGACACCGAGGACGGCGCCGGGGGAGCGGAGGTGCCCGACCGGGCCTTCGGCCTCGACGAGGACCGTGACCCGGCGCTCGACCGGCTCTTCCCCACGGGCAACCGGGAGGACGAGCAGGAGGCCGCGGAGTTCCGTCGCTTCACCGAGCAGGGGCTGCGCCAGCGCAAGCACGACGGCCTCGCGACGACGGTGCGCACCCTCGAGTCGGTCGAGGAGGACCGGTGGGTGCTCACGCGCGGGCAGGCGCCGCAGGTGCTCGTCGCCCTCACCGACGTGCGCCTCGTCATGGGTGAGCGGCTCGGGCTGCGCACCGACGAGGACGCGACGCGGCTCGAGGAGCTCATCGAGACGCTCGATGCCGACGACCCGGCGGTCTTCGCCCTCGGGGTCTACGACTTCCTCACGTGGCTGCAGGAGTCGCTGACCCGCGCCCTCACCGGCGAGGACGAGGAGTGAGCGGGCCGGCCACGGCCGCGCAGCCCATCGGCATCTTCGACTCCGGATTCGGCGGGCTGACGGTCGCGCGCGCCGTCATCGACCAGCTCCCGCACGAGTCGGTCGCCTACCTCGGTGACACGGCGCGAGCGCCCTACGGCCCCAGGCCGATCGCGCAGACCCGTGAATTCGCGATCGAGTGCCTCGACCGGCTCGTCGAGCACGGGGTCAAGGTCCTGGTCATCGCGTGCAACACCGCCAGCGCCGCCGTCCTGCACGACGCCCGCGAGCGGTACGACGTGCCGGTCATCGAGGTGATCCGACCTGCGGTGCGCCGCGCGGCGCTCGCGACGCGCAACCACCGCATCGGGGTCATCTCGACCGAGGGCACGCACCGCTCCCGCGCCTACCTCGACGCCTTCGCCGCTGCGCCGACCGTGCAGGTCGTCTCCCAGCCGTGCCCGCGCTTCGTCGAGCTCGTGGAGGCCGGGACGACGTCCGGGCCGGAGGTGCTGGAGGTGGCACGCGGCTACCTCGCCCCCCTTCGTGAGGCGGAGGTGGACACGCTCGTCCTCGGCTGCACCCACTACCCGCTGCTCACCGGTGCCTTGTCCTATGTCATGGGCGAGGGTGTCACCCTCGTCTCATCGGCCGAGGAAACGGCCAAGGACGTCTACCGTGTCCTTGCGGACCTCGACCTGCTGCGTCCGAAGTCGCTCCCGGCTCCGACCCACGGGTTCACCACGACCGGTGACCCGGAGCAGTTCCGGTTGCTGGCCCGCCGCTTCCTCGGACCCGAGGTCGCGGACGTCTTCGGCAACATGGGGGAAGGGCGATGAGGCTCACCGTCGTCGGCTGCTCCGGGTCCTTCGCGGGGCCCGAGTCACCCGCCTCGTGCTATCTGGTCACGGCCGAGCACGAGGGACGCACCTGGCGCCTCGTCCTCGACCTCGGCAACGGCGCGCTGGGTGCGCTGCAGCGGCACACCGACCTCGCCGACATCGACGCGGTGGTCATCAGCCACCTGCACCCGGACCACTGCATCGACCTCACCGGCCTCTACGTCACCCGCACCTACAGCCCGCAGGGCGCCCTGACGGACCGGCTGCCGGTCTACGGTCCGGCCGGGTCCGCGCAGCGCCTCGAGGCGGCCTACGAGGGCATCGACGAAGGGGGGATGAGCGGCGTCCTCGACTTCCGCCGGATCTCCACGAGCGTCCCGACGCACATCGGACCCTTCGTCGTGCGGCCCTTCCTCGTCAACCACCCGGTCGAGGCGTACGGCTTCCGCGTCGAGGCGGACGGCAAGGTGCTCGCCTACAGCGGTGACACCGACTCCTGCGACGCGCTGTCCCCGCTCTTCGCCGACGCCGACCTCGTGCTCGTCGACTCGGCCTTCGTCGAGGGGCGCGACGAGGTGCGCGGCATCCACCTCACCGGGCGGCGGGCCGCCGAGGCGGCCGTGGCCGCCGGCGGGGTCCGGCGCCTGATGCTCACGCACATCCCCGCGTGGAACGACCCGCAGGTCTGCCGCGCCGAGGCCGCGCAGGTGTGGCCCGGTGAGGTCGAGCTCGCCCGGCCGGACGCCACCTACGAGATCTGAGATCGACCCCCTTCGCCCTGCCTCAGACGAGGTCGAGCAGCGGCAGGAGTGACTCCTCCAGGTGGTCGGGACCCGCGGCCTCGATCATGAGGCGGTCGTGCGTCCCCTCGGGTCGGCACACCGCGTAGGTGCGCAGCCCAGCCGCCTGGCCGGCGCCGATGTCGTGCGTCGTGTCCCCGACCATCCACGTGCCCTCGGCGCTGATCGCCCGCAGCGCGTGGTCGACGACGTCCGGTGCGGGCTTGGCGGGGAAGCCGTCCGTGCCCTGCACGAGGTCGAGGTGGGGCAGGAGACCGAGGGCGGTCACGAGCTCGCGAGCCATCGGCGTGTCCTTGGTCGTGGTCACCGCGAGGGCGAACCCCTTGTCACGCAGGACCGTGAGCACCTCGACGACCTCGGGGAAGGGGGTCGAGGTCTCGGTGAAGGTCTGCCGGTGGATCCGCTTGTAGGCCTCACTCATGACGTCGGCGTCACCCTCCGGGGCCAGTGCCGCGAACACGTCGTGCAGCGGGAGGCCGACCAGGGGACGCACCACGTGCGCCGCCGGCGGCGGGAACCCCTGCTCCGCGATGGCGGCCCGGAAGGCATTGATGATGTCGCCGAGGGAGTCCACGAGGGTTCCGTCGAGGTCGAAGCAGATGGCACGGCGGGTCACGCCGCGAGGGTAACCGGTTCGACGCGGCGGTGTGCGACTGCTTGGCTGGACCATGGACGCGCGACTGCCCGCCCCCCTTCGCCCCGGTGACACGATCGCCGTGACTGCACCGAGCTCGGGAGTGGCTCCCGCGCTCTGGCCGCGCCTCGACGTGGCGATCACCCGACTGCGCCGGCGTGGCTTCGAGGTCATCGAGGGGGTCTGCCTTCGCGATGCCGACGACCACCACGTGAGCGCCTCCAAGGAGGCCCGGGCCGACGAGCTCATGGCCCTGCTCGTGGATCCCGACGTGGCCGCGGTGGTACCGCCGTGGGGTGGGGAGACGGGGATCGACCTGCTCCGGTTCATGGACTTCGACCTGCTCGCGAAGTGCGAACCCTGTTGGTACGTCGGCTTCTCCGACGTCACGACGACGATGCTGCCGCTGACCCTGCGCTCGGGCTGGGCGACCCTCCACGGGCAGAACCTCATGGACACGCCCTACGCACCGGCGCCCGGCCTGCTCCACTGGCTCGACGTCGCGACGAGCGAAGGGGGCGAGCACACCCAGACCGCGGCGACGCACCGGCGGACAGAGGGGTGGGACGACTACATCGCCGAACCGGAGGTGGACGAGCTGACCCTGACCGAGCCGACCCGCTGGGCGCTGGTGGGTGGGGACGTCGCCGACTTCTCAGGGCCGCTCATCGGTGGGTGCGTCGAGGTGCTCTCACCTCTGGCCGGCACCCCTGATGGCGACGTGCGGTCGTGGGCGCAGGACCAGGACGAGCCGCCGATCGTGCTGCTCGAGGCCGCGGAGGGCAATGCCTTCGAGGTCTCCCGGGCGCTGCACGGACTGCGGCTCGCGGGGTGGTTCGAGCGGTGTGCCGGAGTGCTCATCGGTCGCACGCCCGCACCCGACGCGCCGACGCTCACCCAGCACGAGGCCGTGCGCGACGCCCTCGGCGACCTGGACGTGCCCGTGGTCCTCGACGTCGACTTCGGTCACCAGCAGCCGATGATGCCACTCGTGCTCGGGGCAACTGCGCGGGTCGAGGTCGGTCCGGATGGTCAGCGGATCACGCAGGATCTCCGTCGACTGCTAGCGTTGACTCCGAGGGGTGATGGCAATGGCAGCAATTACGGTGCGCAACCTTGATGACGACATCCGGGACCAGTTGCGCCTGCAGGCCGCGCAGCACGGTCATTCGATGGAGGCCGAGGTGCGGGCGATCCTCACTGCGGCCGTCGGGCGGCGTCGGCACCGCCCGAACGCGCTCATGGACCTGTACTGGTCCGGTCGGGTGGAGCTCGAGGCCGACGTCCTGCCGGAGCCGATGGAGCGCGAGACCGAACGACCGCGGGTCGACTTCAGCGGTGACGACTTCGGATGATTGCAGTCGACACCAATGTCGTGTCGGAGCTGATGAGGCTCCAGCCGGAGCCGACGGTCCTGCGCTGGGCCGCTGCCCTCGATGACGTCGACCTCGCGGTCCCGGCTGTCGTGGCCGCGGAATTGCTGCGCGGGTTGAGTCGATTGCCGGTGGGGGCCAAGAGGACCCGGCTCGAGTCGGCCCTCGCTGCGTTCTTCACCCGCTTGAGGGACGGCAGGATCCTGACCCTCGACGCCCGCGGAGCCGTGGAGTACGCGCATGTCATGACGGATCGCGACCGCGCCGGTAGCCCGATGAGCACCATGGACGCGCTCATCGCGGCGACGTGCCGCTCGCACGGAGCGGCCCTCGTGACCCGCAACACCAAGGACTTCGTCGGGTGCGGCCTGCGGGTCATCGACCCTTGGCGTGGTTGAGGGGGATCTGGGCGAGAGGGATCAGGACGAGGCCGGGCGGGCCCGATCACCCACCTGGTCTGCCACCCACGCCGCGATGCGCTCGCCGATGAGCTCGGGGGAGCGGGCGAAGGAGTAGTGGTCCACGGCCTTGCCAGGGTCGCCGGGCGCCTTGGCGAACGTGAAGCGCTCCACGTCGGCGGAGGCGAACATCGCGACGAGGCCGTCGACGGCGGCCGACGGAGCAAGGGTGTCGTTGGCGAGGTCGACGACGAGCAGCGGCAGCTCGCGACCGCGCAGCCCGGGGGCGACGTCGACACCCCGCGGGGCCAGACGGCCGGTGCGGGAGAAGGCCGCCCACTCGCGCATGAGGGTCACCGACTGCGTCCCGCCGAAGCCGAGCCGCTCGCCCGGCCAGAACCCCAGCAGTCGTGACACCACCCCGATGAACTGCGTCTGCGCGAGCGTCTTGGGGCCCTGCTGGGCGCGCCAGTACGGCGTCCCCGACCCGATGAGCCCGGCCGCGTCGACGACCGGCCGGTCCCCGGCCAGGTGCGCGGCGAGGAGGTGTCCTCCGAGCGAGTGGCCGAGCGCGACGACCGGGCCGGTGTGCTCCCTTCGCACTGCCTCGACGACGGCCGGCAGCCACGCGTGGGCCAGCTCGGTGTAGCCGTGGTCGTGCCCACGACCGGCGCGGGGCCGGGCGTCACCCTGGCCGGGGTAGTCGGCCACCCCGGCGACGACGCCGTGCGCGGCGAGCTCGTCGACGAAGGGCCCGTAGTACCCCGCCGGCACGCCCATGGCCGGGAGCACGAGGACGAAGGGGGCCGACGCGTCGGCCCCGGCGACGTGCAGGACGGTCGTGCCACCGTCGGGCAGGGTGATCTCGCTGTGCTTCTCCACGGGGATGAGGGTACGGCTCCACCGGATCGTTAGCCTGAGGCCATGACTGACACCACCCCCCGCCACGACGGACGCACCCCCGAGCAGCTGCGCGAGGTGCGCATCACCCGCAACTGGCTCGACCACGCCGAGGGCTCTGTGCTCGTCGAGTTCGGCCGCACCCGGGTGCTCGTCGCCGCCTCCTTCGAGGCCGGTGTGCCGCGCTGGCTCAAGGGACAGGGCACCGGGTGGGTCACGGCCGAGTACGAGATGCTGCCGCGCAGCACCAACACCCGCAGCGGCCGCGAGTCCCGCAAGGGCAAGGTCGGCGGACGCACCCACGAGATCTCCCGCCTCATCGGCCGCAGCCTGCGCGCCGTCATCGACACCAAGGCGTTGGGGGAGAACACGATCGTCCTCGACTGCGACGTCCTCCAGGCCGACGGCGGCACTCGCACGGCCGCGATCACCGGCGCGTACGTCGCGCTCGCCGACGCCATCGCGGACGCCCGGACCCGCGGCCTGATCGCGGCCAAGGCCGAGCCGCTCACCGGCTCCATCGCCGCCGTCTCGGTCGGCGTCGTCGACGGCCGCGCCGTCTGCGACCTCGACTACCCGGAGGACTCGACCGCCGAGACGGACATGAATGTCGTCATGACCGGCACCGGCGAGTTCGTCGAGGTGCAGGGCACGGCGGAAGGCGCCCCCTTCGACCGGGCGCTCCTCGGCGAGCTGCTCGACCTCGCGACCACCGGCTGCGCCGAGCTCACCACGCGGCAGCAGGCGGCCCTGGCCGAGACCCCGCGCGAGCGCGTGCAGTGACCCGGCGGGTCGTGCTCGCGACGCACAACGAGCACAAGGTCCACGAGTTGCAGCAGATCCTCGGCGGTGCCGACCTCGACCTCGACCTCGAGATCGTGTCGATGGCCGCCTTCCCCGAGATCGGGGAGATCGCCGAGACCGAGGTGACCTTCGTCGGCAACGCGCGGCTCAAGGCCGAGCACGTCGCCCAGCGGACCTCCCTGCCCGCGCTCGCCGACGACTCCGGCCTGGCCGTCGAGGTCCTCGGCGGATCGCCCGGGATCTTCTCCGCGCGGTGGTCGGGCCTGCACGCCGGTGAGGACCTGCCGCGGGGGGAGAAGGACCGCCGCAACCTGCGGCTGCTCCTCGACCAACTCGCCGACGTGCCCGACGAGCACCGGCGGGCGGCCTTCCGCTGCGCTGCCGTCCTCGCCGTCCCCGGCGGCACCACCGCCACGGCCGAAGGGGAGGTCCCCGGCGTCATCGTCCGGGAACCCATGGGGGACAACGGGTTCGGGTACGACCCGATCTTCGTGCCCGACGGCGACACCCGCACCCTGGCGCAGTACACGGACGAGGAGAAGAATGCGATCAGCCACCGGGGCCGCGCCTTCCGCGCGATGGTCCCGGTGCTGCGAGAGCACCTGTCCGACGCTCCCTGAGCAGCTTGCGCAGCAAGCGCGTCGAAGGGTGTCGAAGGGTGCCGAAGGCGGGACTTGAACCCGCACGCCCGTGGGCACAAGAACCTAAATCTTGCGCGTCTGCCAATTCCGCCACTTCGGCTCGGTGAGGCAGTCTAGGCGGATGAGCGACCACGGCTTCGCCACGTCCCTGCGTTGGAGCGGCTCGACGGCCGTGGGCTACGACGCGTACTCCCGCGAGCACGAGCTGACGATGGCCTCCCACGTGGCCTCGGCGAGCAGCGACGCGGCCTTCCGCGGGGACCCGACGCTGCCCAACCCGGAGCAGCTGCTCGTCGCGGCGGCGAGCAGCTGCCAGCTGTTGTCCTTCCTCGCGGTGGCGGCCCGCGCCCGGCTCGACGTCACCGACTACCGCGACGACGCGACCGGTGAGATGCCGGAGGGCAACCGGCCGATGTGGGTCACCCGGATCGTCCTGCGGCCGCAGATCACCCTCGGTGGCGACCCGCCGCGGTCCAAGGTCGAGCGTCTCGTCGAGGTGGCCCACCGCGAGTGCTTCATCGCCGCGAGCCTGCGCAGCGAGATCGTCCTCGAGCCGACGCTCATCGGCGTCGCGGGCTGAGGCCCTCAGCGCCGCTCGCGGCCCGGCACCGACCGCGGGTCGAACCCGTACGGCAGCTCGAGCCGGTGCTCCCGCATGAGGCCCTCGTCCGAGAGCAGCTCGCGCGTCGCCCCGTCTGCGACGACCCGCCCTTGGGACAGCACGACCGAGCGCTCGCACAGCTGCAGGGCATAGGGCAGGTCGTGGGTGACCATGAGCACCGTGATGCCGAGGCCGTCGACGATCTCGGCGAGCTCGCGCCGAGAGGCCGGGTCGAGGTTGCTGCTCGGCTCGTCGAGCACGAGGATCTCCGGCTGCATCGCCAGGACCGTGGCGACGGCGACTCGGCGCTTCTGCCCGAAGCTCAGGTGGTGTGGCGGGCGGTCGGCGACCTCGGACATGCCGACCGCGGCCAGCGCGTCGTCGACGCGCCGCCGCACCTCGTCCTCACCGAGCCCGAGGTTGCGCGGGCCGAAGGCCACGTCCTGGGCCACGCTCGTCATGAAGAGCTGGTCGTCGGGGTCCTGGAAGACGATGCCGACCCGGCGGCGCACCTCGAGCAGGTGCTCGCGGACCACGGGCAGTCCCGAGACGGCGACCGTCCCGGAGGCGGGCGTGAGGATCCCGTTGAGGTGCAGCACCAGCGTGGTCTTGCCGGCCCCGTTGGGCCCGAGCAGCGCGACCCGCTCCCCGGGGTGGACGTGCAGGTCGACCCCGTCGAGGGCGACGTGCCCGTCCGGGTAGGCGTGCCGCACGCCGCGCAGCTCGACGACGGGCGTGCTCACGGGATCACCCTGGCCGCCACGAGCACCACCGCCGCGGCCAGCGGCAGCAGCATCGCGACCGCCCACGACGTCGCGGCCACGGGGGTGCGCTCGACGTGCAGTCGCCCGTCGTGGCCCCGCGAGAGCATCGCGAGGTGTACCCGCTCGCCCCGCTCATAGGACCGGATGAACAGCGCCCCCGCGGTGCTCGCGAGCACCTGCCAGGACCGCAGCCCGCCTCCGCGGAATCCGCGTGACTCGCGCGCCACCCGCATGGCCTGCAGCTGACGGCTGATCACGTCGGCGTAGCGCACCATGAAGCCGAGGATGAGCACGAGCTGGGCCGGCAGCCGCAGCCGGGCGAGCCCGGTGACGATCTCGGGGGCCGGCGTGGTCGCCGCGAGCAGGAGCGAGGCGCCCACCCCGAGCGTGCCCTTGGCGAGCAGGCTCCACGCGCCCCAGAGCCCGGCCTGCGACAGCAGGAGCGGCCCGACCTCGATGCGTGGACCTGTGGCGACGAAGGGGAGCAGCCCGGCGAAGACGACGAAGGGCACCTCGACGAGCAGCCGAGGAGCCAGGTGCCGCAGGGGGACCCGGCTCGCCAGCACGACAGCCACCAGCAGCGCGGCGTGCGCGCCGAAGGCCCACACGGCCTCGCGCGGGGTCGCCACCACGGCCAGCACGAAGAGGAAGGTCGCGAGGATCTTCACGTGCGCCGGAACCGCCTGGAGCCACGAATGGCCGTGGTGGACCAGCGCGTGGTGGTGGGATCCGCCCACCTCAGTCGCGCCGGCGCACGAGCAGGCGCAGCAGGATCCACATGAGCGCGGCGGTGAGCAGCACACCCACCACCCCGGCGAGGCCACCGGAGAGGAAGGGGCGCTCGACCCCCTTCGTCCCGTAGTCGGCGAAGGGGGAGTCGGCCGCCCCGTGGTCGCCCGCGGTCCCGGCGAAGCCGAGCGTCTCGGCCACGTGCTCGAGACCGTCCGGGTGGCCGGACGCCCAGAAGCTCACGACGGCGGCGAGCAGCAGGCACAGGCCCAGGCCGGCGAGGACGAGGGTGCGGGTCGAGATGCGCGGCGTCATCGCGCGACCGCCTCGCGGTGGCTCTCGGCCGACGCGGCGGGGCCCGGGGGCTGGGCACCTCGCACCAGGTCGGGTCGCACCGACATCACCGCGGAGACGACGAGGAAGGTGATGACCGCCTCGCCGATCCCGATGAGCAGGTGCCAGGAGACCATCGCGCCCAGCAGCGTGCCCGCCTCCACGGGGGCGGCCCCGCCCACCAGGAAGAGGCCCGCGAAGACGACCGCCGCCGCCGGCACCGACAGCAGGGCAGCGAGCGCCGCGGCCACCGGCACCGACCCCGCCCGGCGCGGCAGCACCCGCCGCAGCCCCGCGAAGACGAGCCAGCCCACCCACACCCCGACGAGCGCCATGAGCGTGACATTGGTGCCCAGGGCGGTCAGGCCCCCGTCGGCGAAGACGAGCGCCTGGACGAGCAGCACGACGGTGACACACAGGGTCGCGGTCCACGGACCGACGAGCACCGCGGCCAGCGCGCCGCCGAGCAGGTGCCCGGAGGTGCCGGCCGCCACCGGGAAGTTGAGCATCTGCGCCGCGAAGACGAAGGTCGCGACGAGCCCCGCCAGCGGGGCCACCCGGTCGTCGAGGTCACCGCGGCTGCGTCGCAGCGCGAGGGCGACCCCCGCGACGGCGACGACCCCCGTCGTGACGGAGGTCGGGGCGTCGAGGAATCCGTCGGGGACGTGCATGTGACTCCTTCGGGTCCGCGCCCGCTGGGATAGGTTGGTGGCGCGTCCACCGACCATATTGCACCGCGGTGCAGGCACGTAGAGAGCGAGGCGAGATGGGCGAGCGGCTCACGCCGGGCGACCAGGCCCCCGACTTCACCCTGACCGACGACACCGGTGAGCAGGTGTCGCTGAGCGACTTCCGGGGCAAGCGGGTGATCGTCTACTTCTACCCCGCGGCGATGACGCCCGGGTGCACCAAGCAGGCGTGCGACTTCAGCGACTCGCTCGAGGCGCTGCGCGCGGCCGACACCGAGGTCGTCGGCATCTCACCCGACGCGCCGGACAAGCTGGCGAAGTTCCGCGAGCGAGATGGGTTGACCATCACGCTGCTGTCCGACCCCGACAAGGCGGTCATGACGGCGTGGGGCGCCTATGGTGAGAAGAAGTTGTACGGCAAGGTCGTCGAGGGCGTCATCCGTTCTACGATCGTCGTCGGACACGATGGCGTGGTCACCCACGCCCAGTACAACGTCAAGGCGACGGGCCACGTGGCCCGCATCCGCCGCGACCTCGGCATCGAGTAAGGACGGAACCTTCACGTGAGCAATGACAACCCGAGCATGACCAAGCTCGAGAACGACATCATCACGACCCGTGACCGCCTCGCCCAGACGATCGACGAGCTGAGCGTGCGTGCGGCCCCGAAGAACGTCGTGGCCCGGCAGAAGGAGCAGGCCAAGGCCTCCTTCACCCAGGCCACCCGGACCGAGTCCGGAGAGCTGCGCATGGACCGCGTGGCCATCGCCGCGGCCGTGGTCGTGGGCGTCGTCGTGCTCAAGATCATCTCGAGCAGCCGCAAGCACAAGAAGTGGGAGCGGCAGCGCGCCAAGCGCTCCTGGTGACGCGCCACGAGACGAGCGAAGGGGGGTCCACCAGGTGGTGGACCCCCCTTCCGTCGTCGTGGGAAGCCCTCTCGTAGCGCCGATTTCATCTGCGCGCCATCGTGGTGCTAATGTCTCTCCTCGCGCGCCAATAGCTCAATTGGCAGAGCAGCTGACTCTTAATCAGCGGGTTCGGGGTTCGAGTCCCTGTTGGCGCACCACCCCCGAAGGGCCCCACCGCACCGCGGTGGGGCCCTTCGGCATGATCGGCGCAGCCGGGCCTTCGGTGCTAACTTCGCAGTCCGACGACGACGAGGAGCGGGGATGCAGTCACCGAAGGTCCTGGCCGTCATCCTCGCCGGGGGCGAGGGCTCGCGGCTGCACGAGCTCACCGACGACCGGGTCAAGCCGGCGCTGCGGTTCGGCGGCACCTACCGGCTCATCGACGTCGCCCTGTCCAACCTCGCGGGCAGCGGGATCACCGACGTGTGGATCGTCGAGCAGTACCTGCCGCACTCGCTCAACGACCACCTCGCCAACGGCCGCCCCTGGGACCTGGACCGCCACCGCGGTGGGTTGCAGCTGCTCGCGCCCTTCACGGGGGCGACGGGGGAGGGCTTCGCCGAGGGCAACAGCGACTCGCTGTGGCGGCACCGGAAGCGGATCGCGGGCCTCGGCGCCGACGTGGTGCTCGTGCTGAGCGCCGACCACCTCTACACCGCTGCGCTCGACGAGGTCGTCGCCGGCCACGTCGAGGCCGGGGCCGACCTGACGATCGTCACCACCCGCACCACCGGGGACCCGTCGCAGCACGCCGTCGTCCGGTCGTCACCGGACGGGAGCGTCACCGACTTCGACTACAAGCCGGAGGAGCCGGCGAGCGACGTCGTGGCCACCGAGATCTTCTGCTTCGACGCCGGGGAGCTCACGAGTGCGCTCGACCACCTGCACGACGAGCTGGGCTCCCTCGGCGACTACGGCGAGGACCTGGTCCCGTGGTTCGTGGAGCACCGTCGCACGCGCGTGCACGCGTTCGACGGGTACTGGACCGACATGGGCACCCTGGCGTCCTACTGGCGGGCGCACATGGAACTGCTCGACGGCACCGGTGTCGAGCTCGACGACCCGGAGCGGCCGATCCGCTCGGCCCAGCCGCAGCTGGTCCCCGCGCGCGTGCGGGACAGCGCCGAGGTCGCCGACAGCCTGCTCTCGCCCGGCTCGCAGGTCTCGGGGCGGGTGCGGCACAGCGTCATCGGTCCGGGCGTGGTGGTCGACGAAGGCGCCAGCCTGCTCGACTGCGTCGTGCTGGACGACGCTCACATCGGGGCGGGTGTGCACCTGCAGGGGTGCATCGTCGACGTCGGTGCCCGCGTGAGCGAGCCCGGTGAGCGGGGCGGCCCCTCACGGGTCACCCTCGTCGACTCCCGCGGCGACGTCAGCGCCGACGACGAGCGCCCCTGACCAGAGGGGTCAGGGGCGCCACGTCGGCGGGCCGGGTCAGCCGCGCCACTCCTCGAGGTCGATGTCCTCGTCGTCGCCCCCGTCACGGCGGTTGCGGGCGAGCAGGCCGGCCCCCGCGAGGATGACGAGCAGGGCGCCGATCGCGGCGATCCACACCCAGGCCGGGATGCCCCCTTCGTCCGTGGAGGTCTCGTCACCGGCGACCGGCTCGTCGCTCGTGGAGGAGGTCGCGTCCTCCGGCGGGGTCGGCTCGGTCTCGCCGTCGGTCGGCGAGGTCGAGGAGGAGGTGCTCTCCGGGGCGCTCGTGGACGAGCTCTCCGGCGCGGAGGTCGACGAGGGCGCGGACGTCGTGGGGGAGGAGGGCTGTGTGCTGCTCGCCGGCGGCGGGGTCGCCGAGCCGGAGGCCGTCGGGGCGTCGCTCGTGGAGCCCTCGCTCGCCGTGGCGGAGGTCGAGGGCGTGCCGGCCCCGTCGTCACCCTCCGGCGGGGCGTAGGTGAAGTTCAGCGTCCCGCTGATCGGGTGCCCGTCGGCGCTGACCACCTTGTAGCTGACCGTGTAGTCACCGGCGTCCAGCCGCGCCTTGATCGGCTGGTAGACGGTGTTGCCGTCGATCTCGAGGTCCCCGTCGGTGACGTCGGTCGAGCCGGACTTCACGCTCACCTGGTTCAGCCCGTCCTGCACCTCTTCGTTGAAGCGCAGCATGATCTCCGGCGGCGTCGCGGTGAGCGTGGACCCGTCCTTGGGGCTCGAGGCCTCGAGCCGCGCGTGCGCCGACGCGGGCGGCGCGGTCACCACGAGGGCGGCGAGCAGCGCTGCGAGAGCGAGGATCGCGGTCACGAGTCGGGCGAAGGGGGCGAGGACGGGCTGCGTGGTGGTCACCTGCCCATCGTGCCCGATGAGATGGGCAGGGGCTGGGAGGAGGGTGGTCACGAGCACCCTCCGGGAGCAGGTACGATGGTCCGCGCTGCCCGATCGAGGGCCGCACATGGTGGGTATAGCTCAGCTGGTAGAGCATCGCGTTGTGGTCGCGAGGGTCGCGGGTTCAAGTCCCGTTACTCACCCCATGGATGGCGAAGGCCCCCCGGGATCTCCCCGGGGGGCCTTCGTCGTGCGGTGGGGCGGCTGGGGCTCAGCCGACCCGGTGGCGGGCGGCGATCTCCTTCAGCTCCGCCGACTCCAGACCGGGCTGCGGCCGGAAGACCGCCTCGCGGTAGTAGCGCAGCTCGGCGATCGACTCGGTGATGTCGGCCAGGGCGCGGTGCCCGCCCTGCTTGTCCGGTGAGGCGAAGTAGGCGCGCGGGTACCAGCGGCGGGAGAGCTCCTTGATCGACGAGACGTCGATCATCCGGTAGTGCAGGTGCCCCTCGAGGAGCGGCATGTCCCGCACGAGGAAGGCGCGGTCCGTCGCGACGCTGTTGCCGCCCAGGGGTGCCTTGCCGGCCTCGGGCACGTACTCCCTGATGTGGGCGAGGACCGCCTCCTCGGCGGCCTCGAGGGTGGTGCCCTCGGCGAGGACCTCGAGCAGTCCGGAGGTGGTGTGCATGTCCCGGACGAAGTCGTTCATCTGCGTCAGGGCCTCCTCCGACGGACGGATGACGATGTCGATCCCCTCGTCCAGCTGGTTGAGCTCGTAGTCGGTGACGAGCGCCGCGACCTCGATGAGGGCGTCGTGCTCGAGGGAGAGCCCGGTCATCTCGCAGTCGATCCAGACGATGCGTTCCGAGGAGGAGGGAGTCGAAGAAGTCACGCCCGTCACCATAGCGACCGCCCCGGAGTCGCCTGGGTCACTGGGGAGTTCTCCCCACGGACACCCCGCCCGCCCTCGGTTAGCGTGTCGGCCATGAGTGTCACCCCGCCACCTCCTCCTCCCGGTCAGCCGTCTGCACCGGCGACCACCCCGCCTCC
>NZ_BCSQ01000008.1 GCF_001570945.1 Janibacter anophelis NBRC 107843
CTCGGACGCCCGTCCGGTGCCGCACGTCGTGCGGCGCGGGGCGGGCGTCCCGCTGCTCCTCGTCCACGGCAACGGCGTCGACCACCGGATCCTGCTCGAGCTCGACGAGGTCCTCGCCGACGGCTGGGAGCGGCTCTACGTCGACCTGCCCGGCTTCGGGCGTACCCCCGGGCTGCCCGGGCGCGGGGGCCTGTCGGACCTGCTCGACTGGCTCGACGGGTGGGTCGAGGACGTGGTCGGCCGGGCCCCCTTCGCCGTCGTCGGCAACTCGATGGGCGGTCTGCTGGCCGCCCACCTCGCCGCTCGCCGTGGCGCCCAGTGTCTGGGCGCGGCGCTCCTGGCGCCCGTCGTGCAGACCCGGCACGACGTGCGCACCCTGCCGACGGCGGAGGTCACGCGCGACCCGGAGCTGCTGGCCGGGCTCGACCCGGCTGACGCCGACGAGTACGCGGCCGTTGCCGTGGACCAGGGGCCCGAGTCGTGGGCGCGCTTTCGCCGGGCCGTGCTGCCCGGCCTGCGCGCCGGTGACCCGCAGGCGATGCGACGGCTCGGTGCCGCCTACGAGCTGCCGGCTCCGGACGCGGCGGGACTCACCGGGCCGACCCTCGTGGTCACCGGACGCCAGGACACGATCGTCGGGTTCGCCGACCAGTGGGCGTGGGCCGACGGCCTCGCGCGCGGGACCTTCGCCGCCCTGGACCGGGCGGGACACAATGTCCACCTCGACCAGCCAGCGACCGTCGCGGCGCTGCTCACGGCCTGGGCTGAGCGGGTGCGAGCGCGCTGACGGACCCCCTCGTTACCTTGGACCCCGTGCGCGTCGCCCAGGTCCTCGTCGACTCGGGGCTGGTCCATCTCGACCGGCCCTTCGAGTACCTCGTGCCCGAGGAGCTCGACGCGAGCGCGCAGCCCGGCGTGCGCGTCAAGGCGCGCTTCGCAGGGCGCGACCTCGCCGGGTACGTCGTCGAGCGCAGCGACGTCGCCGAGCACACTGGCCGCCTCGCCCCGATCCGCACCGTCGTCTCGCCGGAGAGGGTGCTCACCCCCCAGGTCCTCGAGCTGGCCCGTCGGATCTCGCGCCACCAGGCCGGCACGGTCATGGACGTGCTCCGGCTCGCCGTCCCGCCGCGCCACGCCCGGGCGGAGAAGGCGCTGCCGTTGGACCCGCCCGAGCCGAGCGAGCAGGCGGCTCAGGTCGGGTCGGGCCAGGACGAAGGGGAGAGCCCGCCTGCATCGGCGGACGCGCCGGACGCGCCTGCCCAGCCGGACGCGCCGGACGTGTGGTCCGGCTACCGGGCCGGGTCCGCCTGGTGGTCCCGCGTCGCCGCCGGTGAGTCACCGCGGGCCGCCTGGCTGGCGGCACCCTCACGACCCGTCGAGCAGGACTGGCCACGGGCGTTGGCCGAGGCCGCACGGGGCGCGTTGCTGTCCGGGCGGGGCAGCGTCCTGGTCGTGCCCGACCAGCGGGACGTCGGCCGCGTCGATGCCGCGCTCACCGAGGTGCTCGGTCCGGGGCAGCACGTGCGGCTGACGGCCGACCAGGGTCCGCAGGCCCGATACACCGCCTGGCTCAAGGTGCTGCGCGGTCACGTCCGGGTCGTCGTGGGGACCCGGGCCGCCGCCTACGCCCCGGTCCGCGATCTCGGGCTCGTCGCCTGGTGGGACGACGGCGACGACCTGCACGAGGAGCCACGCGCTCCGTACGCGCACGTGCGCGAGGTCCTCGCCACCCGCGCCGACATCGAGGACGCCGCCCTGCTCGTCGGCGGGCTCGCGATGTCCACCGACGTCGGCGCCCTCGTTGACGCCGGGCGCGTGCACCTCGTCGGCGGAGGTGCCTCCCGGCGCGAGGCCCCCCGCGTGCTCATCGCCGGCGAGGGCACCGACGAGGAACGCGACGGACCGGGGGCCCGGGCGCACATCCCTTCGTCCGCCCACCGGGCCGCCTCCGCAGCGCTGCGCGACGGCCCGGTCCTGCTGCAGGTGCCCCGCCGCGGCTACCTGCCCGCGATGTCGTGTGCGTCCTGCCGTGCCCCCGCCCGGTGCCCCGAGTGCCGTGGGCCGCTCGCGCTGCCCGCTCCCGACCGGGCTCCCGAGTGCGGCTGGTGCGGCCGCTCGCCCCGTGGGTTCGCCTGCCCCCACTGCGACGGGGACCGGCTGCGCGCCGGGATCATCGGCGCCCGCCGCACCGCGGAGGAGATCGGCCGGTCCTTCCCCGGCACCCAGGTCATCACCTCGGGTGCCGGCGAGGTCCGTGAGCGGGTCGGCCCCGACCCGGCGATCGTCGTCGCGACCCCGGGCGCCGAGCCGGTGGCCGAAGGGGGCTACGCCGCCGTCCTGCTGCTCGACGCCTGGGCGAGCCTGGACCGCCCCGACCTGAGGGCGGCGGAGGAGGCCGTGCGGCGGTGGTTCGCCGCAGCCGGGCTCGGCCGCACGTGGACCGACGGGGGAGTGGTCGTGCTCTGCGGCGCGCCCTCGCACGTGACGATCCCTGCCGTCGAGGCGCTCGTGAGGTGGGACCCCGAGTGGTTCGCCGCTCGGGAGCTCGCGGAGCGCGCCGAACTGGCCCTGCCCCCGACGACCTGGACGGCCGAGGTCGTCACGGACCGACGCCGGGTGGAGGCCATCGACCACGCGGTCCGGGCGGCTGCACCCAGCGCCCAGCTGCTCGGCCCACTGCCCGTCACCGGGGCCGAGGACCGGCGGCGGGTCGTGGTGACGGCTCCCTTCGCCGACGGCCCGCTCGTCGCTGCGGCACTCAAGGACGTGCGTGCCGGGGAGAGCGCGCGCAAGGTCCGCGACCTGACCTCCGTCGTGGTGGGGCGCCTGAGCGTCGGGTGATCGGCATCTAGACTCGCGCAGGTGCGACTGATCTTTGCCGGGACCCCACAGGTCGCCGTCCCCTCCCTGCGTGCCCTGCTCGACTCCGACCACGAGGTCGTCGCCGTCGTGACCCGACCCGACGCCCGCGTCGGACGCGGACGCCACCTCGAGCCGTCGCCGGTCAAGGTCGTCGCCGAGGAGGCCGGCCTGGAGGTGCTGACTCCGGCCAGTCCCAAGGCCCCTGACTTCGTCGCCCGGATCACCGAGCTGGCGCCGGACTGCTGCCCGGTCGTCGCCTACGGAGCACTCCTGCCGGCAGAGGTCCTCGACATCCCGGTCCACGGGTGGGTCAACCTGCACTTCTCGCTGCTGCCGGCGTGGCGCGGCGCCGCCCCCGCGCAGCGGGCACTGATGGCCGGGGACGAGATCACCGGCGCGAGCACCTTCGTCATCGAGACGGGCCTCGACACCGGTCCGGTCCTCGGCACGATGACCGAGAGGATCCGACCCGACGACACCTCGGGCACGCTGCTCGACCGGCTCGCCGATGCCGGCGCACCGCTGCTCGTCGCGACGATGGACGGCCTCGCCGGCGGCGACCTCGAGCCGCAGCCGCAGCCGAGTGACGGGGTCAGCCACGCGCCCAAGATCACCGTCGACGACGCGCGCGTGGAGTGGGCCCACCCGGCGCTGGCCGTCGACCGGCTCGTCCGCGGCTGCACCCCGGCTCCGGGCGCGTGGACGACCTTCCGCGGGGAGCGGCTCAAGCTGGGCCCGGTGACGATCACCGACGAAGCGCTGCCCGCCGGGATGATCGACGCCCGCAAGCGCGAGGTGCTCGTCGGCACGGCCGACCGGGCCGTGCGGCTGGGCGACGTGACGCCACTGGGCAAGCGGCCCATGCCGGCCTCCGACTGGGCCCGCGGCGTGCGCATCGGCGACGGCGAGCAGCTGGGAGAGGAGAGCGCGTGAGCGAGCAGCGACGAGGCGACGGCGGACACCGAGGACAGGGTGGGCAGGGCGGACACCGGGGCCCGCGGCAGCGCTCCCGCACCGCTCCCTCCGCGCGCGCCCGCCGGGCCGACGTGCCCCGGTCGACCGCGCACCAGGTGCTGCGGGCGGTCTCGCAGGACGGTGCCTACGCCAACCTCGAGCTGCCCCGCGCGCTGCGCCGGGCGCGGCTCAGCGGGCGCGACGCCGCCTTCGCCACCGAGCTGACCTACGGGACCCTGCGCATGCAGGGCCTCTATGACGCGATCATCGCCGAGGCCGCCCAGCGACCCGTGGGGCGCCTCGACGGGGGAGTGCTCGACGTGCTGCGCATGGGGGCCCACCAGGTCCTCGGCATGCGGGTGCCCGAGCACGCGGCCGCCGACCAGTCGGTGGCGCTCGCCCGATCCGCCGCCGGCCAGGGTGCCGCCGGCCTCGTCAATGCCGTCATGCGGCGCATCGGCGAGCGCAGCCGCGAGGAGTGGCTCGACCTCGTCACCCCCGGTGAGCCGGTCGTCGAGCGACTGGCCGTCTCTCGCTCGCACCCCGTGTGGGTCGTCAAGGCGCTGCGGCAGGCGCTGCTCGGCCACGGGGCCGCGACCAAGGACGACGTCGACACCGTGCTCGAGCAGCTGCTCGAGGCCCACAACGTGCCGGCAGAGGTCTCGCTCGTCGCCCGACCGGGTCTCGCGGAGGTCGACGAGCTCCTCGAGGCCGGTGCGCAGCCCGGGCGGTGGTCCCCCTTCGCTGCGGAACTCGCCGGAGGCGACCCCGGCAGCATCGACGCCGTCCGCGACGGTCGGGCCGCGGTCCAGGACGAAGGGAGCCAGCTGCTCGCCCTGGCGCTCGCCGCCGTACCGGTGGACGGTCGAGGCGTCGGTGCACCCGAGCGATGGTTGGACCTGTGTGCCGGACCCGGCGGCAAGGCCGGTCTGCTCGCGGCCCTCGCGCTGCGTCATGGCGCCGACCTCGTGGCCAACGAGGTGAGCGAGCACCGCACCGAGCTCGTCCGGCAGAGCCTGCGCGCCGCCAGTGAGGCGGCGGGCGCGGCCGGACGGGAGATCGTCGTGCGGCAGGGCGACGGGCGTGAGGTCGGTGACGAGGAGCCCGCGACCTACGACCGGGTGCTCGTCGACGCCCCGTGCACGGGTCTGGGAGCGCTGCGGCGCCGGCCGGAGGCCCGGTGGCGCCGTCAGCCCGGCGACCTCGTCGGACTCGGTCCGCTGCAGCGGGACCTGCTCGCCTCCGGCATCGACGCCACCCGCCCGGGCGGCGTCATCGCTTACGCGACGTGCAGCCCGCACCTGCCGGAGACGACCTTCGTCGTGCGCGACGTGCTCAAGAAGCGCGAGGACGTCGAGGTGCTCGACGCCCGCGAGCTGCTGGCAGGCAGCGCCACCGCGACCCTCGACGGCCTGGGCGACGGGCCGCACGCCCAGCTGTGGCCGCACCTGCACGGGACCGACGGCATGTTCCTCGCCCTGCTGAGGAAGAAGGACTGAGATGCGCGTCATCGTCACCGGGGTACACGTCACCGACCCGCACCGCGCCCACGCCTTCTACACCGAGGTCCTCGGGATGCGGGACGTCGTCGTCGTGCCCGAGCACGAGCTCTTCATCGTCGGCCCGAGCACCGGCTGGGAGCAGGGCTGCCAGATCGTGCTCGAGCGCATCGAGGACCCCGTCGTGCAGGCGTACTGCGAGCGTCAGCACCGTGAGGGCAACTCGACGCTCATGCTCGGTGTGCCCGACGCGGAGCTCGAGTACCGCCGGCTCAAGGAGCGCGGCGACATCGTCTTCCACGAGGAGCTGACCAAGGACATCCTCGGTCTGCACTTCCAGATCGACGACACCGTCGGCAACATCCTGTCCATCCACACCGCCTGAACCCGACTCTCCCGCAAGGATCCCCGTGCAGATCTCCCCGAGCATCCTGTCCGCAGACTTCGCCAACCTCCAGTCCGAGCTCGACGCGATCGCCACGGCCGACTGGGCGCACGTCGACGTCATGGACGCCCACTTCGTCCCCAACCTCACGCTCGGTCTGCCGATCGTCGAGTCCCTGCTCAAGGTCAGTCCGATACCGATCGACTGCCACCTGATGATCGAGGACCCCGACCGCTGGGCGCCGCCCTACGCGGAGGCCGGGGCCAAGAGCGTGACCTTCCACATCGAGGCGGCCAAGGATCCGGTGACGCTCGCCCGCGACATCCGTGCCCAGGGCGCCCGGGCGAGCATGGCGATCAAGCCCGGTACCCCCTTCGCTCCCTACGAGGAGCTGCTGCCCGAGCTCGACATGGTGCTCGTCATGACCGTCGAGCCCGGCTTCGGCGGGCAGTCCTTCATGGCCGACCAGATGCCCAAGGTCGCCCAGGTGCGCGAGGCCGTGAAGAAGCACGGCGGCGACATCTGGGTCCAGGTCGACGGCGGCGTCTCGGCGAAGACGATCGAGCAGTGCGCTGAGGCCGGTGCCGATGTCTTCGTCGCCGGGTCGGCGGTCTACGGGGCCGAGTCGGCGGCCGCGGCCGTCGACGAGCTGCGGGAGCTCGCGCTGCGGCACCGCCACTGAGGCCGGGATCGCCACCGCGGGCCGGGAAACCTGCCGCGGGCCGGGAAGGCCACGGCGGGCCGGGTCGTGAGCCGGTCATCCCGGGGTTTCCCGGCCCGGACCAGGCAACCTGGTCCCCGTGGGCGGGACGAACTGGACTGGTCCCCGTGGGCGGGGACCAACTGGTGCCCGTGTCGCGCATCACGGGACCGCCGAATTGCCGCGCGGTCCCTCCCTTCGCACAATGTCCGTGCACGTGCCACGTGACGCGGTGGAACTCCGCACCGGCGGTGAGAGCCCGCGACCCGGACGCCTCGGCGGACGGTGAACTCCGGTCCAGACTCCGGGGCCGACGGTGACAGTCCGGACGGGAGAGGCACGCGCGGACGGGACCACGCATGTCCATCATCGAATGGATCTACGGGGCCGGTGTCGAGATCGCCGGTCACCGACTCTCGCTCATGGAGGTCATCGGGATCTCCTTCGGGCTGGCCTCCGCGGTCGGCGGGATGCTCCGCAAGGTCTGGGCCTGGCCCATCGGGATCGTCGGCAACGCGATCCTCTTCCTCGTCTACATCGGGGTGACCCTCGGGGTCGACGACAAGGCGCCGCTCTTCGGCCAGTCGGCGCGCCAGATCTTCTTCATCGCGACCTCGCTGTACGGCTGGTACCGCTGGCGCCAGGTCAAGCAGACGCGTCACGCCGGGGACGAGCACGCGATCACCCCGCGCTGGGCGAAGGGGGGAGAGCGCCTCGGCCTGGCCGTCACCGCGGTCATCGGCGTGGTCGTCGTCCAGCAGGTCTTCGCCACGCTCGGGGCCGGCTGGCCCGCGCCGCGGTGGTACTTCTGGGCGGACGCGTGGATCTTCATGGGCTCGCTGCTCGCGACCTACGCGATGGCGCGGGGGTGGAACGAGTTCTGGCTGGTGTGGATCGGGGTCGACCTCGTCGGGGTGCCCCTGCTGTGGCACAGCGGGTATCTGCCCACGGCCGTCCTGTACGCCGTCTACGCCGGGTTCGTCCTGTACGGGTTCTTCGTGTGGCTGCGGGCCTCGCGCACCGAGCGTCCGGACGATGAACCCGCGGACGGTGTGACAGCGGTCGCGAACTAGGCTGGTCCCTCGTGAAGACCTTCGAGACCCTCTTCGACGAACTCTCGCGCAAGGCCGCCGAGCGGCCCGAGGGGTCGGGCACCGTGGCGCAGCTCGACGCGGGGACCCATGCCATCGGCAAGAAGATCGTCGAGGAGGCCGCCGAGGTCTGGATGGCGGCCGAGTACCAGAGCAAGGAGGAGCTGGCCGAGGAGATCAGCCAGCTGCTCTACCACCTGCAGGTGCTGATGATCGACGGTGGCCTGACCGTCGAGGACGTCTACACCCACCTCTGAGAGGACCGCTGTGCGCATCGCCGTGCCCAACAAGGGCTCCCTGTCCGAACCCGCCGTCGAGATGCTCCGCGAGGCGGGCTACCGCGTCCGCCGCGACAGCAAGGAGCTGATCGTCGCCGACCCCGACAACGACGTCGAGTTCTTCTACCTGCGTCCCCGTGACGTCGCCGTCTACGTCGGCAAGGGCCAGGTCGACGCCGGCATCACCGGCCGCGACCTGCTGCTCGACTCCGGCTCGGCCGCCACCGAGGTCATGGGCCTGGGCTTCGCGCGGTCGACCTTCCGCTTCGCCGGCCGGCCCGGTGAGGCGAGCGGCGCCGCCGACCTCGACGGTCGCCGGGTCGCCACCTCCTACGCCGGCCTCGTGCGCTCGCACCTGGAGGCGAAGGGGGTCACCGCCGACGTCGTCCGCCTGGACGGCGCCGTCGAGACCGCCATCACGCTCGGCGTCGCCGACGCGATCGCCGACGTCGTCGAGACCGGGACGACCCTGCGCCAGCAGGGTCTCGAGGTCTTCGGCGAGCCGATCCTGCGCAGCGAGGCCGTGCTGATCCGCCGCGCTGACGCCAGCGAGGCGGGCGTCGACGTGCTGCACCGCCGGCTGACCGGAGTGGTGACCGCGCGGGAGTACGTGCTGCTCGACTACGACTGCCCCGCCGAGCTCGTCGAGCGCGCGGTGCAGCTGACGCCGGGCCTGGAGTCGCCGACCGTCAGCACCCTGCACGACGAGACGTGGTGCGCCGTGCGTGCGATGGTCCCGCGCGGCCGGACCAATCGGATCATGGACGAGCTCTACGACCTCGGGGCCCGGGCCATCCTCGTCACCGAGATCTCCGCGTGCCGGCTGTGAGCGCCCCCGACCGTGCCGACGCCGCCGTCTTCCGCCCCCGGCGGGGGAGGGTGGTCTCCACGGTCATCGGTGCCGCGATCCTCGTCGGGTCGATCGTGCTGGCGATCGCGCTGCCCGAGCGCTTCGAGATCATGGACCGGCTCACGTGTGCGGGCATCGGCGTCGCGGTCGCGGTCTTCATGTCCCGGTACGCGACCATCCACGCCGCGCCGAGGGCCGACGGGCTGTGGGTGCGCAACCTCGGCCCGGGCGAGCTCGTCCCGTGGGAGGAGATGACCGCGCTGCGCTTCTCCCAAGGGATGCCGTGGCCGCGCATCGACCTCGCCGACGGCATGGACGTGGCGGTCATGGCGATCCAGCGCTCGGACGGGCCGCGGTCTCTCGAGGAGGCGCAGCGGCTCGCCGACCTCATCGGTCGGTAGGCCGGGACGCCTCCCCGGATCTCTCAGGCCGGGCCCTCCGCCTCGGCCATCCCGAAGGTCAGGTGTGCCCGCTCACGGGTGCGGTCCGCGGCGAAGACCGCGGCCTCCTGCTCGGCCCACATCTCCCAGTGCTCCTCGAAGACGGCCCCGTCGCGCGCGATCGCGCGCTGCCGGCGCAGGTCGGCCGGGCCGTCGAGCCAGACCCGGGTGCCCGCAAGCCCGCCCGCCTGCCCGGCCGTCGCGCCGCACCCCTCGACGACGAGCCGGTCGTCGACCGCCAGGGGCAGGACCGGGCCGGGGCGCTCCGCCAGCCAGTCCCACGTCGGGACGGCCGGTTGGTCGCCACGCGCGAGTGGGTGCAGGACGTGCTCGAGCAAGAGCCCCGGGGCCGCCGCGAGCCCGGACCAGCCGGGGTAGATCGAGTCCATGGACACCAGGGGCGAGTCCCAGGCGTGCGCGACCTCGCGGGCCAGTGACGTCTTGCCCGACCCACTCCGCCCGTCGATGGCGATGACCCGCACGCTGCCGCACGACGGCGGCGCCGTGGCGGCGTGGGCGAGGACCTGCTCGAGGGGCGACATCGCGCCGAAGCGTAACCGGCGGCTGGGTAGGCTGCCCGCGTGTCTCTCGCCGTGCGTGTCATCCCCTGCCTCGACGTCGACGCCGGACGGGTCGTCAAGGGCGTCAACTTCGAGAACCTGCGCGACGCCGGTGACCCGGTCGAGCTCGCCCGCCGGTACGGGCGCGAGGGCGCCGACGAGCTGACCTTCCTCGACGTCACCGCGAGCAGCTCCGACCGGGCGACGACCTATGACGTCGTGACCCGCACCGCCGAGCAGGTCTTCATCCCGCTCACCGTCGGCGGGGGAGTGCGCAGCGTCGACGACGTCGACCGGTTGCTGCGGTGCGGCGCCGACAAGGTCGGCGTCAACACCGCGGCGATCAACCGTCCCGAGCTCATCAGCGAGGTCGCGGACCGCTTCGGGGCGCAGGTCCTCGTGCTGTCCGCGGACGTGCGCCGGCGCACGGGCGAGGACGGGAGCCCTACGGGAGGCTTCGAGGTGACGACGCACGGCGGTCGCACCCGCACGGGCATCGACGCGATCGAGTGGTGTGCCCGGGCCGCCGAGCTGGGCGCCGGGGAGATCCTGCTCAACTCGATGGACGCCGACGGGACCAAGGCCGGCTTCGACCTCGAGCTCATCCGGGCGGTGCGCGCCGAGGTGAGCATCCCGGTCATCGCCAGCGGTGGGGCCGGCGCCGCCGCCCACATGCCCCCGGCCGTGGAGGCCGGAGCCGACGCCGTGCTGGCGGCGAGCATCTTCCACTTCGGTGAGGTCTCGATCGGCGAGGTCAAGGATGCGCTCGACGGTGCCGGGCTGCCCGTCCGGCGCGGTCGCGCCGACTGAGGCCACTCGCCCGGCACCTCATCCCGAGGTGTCCCCGGTGACCGGACGAGCAGCCGGCGAAGGGGGAGTCAGAGCCCGTAGGCGGTGGTGCGCACGGTCTCCACGGCGTCGGGAGGACCGATGAGCTCGACCTCGGCCACGGCCTGACGACCGAACCCGAAGAGCAGGATCTCGCCCGGACGGCCGTGGATCTCCACGACCGGACCCTTGCCGGAGGAGACGCGCGTGCGCCGCTTGGCGGTGACGAGCTCGATGTCCGCGTCGGCCACGCGGCGGAAGAGGAGCTTGGCCATGACGGCCAGGCGGTCACCCAGCGCGGAGATCATCGCCGGGTCGAGGGATCGGCGCGGTGCGCCGAGCCCGGCACGCAGCACGTCCTCGTGGTGGACGAACATCTCGACGAGGTTGGTCTGCTCGTCGACGAAGGGCACGGATGCCGGGTGCCACCGGGCAGGACCCCGGCGCAGCCGCTCCACGAGCGTCTCGAAGTCGTTGTCCTCCAGCAGCCCGGCCATCGCCTTCTCGGTGCGTCCTGCCAGCTTCGGGGTGAGGATGCCGGCCGCCCGGTCGGGGCGCCCCTCCCGCACGATGAGGTGGGCCAGCAGCTGGGCCGTCGTCCAGTCGCCGCAGAGGGTCGGTGCATCCGGTCCCACCTGCAGGAAGGTGTCGCACAGCGAGGCTCGCTCGGCGCGGGCGTGGCGGATCATGGGGCCTCCGGGGCGGTGGGCGGAATCGTGCGTATGACGCGCCAGCGTAACCCCGGGCACGCCGGTCGGCGATGTGGCGTAGCGCGGTCGCACCGTGGGCGGTGCGTCGGCCGGGGCCGCCCGGGTGCCAGAATGCGAAGGGTGTCCACCCCTTCGTCCTCGCCCCTGCCCGACGACCTCGCCGCCCGGCTGCGCCGCGACCCGGCGGGCCTGGTCGCCGCGATCGTCCAGCAGCACGACACCGGTGAGGTGCTCATGCTCGGCTGGATGGACGACGAGGCGCTGCACCGCACGCTGACGTCAGGCCGGGTGACCTTCTGGTCCCGCAGCCGGCAGGAGTACTGGCGCAAGGGGGACACGTCCGGCCACGTGCAGCACGTGCGCTCCGTCGCCGTGGACTGCGACGGTGACGCACTGCTCGTGCGGGTCGACCAGGTCGGCGCGGCGTGCCACACCGGGGACCACACGTGCTTCGACGCCGGTGACCTCGGGGCGGTCGTGGGGGAGACCCGATGACGGCGCCGGCGGCGGTGCCGGACCTGACCCCCGGCCGCACGTGGCCGGAGCTCGACACCTTCCAGGTGCTCGCCCGTGACCGCCGCGTCGTGCCCGTCGTGCGGCGCCTGGTCGCCGACGGCGAGACCCCGGTGGGCGTCTACCGCAAGCTGGCCGGGGACGCTCCCGGCACCTTCCTGCTCGAGTCCGCCGAGCACGGCGGCGTCTGGTCGCGCTGGTCGATCATCGGCGCGCAGAGCCGGGCCACGCTCACCGAGCAGGACGGGCAGGCGCACTGGATCGGGCAGCCGCCGGTGGGTGTCCCGACCGACGGCGACCCCACGGCGGCGCTGCGGGCGACCCTCGAGGCGCTCTCGACCGAGCCCATCGACGGACTGCCGCCGCTCACGGGCGGCATGGTCGGCGCGATCACCTACGACGCCGTGCGCCGCTGGGAAAAGGTCCCGAGCGTCCTGCCGGACGTCCTCGGTGTCCCGGAGATCGGGATGGTGCTCGCCACCGACGTCGCGGTCCTCGACCACAGCGACGGGTCCCTGCTGCTCGTCGCCAACGCGATCAACTACGACGACACCGACGAGCGGGTCGAGGAGGCCTGGCAGGACGCCGTCGCGCGGCTGGACGCCATGGCCGAACGCCTCGCCGCGCCCGCGCCGAGCACGGTCGCGACCGTCGACCCCGAGGTGGCGGCAGCCGCGCGAGCCGACGTGACCAGCGACGTGACCGTGGAGCGCTTCGAGGAGATCGTCGAGCAGGCGAAGGAGGACATCCGCGCCGGTGAGGTCTTCCAGGTCGTGCTCTCCCAGCGCTTCTCGACGCCCTGCCCCGTCGATGCCCTCGAGGTCTACCGGGCCCTGCGCCGCAGCAACCCCAGCCCGTACATGTACTTCGTCCGGCTGCCGCACCCCGACGGGTCGGTGTACGAGGTCGTCGGCTCCTCGCCGGAGGCGCTGGTCAAGGTGACCGGCCGCCGAGCCATCACCCACCCGATCGCCGGCACGCGACCGCGCGGCAAGACGCCCGAGCAGGACCTGCAGCTCGAGGAGGACCTCATCGGCGACCCCAAGGAGCGCGCCGAGCACCTCATGCTCGTCGACCTGGGCCGCAACGACCTCCAGCGGGTCTGCACCGCCGGCACCGTGGACTGCGTCGAGTTCATGAACCTGCGGCGCTACAGCCACGTCATCCACCTCGAGTCGACGGTCGTCGGCGAGATGGCGAAGGGGGCCGACGCGTTCGACGTGCTCGTCGCCACCTTCCCCGCCGGGACCCTCTCCGGGGCACCGAAGCCCCGGGCCCTGCAGCTCATCGAGCAGTACGAGCGCAGCCGGCGCGGCGTGTACGGCGGCGTCGTCGGCTATCTCGACTTCCACGGGGACATGGACATGGCGATCGCCATCCGCACCGCACTCGTCAAGGACGGTGTCGCCCACGTGCAGGCCGGCGCAGGCATCGTCGCCGACTCCGTGCCGAGCCTCGAGCAGGAGGAGACGGTGCACAAGGCCGGCAGCGCCCTCGCGGCCGTCGCGGCCGCGCGGGCCGTCCGACCCGTCGGTGGTGCGCGATGAGGGTGCTCGGACGCAAGGTCGTCGTCGTCCTGCTCGCGATCCTCGCGGGCATCATCATGCTCGCCGCCGGCCGCGCGGAGTGGATCACCGGCACGGTCAACGACGTGGCCGGACCCGTGCGCACCGCCGCGGTGGGCACGGAGGCCGCTCCGGGGTTGGCCGGTCTCGCCCTGGTGGCGATGGCCGCGGCGATCGCGGCCACCACCTCGGGGCGGATCGCCCGGTGGATCTGCCTCACGGTGCTCGGCCTCGTGGCCGCCGGCGTCGCGGCCCTGTCCGTGCGCGCCATCGTCGATGCGCCCCAGGTGCTCGGGTCCGTCGCAGCGACGCACTCCGGCGGAACGGCGACCCTCGAGGCCACCGGGTCCGCGACCATCTGGCCGTGGGTCGCCATCGCGGCCTGCCTCGTGCTGCTCGTGGCGCTCGTCGGCGGCATCATCGGGGGCCGTGGCTGGGGAGGCCTCGGCCGCAAGTACGAGCGACCCGGCGGCGACCCCGAGGCCGGGTCGGTGAGCGGGTCCCGGGGTGAGCGGGTCGACTCCGACTGGGACCGGGTCACGCTCGGGGACGACCCGAGCGTCGACTAGCCTGTGGCCATGCCAAGCGTCCTCGACCAGATCATCGACGGAGTCCGTGAGGACCTCGCCGGACGCGAGGCCATCACCTCGCTCGAGCGGCTCCAGCGCCGGTGCGACGGGATGCCCGCGCCCCGCGACGCGGAGGCCGTCCTCCGTCGCCCCGGCCTGTCGGTCATCGCCGAGGTCAAGCGCACGAGCCCCAGCAAGGGCGCGCTCGCCGAGATCCCCGACCCCGCCGCGCTCGCGGCCGCCTACGCCGAGGGCGGCGCCAGCGCGATCTCCGTGCTCACCGAGCAGCGCCGCTTCGACGGCAGCCTCGACGACCTCGACGCCGTGCGTGCAGCAGTCGACCTCCCGGTGCTGCGCAAGGACTTCATGGTGAGCGAGTACCAGGTGTGGGAGGCGCGCGCTCACGGCGCCGACATCATCCTGCTCATCGTCGCCGCCCTCGACGACCGCCGGCTGGCCGACCTCATGGCCCTCGCCGGCTCGCTCGGCCTCACCTGCCTCGTCGAGGTCCACGACGAGGCCGAGACCACTCGCGCGGTCGACCTGGGCGCGACGGTCATCGGCGTCAACAACCGCAACCTGCGCACGCTCGACGTCGACATCGACACTTTTGCCCGGCTCGCTCCGCTCATCCCGCCGGAGTGCGTGCGGGTCGCCGAGTCCGGCGTGCGCGGCCCCGACGAGGCGGCCCTCTTCACCCGGGCCGGAGCCGACGCGATCCTCGTCGGTGAGGCACTCGTCGTCGGCGGGGACCCCGCGGCCGGCGTCCGCTCGATGATCGAGGCGGCGAGCCGGGCATGAGCGACGAGGACCTCACGACCGACCGTGACGACGACGCCACACCGCCCACCCCGGGCCGGTTCGGCGCCTTCGGTGGGCGGTACGTGCCCGAGGCGCTCGTGCCGGCGCTCGAGGAGCTCGACGAGGCCCGGCAGAAGGCGCTCGTCGACCCGGAGTTCATCGACGAGCTCGCCGCGCTGCACCGCACGTACACGGGCCGCCCGAGCATCATCACCGAGGTGCCCCGGTTCGCCGAGCACGCCGGCGGCGCCCGGATCATCCTCAAGCGCGAGGACCTCAACCACACGGGCAGCCACAAGATCAACAACGTGCTCGCGCAGGCCCTGCTCACCAAGCGGATGGGCAAGAGCCGGGTCATCGCCGAGACGGGTGCCGGCCAGCACGGCGTGGCCACGGCCACCGCGGCCGCGCTCATGGGGCTGGAGTGCACCGTCTACATGGGGCGGGTCGACACCGAGCGCCAGGCCCTCAACGTCGCCCGGATGAAGATCCTCGGTGCCGAGGTCGTCGCGGTCGAGCACGGCAGCGCGACCCTCAAGGACGCCATCAACGAGGCCATGCGCGACTGGGTGACCAATGTCGAGCACACGCACTACGTGCTCGGCACGGTGACCGGGCCGCACCCCTTCCCGGAGATGGTCCGTGACTTCCACAAGATCATCGGCGAGGAGGCCCGCGCCCAGGTCCTCGAGCTGACCGGACGCCTGCCCGATGCCGTCATCGCCTGCGTCGGTGGTGGGTCCAATGCCATGGGCATCTTCCACCGCTTCGTCCCCGACACCGGCGTCCGGCTGATCGGCGTCGAGGCCGGCGGCGAAGGGGTCGAGACCGGTCGTCACGCCGCGCGCTTTGCCACGGCCGAGCCGGGCGTGCTCCACGGCGCGATGAGCTACCTCATGCAAGACGACCAGGGCCAGACCCTCGAGACGCACTCGATCTCTGCGGGTCTGGACTACCCGAGCGTCGGTCCCGAGCACTCGTACCTGCGCGACACCGGGCGGGCGGAGTACCGCTACGCCACCGACGAGCAGGTCATGCACGCCTTCCAGCTGCTCTGCCGCACCGAGGGGATCATCCCCGCGCTGGAGTCCTCGCACGCCCTGGCCGCCGCGCTGGACGTGGGCCGCGAGGTCGGGCCCGACGGGCTCGTCCTGGTCAACCTCTCCGGGCGCGGCGACAAGGACATGCACACGGCCGCCGCGTGGTTCGGTCTGGTCGACGACGAGGACGGTCAGGCATGAGCCGGTTGGACGAGGTCTTCGCCCGCTGCCGCGCCGAGGGGCGCGCCGCGCTCATCGGCTACCTGCCCGTCGGGTTCCCCGACGTCGAGGGGTCGCTCGCGGCCATGACCGCGCTCGCCGAGGCGGGCGCCGACATCGTCGAGGTCGGCATGCCCTACAGCGACCCGGTGATGGACGGTCCCGTCATCCAGCGCGCCGCCACCGAGGCCCTGGCGAAGGGGGTGCACGTCGACGACGTCTTCCGCGCCACCGCAGCGGTCAGCGACGCGGGCGCGGTGCCCGTCGTCATGTCCTACTGGAACCTCGTGCTGCGTCGCGGTGTCGACCGGTACGCCGCCGACCTCGCCGCGGCGGGAGGCGCCGGGATGATCACGCCCGACCTCATCCCGGAGGAGGCGGGGGAGTGGCGCGAGGCGAGCGAGCGGCACGGTCTCGATCGGATCTTCCTCGTGGCCCCCAGCTCGACCCCGGAGCGCATCTCCGTCGTCACGCAGGCCTGCACCGGGTTCGTCTACACCGCCTCGACGATGGGCGTGACCGGCACGCGCGGCAGCGTGGGCAGCAGCGCGCCGGAGCTGGTCTCCCGGGTCCGCGAGGCCACCGACCTGCCCCTGTGCGTGGGGCTCGGTGTGAGCGATGGCGCCCAGGCCGCCGAGGTCGCGACCTTCGCCGACGGCGTCATCGTGGGCTCGGCCCTCGTGGCCACGCTCCTCGACCGGGGCCGCGACGAGGGTCTCACCGCGCTGCGTGAGCTCACCGCTGCGCTCGCGGAGGGCGTGCGGGGGAGGGCGTGAGCCCGCGCGTGCGGGACCACGTCGGCCTGCTCGCCCGGCTCGTCCTGGGTGTCGTGCTCGTCGTCGCAGGAGCGCTCAAGATCGGCAATCCCCTCGGGGCAGCCCGGGCGGTCCAGGCCTACGAGGTCATGCCCTTCGAGGTCGCACGCTGGGTCGGCTACGCCCTGCCGTGGATCGAGATCGTCGTCGGCGTGCTCCTGGTCCTCGGACTCTTCACCCGGACCTCGGCCCTGCTGGGCACCGTGCTCATGCTCGCCTTCGTCATCGGCATCGCCCAGGCCTGGGCCCGCGGGCTGACGATCGACTGCGGCTGCTTCGGTGGCGGCGGCCAGGTCGACGCCGACCAGACCCGGTACGGCAGCGAGATCCTGCGCGACCTCGGGCTGGCGCTGTGCGGCGCCTGGCTCGTCGCGCGCCCTTCGTCCACCCTCAGCCTCGACCGCGCCCTCTTCGGAGCCGACAAGGAGCGTCCATGAGCACCAACGACCGCAAGGCCAAGGCCCAGGCCGCCGCCAAGGGCGCGAAAGGCGGCGCCAACACCATCGTCGTCGCCGGCATCGTCGTCGTGCTGGCCATGGCCCTGATCATCGGTGGCGTCATCTGGGCCTCCCGCGACACCGGCAGCGCGGGTGGTGCCAGCCAGCTGCCCGACGGCGTGACCAAGGGCGCCCCCCTCGAACCCTTCGCCGATGCGGAGCCCGCGGCCGACGCCCCCGTCGTCGACGTCTACGAGGACTTCCGGTGCCCCGTCTGCACGACCTTCGAGCAGACGATGGGCGACACGGTCGAGCAGCTGGCCAAGGACGGCAAGATCCGCCTGCGGGTGCACCTGAAGACGGTCATCGACAGCATGACCGGAGGCGAGTCCTCGGCCGTGGCCGGTTCCAGCGCGGTCTGCGCGGCCGACCAGGGCGTGTGGTCCGAGTACCACTCGGCCCTCTTCGCCCTCCAGCCCGCGACCGAGACGCGGGACGGGTTCGCCGAGGAGGCCTACACGCAGGCGGCCAAGGACGCCGGCCTGTCCGGTGACGCGCTCGACGCCTGGCAGCAGTGCACCGACGACGGGACCTATGTCGACTACGTCAAGAGCGTCGACGACGCGAGCACCAAGGACGGGATCAAGGGCACCCCGACCGTCGTGGTCGACGACACCCAGCTGAACTGGGGCGGGCTGTTGAACCCCCAGACGCGAGAGGCCGACACCGCTCGGCTCGAGGAGATCCTCACCACGGGCGAGGTCCCCCAGGACCTGGTGTCGACCCAGTGATGCCGACCGTCCTCCCTTCGCCCACCGTCGGGGTCCTCGAGATCGGACCCCTGACGATCCACGCCTACGCCCTGTGCATCCTCGCGGGGATCTTCGTCGCCGTCTGGATGGGCGACCGGCGCCTGCGTGACCGCGGGGGAGACGAGGGGGTCGTGCTCGACGTGGCCATGTGGGCCGTGCCCTTCGGCATCGTCGGCGGCCGGCTCTACCACGTCATCACCACCCCCCAGCCGTACTTCGGCGAGGGCGGGTCGCCCATCGACGCCCTGAAGATCTGGCAGGGCGGTCTCGGGATCTGGGGTGCGGTGGCCCTCGGCGCGCTCGGCGCGTGGATCGCCTGCCGGCGCTACGAGGTGTCCTTTCTCACCTTCGCCGACGCGGTCGTCCCGGGCATCCTCGTCGCCCAGGCCATCGGGCGCTGGGGCAACTGGTTCAACAACGAGATCTACGGACCGGCCACCGACCTGCCGTGGGGCCTGGAGATCCACGAGTGGGACAGCGGTGCCGGTCGGGCCGCGGTCGACGCGGCCGGTGACCCGATCGTGCTCGGCACCTTCCACCCGACCTTCCTCTACGAGTCCCTCTTCCTCCTCGCGCTCGCGGTGCTGCTGCTCGTCCTCGACCGACGCGTGCGGTTCGCCCCGGGCCAGGTCATGGCGCTGTACATCGCGGGCTACCCCGTGGGGCGCATCGTCATCGAGTCGATCCGCACCGACGCGGCCAACACCATCCTCGGACTGCGCGTCAACATCTGGACAAGCGTCGTCGTCTTCGTCCTCGGTGTGGTTCTCTACATCTCCCTGGGTCGCCGAGCGGCCCGGTCGAAGGAGACGTACGTCTCAGATGGTGAGAACTCAACTCTCACTAGGTAAGACAGGGCGCTGTTATACTTCAGCGCACCGCGGCCGTCGACGTCCGCACCCCCCTGACGAAGTACCCGGTGCCATCTGATGGTGTCGGGTACTTTTCCGAATCCACCCACCGAGGACGGTGACCCGACGTGACCCATGTGTCCTTCTCCCCCTACGAGCGCTGGTCGGCCCTTCCTCCTGACACCGGTCTGTACCGCCGTGACACCGAAAAGGACGCCTGCGGCGTCGCGATGGTGGCCACGATGCGCGGTCACGCCGGTCACGACATCGTCGACCACGCCCTTCTCGCCCTGACCAACCTCGAGCACCGCGGCGCCACGGGCGCCGACCCGCTCGTCGGCGACGGGGCCGGCATCCTCTCGCAGGTGCCCGACCGTTTCTTCCGCGAGGTCGTCGACTTCACCCTGCCCGAGGCGGGGCACTACGCCGTCGGCACCGCCTACGTGCCGACCGACGCCGCCGAGCGCGAGGCGATGACCCAGCGCATCGAGGAGATTGCCAAGGAGGAGGGCCTGCAGGTCCTCGGCTGGCGGCAGGTCCCCGTGGAGCGGCAGATCGTCGGCCAGATGGCCCGCGACTGCATGCCGGACTTCTGGCAGCTCTTCGTCGCCGCCCCCGGTGGCGAGGTCTCGGGCATGACCCTGGAGCGGCTCGCCTTCGTCACCCGCAAGCGCGCCGAGCGCGAGACCGGGGTGTACTTCGCCTCGCTGTCGGCCCGCACCATCGCGTACAAGGGCATGCTGACGACCGCGCAGCTGGAGCCGTTCTACCCGGACCTGTCCGACGAGCGCTTCGAGAGCGAGCTGGCCCTGGTCCACTCGCGCTTCTCCACCAACACCTTCCCGAGCTGGCCGCTCAGCCACCCCTTCCGCTTCATCGCCCACAACGGCGAGATCAACACGGTCAAGGGCAACCGCAACTGGATGCGGGCGCGCGAGTCCCTGCTCTCCAGCGACATCATCCCCGGCGACCTCCAGCGCGTCATGCCGATCTGCACGCCCGAGGCGTCGGACTCCGCGTCCTTCGACGAGGTGCTCGAGCTGCTGCACCTGGGCGGTCGCTCCCTCCCGCACTCGGTGCTGATGATGATCCCCGAGGCGTGGGAGAACCACGCGACGATGCCCCAGGAGCTCAAGGACTTCTACGAGTTCCACTCCATGTTCATGGAGCCCTGGGACGGGCCCGCCTGCGTCACCTTCACCGACGGCAGCCTCGTCGGCGCGGTCCTCGACCGCAACGGCCTGCGTCCCGGTCGCTACTGGGTCACCGACGATGGCCTCGTGGTCCTCGCCTCCGAGTCCGGGGTCCTCGACCTCGAGCCGGAGCACGTGGTGCAGAAGGGCCGCCTGACCCCCGGTCGGATGTTCCTCGTGGACACGGCGGCGGGTCGGATCGTCGAGGACGAGGAGATCAAGGGCAGCCTCGCCGCCGAGCACCCCTACGGTGAGTGGCTCGACGAGGGCCGGATCATGCTCGGCGACCTGCCCCCGCGCGAGCACATCATGCACACGCCCGCCTCCGTGGCCCGGCGCCAGCAGACCTTCGGCTACACGCAGGAGGAGCTGAAGATCTTGCTGACGCCGATGGCGACCAAGGCGATGGAGGCCCTCGGCTCGATGGGCACCGACACCCCGGTGGCGGTCCTGTCGGAGAAGCCGCGCCTGGTCTTCGACTACTTCACCCAGATGTTCGCCCAGGTGACCAACCCGCCCCTGGACGCCATCCGCGAGGAGCTCGTCACCGCGCTCGGGACGGCCATCGGCCCCGAGGGCAATGTCCTGGCCGCCGACCCCGAGCACGCTCGCCAGGTCGTCCTGCCCTTCCCCGTCATCGACAACGACGAGCTGGCCAAGATCGTGCACATCGACGCCGACCGCGCCAGCGCGGGGCGCGTGAGTCACGTCGTGCGTGGTCTCTACGACGTCACCGGTGGCGAGGAGGCCCTCCGTGCGCGGCTGAGCCTCATCTGCTCCGAGGTGTCCGAGGCGATCGCGGCCGGAGCCCGGTTCATCGTGCTGTCCGACCGTGACTCGGGCCGCGACCTGGCGCCGATCCCGTCGCTGCTGCTCACCTCCGCGGTGCACCACCACCTCATCCGGGAGAAGACCCGGACCCAGGTCGGGCTCATCGTCGAGGCCGGCGACGTCCGCGAGGTCCACCACGTGGCCCTGCTCATCGGCTACGGCGCCGCGGCGGTCAACCCGTACCTCGCCATGGAGTCGGTCGAGGACATGGTCCGCCGTGAGGTCATCACCGAGGTCGACGAGGAGACCGCGGTCCGCAACCTCATCAAGGCCCTCGGCAAGGGCGTGCTCAAGGTGATGTCCAAGATGGGCATCTCCACGGTCGCCTCGTACCGCGGGGCCCAGGTCTTCGAGGCCCTCGGCCTGAGCCAGGAGCTCGTGGACGAGTACTTCACGGGCACCGTCAGCCAGCTCGGCGGCGTCGGGCTGGACGTCATCGCTGCCGAGACGGCCGCACGGCACGCCACGGCGTACCCGCCTGCCGGGATGCGTCCGCCGCACCGCAACCTCGAGGTCGGTGGCGAGTACAAGTGGCGAAGGGAGGGGGAGCCGCACCTCTTCGACCCGGAGACGGTCTTCCGTCTCCAGCACTCCACGCGGGCTCGGCGCTACGACATCTTCAAGCAGTACACCGCCCGGGTCAACGAGCAGTCCGAGCGGCTGATGACGCTGCGTGGGCTCTTCGCCCTCGCCGACGGCGAGGAGCGGCCCTCGGTCCCGCTGGAGGAGGTCGAGCCGGTCAGCGAGATCGTCAAGCGGTTCTCCACCGGCGCGATGAGCTACGGCTCGATCAGCCAGGAGGCGCACGAGACGCTCGCCGTCGCGATGAACCGACTCGGCGCCCGCTCCAACACGGGTGAGGGCGGCGAGGACCTCGACCGCCTCATGGACCCCGTGCGTCGCAGCTCGATCAAGCAGGTGGCCTCGGGACGCTTCGGCGTCACGTCGACCTACCTGACGAACAGCGACGACATCCAGATCAAGATGGCCCAGGGCGCCAAGCCCGGCGAAGGGGGGCAGCTGCCCGGCCCGAAGGTCTACCCCTGGGTGGCCCGCACCCGGCACTCGACGCCGGGCGTCGGCCTCATCAGCCCGCCGCCGCACCACGACATCTACTCGATCGAGGACCTGGCGCAGCTGATCCACGACCTGAAGAACGCCAACCCGCAGGCGCGCGTGCACGTCAAGCTCGTCAGCGAGGTCGGAGTCGGCACGGTCGCGGCGGGCGTGAGCAAGGCGCACGCCGACGTGGTGCTCATCTCCGGGCACGACGGCGGCACGGGCGCCTCGCCGCTCACCTCGCTCAAGCACGCGGGCGGTCCCTGGGAGCTCGGTCTGGCCTCGACCCAGCAGACCCTCGTGCTCAACGGGCTGCGCGACCGGATCGTCGTGCAGGTCGACGGCCAGATCAAGACCGGTCGCGACGTGATCATCGGTGCGCTGCTCGGTGCCGAGGAGTTCGGCTTCGCCACGGCCCCGCTCGTCGTGAGCGGCTGCATCCTCATGCGCGTGTGCCACCTGGACACCTGCCCGGTCGGCATCGCGACGCAGAACCCCGAGCTGCGCTCGCGCTACTCGGGCCAGCCGGAGTTCGTCGAGACCTTCTTCGAGTACATCGCCGAGGAGGTGCGTGAGC
Source organism: Janibacter anophelis NBRC 107843 (assembly GCF_001570945.1). Lineage (GTDB taxonomy): Bacteria > Actinomycetota > Actinomycetes > Actinomycetales > Dermatophilaceae > Janibacter > Janibacter anophelis. The sequence continues at coordinate 22,440 of NZ_BCSQ01000008.1, forward strand.
TGCTCGCCGAGCTCGGCTTCCGCACCCTCGACGAGGCGGTCGGGCGGGTCGACCTGCTCGACACCCGCAAGGCGATCGACCACTGGAAGGCCTCCGGCCTCGACCTCGGGCCGATCTTCGCCCGGGTCAGCTCCTTCGACGGGTCCGGTGTCCGGCACGCCAAGGCGCAGGAGCACGGGCTCGAGGCGGCGCTCGACCACCAGCTCATCGAGTTGGCGGCTCCGGCGCTCGAGGACGGCAGCCACGTCACGGGCGAGTTCCCGGTGCGCAACGTCAACCGGACCCTGGGCACGATGCTCGGCCACGAGGTGACCAAGCGTCACCCCGAGGGGCTGCCGGACGGCACGATCGAGCTGACGCTCACCGGTTCGGCGGGGCAGAGCCTCGGGGCCTTCCTGCCCCGCGGGATCACCCTGACGATGGTCGGTGACGCCAACGACTACGTCGGCAAGGGCCTGTCCGGAGGACGGGTCGTCGTCCGCCCGCCGGAGGACGCTCCCTTCGTCGCCGAGGACAACGTCATCGCCGGCAACGTCATCGGCTACGGCGCGACCTCGGGCCAGCTCTTCCTGCGCGGTGTCGTCGGTGAGCGCTTCTGCGTGCGCAACTCCGGCGCCTCCGCGGTCGTCGAGGGGGTGGGTGACCACGGGTGCGAGTACATGACCGGTGGCACCGTCCTCGTCCTCGGACCCACCGGGCGCAACTTCGCCGCCGGCATGTCCGGTGGCAACGCCTTCGTCCTCGACCTCGACGAGTCGCTCGTCAACCGCGAGCTCGTCGACGTCACCCCCCTTCGCACCGGCGACCGCGAGGTCGTGCGCGAGCTGCTGACCCAGCACCTCGAGCACACCGGCTCCGCGGTGGCCCGGCGCCTGCTCGACGAGGGGGACGCGGCGTACGACCGCATCTCGCTCGTCCTGCCCCGCGACTACCAGCGCGTCCTCGACGTGCGTGCCGACGCCGAGGCCGAGGGTCTCGACCTCGACGGCGCGCAGGTCTGGGACCGGATCATGGAGGCCTCCCGTGGCTGACCCGCATGGATTCCTGACCACCCGCGAGCGCGAGCTGCCCGCCCGTCGACCCGTCGACGTGCGCATCCGTGACTGGAAGGAGGTGTACGAGGAGCAGCAGGCAGGCCAGCTGCAGCGTCAGGCCGGCCGGTGCATGGACTGCGGCATCCCGTTCTGCCACTCCGGCTGCCCCCTCGGCAACCTCATCCCCGAGTGGAACGACCTCGCCTGGCGCGGTCACTGGCACGACGCCATCGAGCGGCTGCACGCGACGAACAACTTCCCGGAGTTCACCGGTCGGCTCTGCCCGGCCCCCTGCGAGACCGCGTGCGTGCTCGGCATCAACCAGCCGGCCGTGACGATCAAGCAGGTCGAGGTGACGACGATCGAGGAGGCCTTCGGCCGCGGCGACGTCCCGCCGCAGATCCCGGACCGCCTGACCGGCAAGACCGTCGCGGTCGTCGGCTCCGGCCCGGCCGGCCTCGCCGCCGCCCAGCAGCTGACCCGTGCCGGTCACACCGTGGCCGTCTACGAGCGCGCGGACAAGCCCGGTGGGCTGCTGCGGTACGGCATCCCCGAGTTCAAGATGGAGAAGCGGATCGTCGACCGCCGCATCCAGCAGATGAAGGCCGAGGGCACCCGCTTCCGCTCCGGCGTCGACATCGGCACCGAGATCACCGGCCAGCAGCTGCGCGACCGGTACGACGCGGTCGTCCTCGCCGTCGGCGCCACCGTGCCCCGGGACCTGCCGGTGCCGGGCCGCGAGCTCGACGGCATCGTCCAGGCGATGGACTTCCTCCCGCCGGCCAACCGGGTCGCGCTCGGCGAGGAGGTCGAGGACCAGGTCACCGCGGAGGGCAAGGACGTCATCATCATCGGTGGTGGTGACACCGGCGCCGACTGCATCGGTACCTCGATCCGGCAGGGCGCGAAGTCGGTGACCAGCCTCGAGATCATGCCGCAGCCCGGCAACGAGCGACCGGGCAACCAGCCCTGGCCGACCTACCCGATGCTCTTCCGCGTCGCCTCCGCGCACGAGGAGGGTGGCGACCGGGTCTACGCGGTCTCCACCACCGAGATCCTCGGTGACGAGGACGGCAAGGTGAGCGGGCTGCGCCTCACCGAGGTCGAGCGGACCGACGCCGGCTTCGAGCCGGTCGAGGGCACCGAGCGGGTCCTGCCGGCGCAGCTCGTGCTGCTCGCCATGGGCTTCCTCGGCCCGGAGCCGGACGGCGTTGTCGCCCAGCTCGGCCTCGAGACCGACGAGCGCTCCAACATCGTGCGCGGCCGCGACTACCAGACCTCCGTGCCGGGCGTCTTCGTCGCCGGCGACGCCGGTCGCGGGCAGTCGCTCATCGTCTGGGCCATCGCGGAGGGTCGCGCGGCCGCCCATGGGGTCGACGCGCACCTCATGGGCAGCTCGCAGCTGCCCCGGCCGATCAACCCGACCGATCGTCCGCTCGTGGTCTGACGGACCACCCACGACGAAGGGGGGATCGCCACACGGTGGCGATCCCCCTTCGTCGGCGTCATAGGGTGGAGCCATGCGTCGCGCCAAGATCGTCTCGACCCTCGGCCCGTCAACCTCCACCCCCGAGCGCATACGTGAGCTCGTCCAGGCCGGCATGGACGTGGCCAGGCTCAACCTCTCCCACGGCGAGTACGCCGTCCACGAGGCCAACTACCGCAGCGTCCGGGAGGCGAGCGACGCGACCGGCCACGCGGTCGGCGTGCTCGTCGACCTGCAGGGCCCCAAGATCCGGACCGGACGTTTCGCGGACGGCCCGATCGTCCTCACGGCCGGTGAGCACTTCACGATCACCACCCGTGACGTCCCGGGCGACCAGCAGGTCGTCGGGACGACCTACCCGGGGCTCGCCGGTGACGTGCAGGCGGGCGACACGATCCTCGTCGACGACGGCAAGATCACCCTCGCCGTCCACGACGTCGACGAGACCGACGTGCGCTGTGTGGTCGTCTACGGCGGTCCGCTCTCGGACAACAAGGGGATCAACCTGCCCGGCGCCGCCGTGAGCGCGCCCGCCCTGTCGGACAAGGACGAGCAGGACCTGCGGTGGGCCCTCGGGCTGCGGGCGGACTACATCGCCCTGAGCTTCGTGCGGTCCGCGCGGGACATCGCGCGCGTCCACGAGATCATGGACGAGGCCGGGGTACGCCTGCCGGTCATCGCCAAGATCGAGAAGCCCCAGGCCGTCGACGCCCTCGAGGAGATCATCGACGCCTTCGACGGGATCATGGTCGCGCGGGGCGACCTCGGCGTCGAGCTGCCCCTGGAGCAGGTGCCGCTCGTGCAGAAGCGGGCCGTCGAGCTGTGCCGGCAGAAGGCCAAGCCGGTGATCGTCGCCACGCAGGTGCTCGAGTCGATGATCGACAACTCCCGACCCACCCGCGCCGAGGCCAGCGACGCCGCCAACGCCGTCCTCGACGGCGCCGACGCGCTCATGCTCTCCGGCGAGACCGCCGTCGGGAAGTTCCCCATCGAGGTCGTCAAGACGATGTCGAAGATCATCGAGGCGACCGAGGAGCAGGGCCTGAGTCGCATGCGCGACCTCATGGGGCCGCCGACGACCCAGGGCGGGGTCATCGCGGCAGCCGCGGCGGAGACGGGGGAGGCCCTCGGGGTCAAGTACCTCATCGCGTTCACCCAGCTCGGCGGATCGGCACGGCGACTGGCCCAGGTGCGCTCCGGTCTGCCGATGCTCGCCTTCTCTCCCGTGCAGGACACCCGCTCGCAGCTCTCGCTCGTGTGGGGGATGCAGACCTTCCTCACACCCCCGGTGACCCACACCGACCAGTACGCCCTGATGGTCGACGAGCAACTGCTCGAGCTCGGCTGGGTCGAGGAGGGGGACCGGGTGGTCATCGTGGCCGGCTCACCCCCGGGCGTGCCCGGGTCGACCAATGCCCTGCGGGTGCACCGCATCGGTGACGCACGCAACAAGACGACCGTCGCCTACGGCGAGGGCGCGGGCGAGGTGCCCGACGGTTCGACCGGGGCGCTGCCCGGAGGGATGGGCTGAGTCGGGGGCACCCCCCTTCGGTCGGTATGCTTGCGGCGCACTCCGGCCGGGGTGGTGGAATGGCAGACACGGAGCACTCAAAATGCTTTGCCCGCAAGGGCGTGCGGGTTCAAGTCCCGCCCTCGGCACCCCACACACCAACGACGGAGGATGGACCATGACGGCGGAGACCGAGAGCCAGCAGGGCCTGCGGGTGCTGCTCGCCGAGGACGAGGCGCTCATCCGCCTCGACCTGGCGGAGATGCTCACCGACGCCGGTTACGAGGTGGTCGGACAGGCCAGCAACGGTGAAGAGGCCGTCTCGCTCGCCGACTCGCTGCGTCCCGACCTGATCATCATGGACGTCAAGATGCCCGTGATGGACGGACTGACGGCGGCGGAGACCATCGGCGAGAAGCGGATCTGCCCGGTCATCATGCTCACGGCCTTCTCCCAGAAGGAGCTCGTCGAGCGGGCCCGCGATGCCGGTGTCATGGCCTACATCGTCAAGCCCTTCACCGTCTCCGACGTCACGCCCGCCATCGAGGTCGCGACCTCGCGCTGGGCCGAGCTCAAGGCACTCGAGTCCGAGGTGGCCGACCTCGGCGAGCGGCTCGAGACGCGCAAGGCCGTCGAAAAGGCCAAGGGCGTGCTGATGAAGAAGCTGAAGATCACCGAGGCCGAGGCCTTCCGCTGGATCCAGAAGACGGCGATGGACCGTCGTCTGGGCATGCGCGAGGTCGCCGACGCCGTCGTCGCCGGGATGGACAAGGCCTGAGGCCGGCGCAGCCGGTCGTCAACCCAGCGCGACGACCAGCTGGGTGAGCAGGGGAGCGACGACCAGGGCGGGCAGCATGTCCCCGACGGGGATCTGACGGATCTGCAGCAACCGCAACGCGATCCCCACGAGGATCAGCCCGCCTGTGGCGGTCAGGGCGGCGATGTGCGCCTCGGGCAGCACGGCGCCCAGCCCCACGCCCACGAGGGTCAGCGTCCCCTGCACGACCGCCACGGTCACCGCGGAGAGCAGCACCCCGACGCCGAAGGTCGAGGCGAAGGCCAGGGCGGCGAAGCCGTCGAGAACGGACTTGAGCGCCAGCTTGTCGATGCCGCGTCCGAGCCCGTCGTCGAGGGACCCGAGGATCGTCAGCGGGCCGACGCAGAAGAGCAGGCTGGCGGTGAGCCATCCCTCGATGAACCGCTCGCGGCCCGCGGAGTCGTCGCGGCGGCCGACGACGGCCTGGACGCGACCGGCGAGGGTGCCCAGCCAGCGCTCGATGCCCAGGAGCGAGCCGACGATGCTGCCGACGAGCAGTGACCCCAGGACGATGAGCACGGGCGCGCCGGAACCGACCGCGCCGGTGAGGGCCGGCGAGGTGACGTCGATGACCGACAGTGCGGCCATGAGCAGCGTGACCAGCCCGAGGCAGTCGGTGACCACATCACGCGTGTGCTGCGGCAGGCGGCCACCGATGGCCATGCCGAGGAGCGCGCCCGCGACCACCGTGAGCACGTTGAGCACGGTCCCCGCCCCGATGAAGTCCACTCATCGCTCCCTTCGTCAGTCGGCGAGGTCACGATAGACGCCGAGCTCGCCCTCGCGGTGCTGCATGGGGATCGTGCCGACGTGCTGGGCCGACGCGGAGATGTCCTTGATGAGCTCCGGCTGCGTGCTGTCGGTGACGTAGAGCCGGTCCGAGCCCTCGGGAGCCGTCTCGATCCACAGGTGCTCGGCGTCCTCCGGGAAGGGCCAGGTCGTGAGCACGTGGGGCTGCCATCCCTGCCGGTGGGCCTGCCACGCGATCGCCGGCGCCGCGCCCAGGGTCGGGGTGAACCCGAGACCGTTGACCTGGACGTGGCGCCCGTCGCCGGGGCCGAGGTCGTCACCGGTCGTGCGGGCGACCTGCGTCATCGAGTCGATCTCGCTCCATGCGGGAGGCAGGGCCAGGGTCGCCGCGGCCGCGCCACCGGCGAGCAGCCCGCCACCGAGGGGCAGGGCGACCCCGGCGGGCAGGTGCGGGCTGGCGTTCTCGAGGTAGGCCAGCCCGCGCCAGATCAGGGCGGCCCAGGTGAAGGCCGCGACCGGCAGCCAGGTGATGACCCAGTACGGCGCCAGTGGCCACTCCGGCAGTCGGGATGCGGTGAGCAGCATCCCCAGGTTGGCGACGAGGGCCACCCGCGCGGGCCAGGCGCTGCTGGCGCGTCCCCGCGGCACCCGGTAGCCCGTCGCGATCGCCGCGAGCAGGAGCAGGATGAGGACGCCGAGGACGGTGGCCGGGCCGGTGCCGGCGACGAGGAGATCCTCCGTGGAGCGGCGGAACCCACCCGGGCCGGGGGCGATGAGGTTGAGGTAGGTCGCCCCCTTCGCAAAGCCGATCGGGTCGCCGGTCCCGGACGTCGCCCACCTGACGAGCTGGGTCAGGTTGTTGGGCTGGTGGACGAAGAGCTCCGCGATGCTCGGCAGCCAGACGAGCCCACCGACCCCGAGCGCCCACCGCTCCGCTCGGGTGTCGTGGCGGGCACGCACCCGCCGGGTCCGGGTGAGCCGTGGCCACAGCAGCAGGACGGTGGCCATGACGGCCAGCGCGGCCGCGAGCGGGAGGAAGGCCAGGTTGGACTGGGCGATGAGCGAGACCGCCACGACGAAGGGGGGCAGTGCCCGGCGGTCGTCCCGGGCCAGCGCCCAGAGCAGGACGAGCGACAGGTAGGTCGGCAGCAGCGGGGCGAAGGGGTTGAACGGGCGGAACAGCGCGTCGGTCCCGATCGCCCACTGCGTGAGCAGCGCCCCGCCCGTGAAGACCACGACCGCCAGGGCACCTCCGAGACGGCGGGACCACACGACGCTCAGGACGGATGCGACGGAGGCGATGAGGGTCCCGCCGACGGCGATACCCGCCGCGGAGCCGCCGGCGAGCGCCAACGGGATGACGAGCAGGTAGAACTGCAGCGGCCCCAGGTGGTGGGTCGAGAGGTCCTGGTCCACGCCGTCACCCGAGGTGCTGCGCATCCCGGTGACCGGCAGGTGCCCGTCGAGGATGCCGGCGGTCCGCAGCGCGATCGTCGCGTCGTCGCCGTTCGGCTGCCAGCCGTGGGCTAGGGCCTGGACGAGCGCCACCACGGGGGCGATGAGGACCGCGAGGACCGCGAGGGCGACCAAGCGGTCGGTCGTCGTCCAGTCGCGGGGGTCTGCTCGTCGGAGCAGCGAGGGCAGGTCAGGGCGTCGTGCGGTGCGTCCCACTCAGGCGCCGGGAGGCTGCTCGCGCAGGATGCAGGTGATGCGGGAGGTGCAGGTGCGACGGCCTTCGTCGTCGGCGATCGTCACCTCGTAGCAGGCGACGCTGCCGCCGAGGGTGACGGGCACCGCGGTGCCGGTGACCCAACCCGACCGCGCTCCGCGGTGGTGCGTCGCGTTGATGTCGAGGCCGACGGCGATCTTGCCGATCGACTGCGCGTGCATGGCCGAGCCGATCGACCCGAGGGTCTCGGCGAGGACGACGCTCGCGCCTCCGTGGAGCAGTCCGTACGGCTGGGTGTTGCCCTCGACGGGCATGCGCGCCACGACCCGGTCGGTGCTCGCCTCGAGCAGCTCGATGCCCATGCGCTCCGCGAGCGCGCCCCGGAAGGCGTTGAGCTGGTCCAGCGACGCGGTGGTCGGGTCGGTCATGAGGTCTCCTGCGGGTGTGGTTCGGTCAGGGCCAGCCTGCCACGACGAGGTGCTGTCGGCACGAACGCCTAGGCTGTCGCGCGTGAGTCGACTACTGCTGCTGGACGGACACTCCCTGGCCTACCGGGCCTTCTTCGCGCTCCCTGCGGAGAACTTCTCGACGAGCACGGGGCAGCACACCAATGGCGTCTACGGCTTCGTCGCGATGCTCATCAACGTCCTGCGCGACGAGGACCCGACCCACGTCGCGGTGGCCTTCGACGTGTCGCGCGCGACCTTCCGCAGCGAGGAGTACGCGGAGTACAAGGCGGGGCGCAGTGCCACCCCCGATGCCTTCGCCGGGCAGATCCCGCTGCTCCAGGAGGTCCTCGACGCGCTGAACATCACCCACGTCCAGCTCGAGGGCTACGAGGCCGACGACATCATCGCCACCCTCGCCACCCAGGGGCGGGAGGCCGGCATGGAGGTGCTCATCTGCTCCGGCGACCGGGACACCCTGCAGCTCGTGGGGGAGCGCACGACCGTCCTCTACCCCAAGAAGGGGGTCTCCGACCTCGCGCGCATGACGCCCGATGCCGTCATGGACAAGTACGGCGTGGGTCCCGAGCGCTACAGCGACCTCGCCGCGCTCGTGGGCGAGCAGAGCGACAACCTCCCCGGCGTCCCCGGCGTCGGGCCCAAGACCGCGGCCAAGTGGATCACCGCGCACGGTGACCTGCAGGGCATCGTCGCCGCCGTCGACCAGATCGGCGGCAAGGCCGGTCAGTCCCTGCGTGACCACCTCGACCAGGTGCTGCGCAACCGGCGACTCAACGCGCTCGTCGTCGACGCGCCCGTCCCCGTGGGGCTCGACGACGTCGCGCGACGTGAGTGGGACCGCGAAAAGGTCCACACGCTCTTCGACAGCCTCGAGTTCCGGGTCCTGCGCGAGCGACTCTTCACCACCTTCGACACCGCGGAGTCCGAGGTGACCGGTGGCCTCGAGGTCGACGGGCGTCCGCTCGGTGCCGACGAGGTGGGTCCCTGGCTCGCCGAGCACGCCACGGGGCGGCTGGGCGTCGACGTCGTCGGCGACTGGGGGAGGGGCCGCGGGGAGGTCACCGGTCTGGGGCTGGCGACCGCCGAGGGCGAGGCGGCCTACGTCGACCTCGCATCCCTCGCGGGCGACGACGAGGCCGCGTTGCGCACCTGGCTGGCCGACCCGGACCGCGGCAAGGTGCTGCACGACGCCAAGGGACCGATGCTCGCGCTCGCCTCGTCCGGGCTGCCGCTCGAGGGGCTCGTCGTCGACACGGCGATCGCGGCCTACCTCGTGCGCCCTGACCAGCGCTCCTACGACCTGGCGGATCTCGCCGTGCGCCACCTGGGGCGTGACCTGTCCGGTGGTGACGAGCCGGCCGACCAGGGGATGCTCGACTTCTCCGCGGACGACTCGGAGGTCGGCCGTGCCGCGATGATCCGGGCAGCCGCGACCGCCGAGCTCGCGCCGGTCCTCGAGGGCCTGGTCGAGGAGACGGGGGGCAGCACCCTCATGCGCGAGGTGGAGCTGCCGGTCGTCCGGGTCCTGGCCCAGATGGAGACGGCGGGCATCGCCGTCGACACCGAGGCCCTGACCGGGCTCGAGGCCGACTTCGCCGACAAGGTGGCGACCGCCCAGGCCGATGCGTGGGCGGCGATCGGTGACGAGCAGATCAACCTCGGCTCGCCCAAGCAGCTCCAGACGGTGCTCTTCGACACCCTCGGCCTGCCCAAGACGCGCAAGACCAAGACGGGGTACACGACCGACGCCGACGCGCTGGCCGACCTCTACGCCAAGACCGAGCACCCCTTCCTCGAGGCGCTGCTGCGGCACCGTGACGCCACCCGTCTGCGGGTCACCGTCGAGGGGCTCATCAAGTCGGTCGCGGACGACGGCCGGATCCACACGACCTACCAGCAGACGATCGCCGCGACGGGACGCCTGTCCTCGACCGACCCCAACCTGCAGAACATCCCGATCCGCACCGAGGAGGGGCGCCGCATCCGCGAGGTCTTCGTCGTCGGGTCCGGGTACGAGTCGCTCATGTCGGCCGACTACAGCCAGATCGAGATGCGCGTCATGGCCCACCTGTCGGGCGACGAGGGACTCATCGAGGCCTTCCGCACGGGTGAGGACCTGCACCGGTTCGTCGGTGCACGTGTCTTCGGGGTCGAGCCCGAGGGGGTCACGGCGGAGATGCGCAGCAAGGTCAAGGCGATGTCCTACGGCCTGGCCTACGGCCTGAGCGCCTTCGGCCTGAGCAAGCAGCTGGGCATCTCCACCGGGGAGGCGACCGACCTGATGGAGGAGTACTTCCAGCGATTCGGCGGGGTGCGCGACTACCTCGAGGAGGTCGTCGACCGGGCCCGGGCGACGGGCTACACCGAGACGATGCTCGGCAGGCGCCGGTACCTTCCGGACCTGACGAGTGACAACCGGCAGCGGCGCCAGATGGCCGAGCGGATGGCGCTCAACGCCCCCATCCAGGGCTCGGCGGCCGACATCATGAAGCTGGCGATGCTCCGGGTCGACCGGGCGCTCGCGCAGGAGGCGCTGGCCTCCCGGGTGCTGCTGCAGGTCCACGACGAGCTCGTCATCGAGGTGGCCACGCGTGAGGACGAGGCGGTCGAGGCGCTCGTGCGGCGCGAGATGGGCAGTGCCGTCGAGATGGACGTGCCCCTCGACGTCTCCGTCGGGCGCGGGCGCAGCTGGCACGAGGCGGCGCACTGAGGCCGCGTCGGCCGGTCAGCTCGCCGACCGCACCCCGGTTGATCAGCGCTGCAGTGCGATGAGCACGTCCTGGCAGATGGGGTCCTCGACCACGCCCAGGGGCCGTCCGAAACGGACGATGCGGGCCGTCGGCACGAGCTCGCGCACGAGCGCCAGGGCTTCGAGGTTGGCCCCACTGGCCTCACGCCCGAGCCCGACCTCGATGAGCAGGTAGCGGGTGCGCTGCAGCGTCTCACGGGCCCCGCGCAATGCCTCGACCTCGAAGCCCTCGACGTCGATCTTCAGCAGGTCCACGCGTTCGAGGTCAGCCGTCAGCTCGTCGATCGGGACCACGTCGACCTCGACGGTGAGGTCCGGGTCGTAGTCCTCGATGTCGCTCGGCCGGAGCGTGGCCATGACGGACACGTGGTGCCGGTGGAGGGTCAGGACCTCGCGACGCTCACCGACGGCGACCTGGTGGCAGCGGGCGCCGCCCATGGCCCCGAGGTTGTGGGCGAGCTTGGCGTGGGTCTGCGGGTCGGGCTCGACGGAGACGATGCGGGCGCCGGGGACGAAGGTGCGGATCGCCGCGGCGAACTGGCCGACATTGGCCCCGACGTCGACGACGACGGGCGCCTCGATCCCGTCGAGCACCCCGCCCACCACGATCTCGTCGTGCACGTCGAGCAGGCACGACTGGAAGGTCCCCAGGTCGACCGCGCTCGTCGCCCGGAAGAGCACGTCGCCGGCGCGCACGTCGGCCGGACGCCCGGCCTGGATCGCCGGGAGCGCCGCCGTCTTGCTCGCGATGAAGGCAGCCCGCTCACGGGCCGGCCACCGGCGCAGCCGCAGTGTCTCCGCATCGAGGCTGACCGAACGTCCGACGTAGAAGCGCAACCAGAGCGCGGCGCGGCCCCACCGGGTCCGGGGGGTGGTGGTCATGGCGAGCTGCTCCCTTCGTCGTGGCCGTCGGCCGTGTCCCCACGTGGGACGTGCGCCCCGTCGGCGATCGCCCTGTGCCGCACGACGGCCCCGTCGGCGACGGTGACACCCTCGCCCAGGACGCTGTCGACGACGACCGCCCCGGTGCCCACCCGGACGTCCGCGAGCAGGATCGAGCCGCGCACGAGCGCCGACCCACCGACGCGGGCGCCGGCACCCACCGTGCTGGCCTCGAGCTGCGCGCCCTCGTCGATGACGGCATCGGGGTCGATGGCCCGTCGCGGGTCGTAGTCCGTGGGCAGTGCGGGCCGCGCGGTCCCGTCGAGGGCGGCGCGGGTGGCGGTCAGCAGGGCGTCGGGGGACCCGATGTCGGCGAACCACGCGTCGTCGCGGTGGGCGAGCACGACCGCTCCGTCCGCGATGAGCACCGGGAGGATCTCTCGCTCCCACGACTGCTCCTCGCCGGTCGCGCGCTCCCGCAGGATCCCGGCCCGCACGACGTAGGTGCCGGCATTGACGAGGGTCCCGGGCGGGCCGGGCACCTTTTCCCGGAAGTCCACGACACGCCGCCCGTCCACCGCGACGTCCACGGTGCCGAAGGGGGTCGGGTCGTCGACCGCACGGACGTGCAGGACGATGTCGGTGCCGGGGGAGCAGGCGGCCACCTGGGCGCGCAGGTCGTGCCCGGTCAGCAGGTCGCCGTTGACGACGACCACGGGTTCGTCGTCGGGCGCGTCCAGGACCTCGAGGGCGGCGAGCAGGCCGCCACCGGTGCCCAGGGGAGTGCCCTCGTCGCTGAGGAGCACGTCGAGGCCCTCGACCGGATGACTCGCCACGTGGCCGGCGACCTGCTCGGCGTGGCGGGCCGTCGCCAGGACGACCCGGCTGACCCCGACCTCGTGCAGGCGTCGCAGCTGCAGGTCCAGGACGGGGACACCTCCCACGGGCAGGAGGTGCTTGGGACGGGTGAGCGTGAGCGGGTGCATGCGCGTCCCGAGACCTCCGACGAGGAGGACCGCGGCGCGAGGAGGCGTCACGACGGCTGCGGGTCGCCGTTGGCGGCGTCCCGCACGCGCGGGGCGAGCCACGACCAGACCTCGCGCCCGGAGTCCCTCGTCACGTGGAGGTAGTCCTCGTAGAGGGGCGTGCCGTTGAGGCCGTCGTGGAACCCGTCACCGCAGAGGAAGGAGTTCTGGTCGATGACGGCCACGTCGTTGGCCTCGGCCCACGAGGCCGCCAGCTCGTTGACCCGGGCGACATTGATGTCGTCGTTGAAGCGGGTCACCTCCTCGTCGACCCCGAAGTCCGGCACCCGGTGGCAAGCCAGGTTGACCAGCGCCATCCGGTGGTCGCCGGGGGCGGCGTCGATGCGCTCCTGGAGCCGGTCGAAACCGCGATCCAGGTACTCCTCGTACGCGGGCGAGTCGAACTCCAGCCGCTGGCCATCGACCTGCCGGTCCGCCACCAGGCTCTGGCTGACGAAGACGACGACGACATCCGGCTGGTCGCGCTCGATCGTGTCGGTCAGCCCGTCACGCCAGCCCTCGCAGTCAGGGTTGACGGGGTCGGGGCGATCGCCGCGGTAGCGGGCCTCGGGGAAGAGGTCGCAGCCAGGGTTGGTGTAGTGGCCCACCGTGAGGTCCGGGTAGGCGCCCTTGGGGTAGTGCTTGGCGTAGCTCGCGGGGATCGAGTTGCCGATGAGCAGCGCCCGGTTGGTGCTGTCCCCGGAGACGTAGGGCGGCGGCGTGTAGGTGATGTTGGACAGCACCTCGCCGCTCACGACGTCGCGGGCGGCGCCCACCGGCAGGGCGACGGCGCCGGCGAGGACCGCGACGGCACCGAGTGCACCCGCGACGACCGAGACGCGCGGCATCCTGGGCAGCAGGGCCTTGAGCCCGTGTCGCCGGACGGGTTGCTCGATGAGCAGGTAGGAGAGCGTGGCCACGACGAAGGACAGGACGACCTGCACGTAGACCCGCACGATCGGGTCGACGTCGACGAGCAGCTGGTTGGAGTAGACGATGATCGGCCAGTGCCACAGGTAGAGGCCGTAGCTCATCAGGCCGACACGACGCAGCGGCTCCCAGGCCAGCACGCGTTGGACGGGGTTGGCCTCCCAGCTCGCCGCCGCCACGACCACGACCGCCACGAGCACGCACAGCACGAGCAGACCGCCCCTGAAGAGCAGGTCCGGTTGGTCGCCGGCAGCGACGAGCGCCACGAGGACGAGGACGAGGGCGAAGGGGGCGAGCGCCCGGCTCGTGCGGTCGGTGAGCTCGGAGACGGCGGCGGGCCCACGGGCGGTCCCGCTGCGCAGCACGAGGACGCCGGCGACGGCGCCGACCAGCAGTTCGAAGGCACGGGTGTCCGTGCCGTAGTAGACGCGTGAGGGTTCGTGCCCGGGCGTGTACAGGACGGCCATGAGGACGGCGGACAGGACCGCCAGCCCACCGAGGGCCATCGCCAGCCGGTTGCGCTTGCGCACCACCGCGAGCAGCCCGAGGAGCAGGAGGGGGTAGATGATGTAGAACTGCTCCTCCACCGACAGGGACCAGGCGTGGCGCAGCGGCGACGGGGTGGCCAGCGTCGCGAAGTAGGCCTCGTCGCTGAAGTACATGCGCCAGTTGGCGACGTAGAAGAGGGTGCTGAGGATGTCGGCGCTCACCGCCTCGCGCCGCGCGGGCAGGCCGATGAACCGGGCGGCCAGCGTCACGGCCGCCAGGACGAGGAAGACGGCGGGCAGCAGCCGCCGGGCACGGGCCAGCCAAAAACCGAGGAGGTCGATGCGTCCGGTGCTCGTGCGCTCGCGCAGCAGCAGGCTGGTGATGAGGAAGCCGGAGATGACGAAGAACACATCGACACCCAGCCACCCGCCCGGCAGCCAGGCCTCGTTGGCGTGGCCGATGATGACGGCGACGACCGCGATGGCCCGCAGCCCGTCGATGGCCGGCCGGTAGGTGAGCGGGATGTGCCCCTCCGCCTTGCGCGGAGAAGGCCTCACGCCTCGCGCGGGGGGCGTCGCGCCGGGGCGCCTGCGTCGGAGCGAGCGGAGGTCAGGAGTTCTCATGGGGGGGACATCTCGGTGTGCTGCACCCGACAGATCAGAACACAACTCGTGAGTAGCATGGGCGCATGGTGACTGACACTACCCTCAAGGGTCCCGAGCCGCTGCGCGTCGTGCGCGGTCTCGTCCTGCTCCTCGCAGCACTGCTGCTCGTCGCGGCCGTCTACTACTACTTCGTGCCGGTTCACGTCGCCTCCAAGGAGGGCGTCTTCGGGTGCGGCAGCGCCTCGAACCCGCCGAGTGCCGACAAGGACGGGTTCCAGTTCGGCGCCTGCCAGAAGTCGGCCGTCGTCAACCAGTTCCGGACCTACGCGCTCCTCGCGGGTGCCGTGCTCACCGCGCTCGCCGGCTTCCTGCTCTTCCGCACCCCTCGACCCGACGACTGGGACGAGGACGTCGACCTCTCCGACCGCGACGTCACCCGACGCGGAGATCGGCGCGCCGACCGCGCTGACCGTGTGTCCCGCGGCGCCCGCGCCGAGCGCGCGGATGACTCCCGGGAGCTGCGTGGCGTCCGTCGAGAGGACACCTCGCGACGCGGGGCCGTCGACGAGGCGCCGCGCGAGACCCGCCGTGACTCCGTCGACGAGGCACCGCGCGAGACCCGTCGTGACTCCGTCGACGACTGGGACGACGCGGTGGCCGACGAGCCCGTGAGCCGGTCCTCGCGGCGTGGCGACGACTTCCTCGACGACGAGATCCAGGACGCTCCCCGGCGCAGCCGGCGTCGGCGCGACGACGACTTCTGAGGTCACGACCGGTCGGGTCACGGCACCGTGGACCCGGTCGGCGCAGCCGTGGTGACAGCGCCCGGTTCCCCTCGTGAGAGGAGGAACCGGGCGCTGCCGATGAGGGCGACGACGAGCGCGACCGCTGCGTACGTCGCGACGATGCCGCCGGCGGTCCGTGTGTCCGTGACGAGCACCACGAGAGCACCCGCGGCGGTCGCGACGAGCGCGATGACCGTCAGGGCCCGGTGACCGCGCGCCATCTCCGCGAAGAGGAGCACCTGGCACAGCGCCCACAGCGTGCCCAGGCCGGTGAAGGCGAGGAGCAATCCGGCCGCGTCGAGGTACTCGGTGCCGCCGAGCAGTCGCACGAGCTGCTCCGGCACGGCGGCGACGACCGCCGAGCCGAGGAGTCCCATGCCGAGGACGAGCCCCAGTGCTCCCATGACGGGGCGGCGACCGCCTCCGCGGCTCGCCACGGGGACGAGCGTGAGGGCGACGAACTGCGTTCCCCAGAACACGACCTTGCCGAAGAGGCCGGCGAAGGCGTAGGCGCCGGCGTCGTGCGCCGTCAGCAGGTGGCGGGCGAGCAGGACGTCGGTGCTCGTCATCGCCAGGAGCACGGCGAGCGTGCCGTTGGAGGTCAACAGCTCCTGGACCAGCCCGAGCTCGAAGCGGCGCCACCGCTGCACGTGCCGACGGGCGAGCCACAGCGAGAGCAGGGCCGGCGCCCAGGCGGCCACGAGGAGCCAGGCGAAGACGCCGACCACACCAGCGCCCAGGGCGGCGGCCACGAGGGCGGACAGCACCCGGGCCCCCGAGATGGCGAGGTAGACGCAGGCCAGCGCCGGCAGCCGTCGGTGCCCGAGGAGCAGGCCCTGGGCCGCCCCGGTGAGCGTGTAGGCCGGCATCATCAGCGCGACGAGCAGCACCGCCAGGGGCGAGCCGAGGTGGAACAACGCTGCGATGACCGGCGACAGCACCGCCGTGAGCAGGGCCAGGCCGCCACCGACGAGCAGGGCGAGGCCGATGCCCGAGCGATGGGCGTGACCGCGGGCCTGGTGCGCGGCGACGACCACCTGGAAGGCGCTGGCGGGCAGCGACAGGAACATCGCCGTGTTGTTGACGGCGGAGAAGGCGCCGAAGTCCGCCGGCCCGAGGGACCGGGAGACGATGAGGACGAAGGCGTAGCCCAGGACATTGCTCAGGCCCATGCAGGCACCGAGCACCCAGCCACCCGAGCCCACCGGGCTCGTCCTCTCCGCCGCCGAGGCGCTCACATCCGTCCCCTTCCGCTGCGGACGCCAGAACCCTACCTGTGAGTACGGTGACATCCGCTCGGATGAGAAGGACCTCACCTCGCGCGTTAGGCTGCACGCCACGGACGCGCTCCGCGTCCCCCGATGTCCCCTGCCCGATGGAGAGCCTGTGCGTTCACGGTTGACCGCGCTCGGCGTGGCCCGCCTCGTGGCTCTGGCGGTGCTGGTACTCGTCGTCTTCGGCAACGCGTTCGGCCACTTCCACACGGACATCAAGCCCGAGGTCTACGTCGCCCCGGGACGGATGCTGCAGCAGTACCTGTCGTCGTGGAGCTCCACGCCGTACCTCGGCGCGGCGAACTTCAACGTCGGACTCGTCCCCGTCCTGCTGTGGACCGCGCTGCTCCGGCTGATCGGCCTGTCGCCGGAGATGACCTTCAAGGTCTTCCACCTCGTCCTGTGGATCATCGGTGCCTCGGGTGCCGGCCGACTGCTGCGCGAGCTGCTGCCCAGGGTCTCGCCGTGGTCCGCCTTCGCCACGAGCGTGGTCTTCCTCGCCAACCCGTACACGATCACCGGCGGCTCGACCCTGGCCATCGCGCTGCCGATGTGCCTGCTGCCCTGGATGCTCATCGCCCTCATCAAGGCACTGCGCGAGCCGACGAGCTGGGTGTGGCCGGCAGCCGTCGGCGTCACCTTCTTCGCCATGAGCGGGATGAACGTCGCGGTCGTCCCCATCTACCAGCTGCTCATGGCCATCCCGGTGGTCCTCGTGCTGCGCCGGGCCTGGTCCCTCCCATGGTCGTCGGTCGCACGCGTCGTGGTGCGGTGCGGGCTCTTCTGCATCGGCCTGTCCCTCTACTGGCTGCTGCCGAGCTTTGCCGCCCGCGCCACCGGGGCACAGGTCGTCCAGGGCTCGGAGACCCTCGACGGGATCGCCAAGGTCAGCTCCTACCTCGAGGTCCTGCGGGGCCTGGGCATGTGGACCCTCTACGGACGATCCGACGCCGGCCCGTGGGTGCCGCAGTACGCGATCTACATCACCGTCGCCTTCGTCGTCCTGCTCACCGTGCTGTGGCCGGCGCTCGCGCTGTGGTCGATGCGGTGGACCCCGCCGACGGTCAGCCGCATCGGCGCGGTGAGCGTCGCCATCGCGGCGGTCATCATGGTCGGGCTCTTCCCCGGCGACCCCGCCGCGCCGGCGGGTGCGGTCATGGAGTGGGCCTTCGAGCACGTCCCCGGGACCGTGGCCTTCCGCACGTCCAACAAGATCGGTGCGGTCCTCACGCTGGCCTTCGCCCTGACGATCGGTGTCGGCGCCCACCACATCGCGCAGCGCGTCCGGTCGCGCCCCGGCGTGCGCCAGTTCTCCGCGGCAGCCGCCTTCGTCCTCGTCATCGCATGGGCGGCGCCGGCCTTCACCAACAACCTCTACATCTCCGAGTTCGACGTGCCCGACTACTGGCAGGAGGCGGCCGACCGGGTCAACGAGAACCCGCAGAGCCAGCGCGTCCTGCTGTTGCCCGGCCAGGTGCGCTCCCACTACCGGTGGAGCCAGGAGCGACCCGACGACGTGAGCAACTCGCTCATCACCCGCGACACCGTGATCCCGGAGACCACGTCCAGCACCTCGGCCGGGGGTGCGAACCTGCTGGCCGCGCTCGACGACACCCTGCAGAGCGAGACCAGCGTCGACAGCGCCATCTCGACCTTCGCCCGGTACCTCGGGGTCGACCAGATCCTGCTCCGTCACGACACCGTCTGGGAGGACACCGGCGGCGCCCGCCCCGGAGCCACGGCCCGCGTTCTCGCGGCGGACCCGGGGCTCTTCGGCCAGGCCAACTTCGGTGAGTCCGGTCGCAACATCCTCCCGCCCAACGTCCCGCCCGAGGACTTCCGCGAGGGGCTCCTCAGCCCGGTCCAGCTCTACGACGTCAGGGAGCCGGTGCCCACGGTCCGGGTCGAGCCCGTGCGCGGGTCCTTGCTCGTCGCCGGGGACGCGTGGTCCATCCCGCCGATGGCCCGAGAGGGGTTGCTGCGCAACACGCCGCTCTTCCGGTACACGAGCGACCTGGACGACGAGTCCTACGGGTCGGCGATCGACGACGCCGGACGGATCGTGCTCACCGACACCAACCGACGGCGTGCGTCGATCACCAACCGGCTGACCTCGGGCAACGGCGCCCTCCTCACCGAGGACGAGACCCCCGACCTCACGCGGGCCCTGGGCGAGCCCGATGACCAGACGGTCCTGCGCCGCTCGGGCATCCTCGCCGAGGCGAGCGAGGAGGGTGCGACCTTCTTCGAGATGCCCAATGCCGTGGCCGAGCACGCCATCGACGGCGACCCCGGCACCGCGTGGATCTTTGGTGACTTCCGCCGTGCCGAGGGCATGCAGCTCGACCTCACGCTGCCGGAGGCGGAGCGGCTCGACGAGGTGACCATCGACCAGGCCGATCTCGGCCCGGTGGACATCGACGAGGTCGAGCTGACCGCCGGTGACCGGACCGTGACGGGCAGCTTCTCCGACCAAGGGAAGGCCCGCCTCGATCTCGGTGGCGTCACCGCGTCCGAGGTGACGCTGCGCGTCAAGAGCCTGCGCGGCGACGGCTTCAACCTCGTCGGCATCTCCGAGGTCGACCTAGGCGTCGACGCCACCGCGGAGCGGACCGCCCGTCTCCCGCGCAGCATCGACCGGATGTACAGCGGCCTCACCTCCCAGGAACGCCGCCAGTTCGCCAAGGTCCCCCTCGACGTCTACCTGACCCGCGTGATCAACACCCCGTCCGGCCGGGACGACAGCGAGGCCGACCTGCGGCGTGACTTCAGCCTGCCGGACGACCGGCGGATGCAGAGCTCTGCCCGGGTGCGTCTCACGGGTGACTGGGAGTCCACCTACGACGAGCTCGCCGGGGTGCGCGGCGGCCCGAGCTTCCGTTCGGCCAGCGTCTTCTTCAACAACGCGGACCTGCGGGCATCCCGAGCCGCCGACGGCGACGCCGACACGGCCTGGGTGCCGGGTGGCGGCATGGAGGGGGAGTGGTGGGAGGCGCGCTCCTCCTCGCCCACGACCTTCGACGAGGTGACGATCACCCAGTCCGACGGCTTCGGTGCTGATGCCGACGGCACGCGCTTCGCCGCTGAGGTCGAGATCTCGGTCGACGGCACCACCGTCGGCAGCGGCACCGTGGGACGAGGGACGAGCACGGTCTCCCTCGACGAGCCGGTGACCGGGGAGCGCATCCGCGTCGAGGTCACCGACACGCGCGGCGGCGACACCGCGACCAATGCGCGCTTCACGACGATCGATCCGGGACTGGCCCAGTCCGAGCCGTCAGGCTCGTCCGATGGCTGCCTGACGGTCGCCACCGTCGACGGTGATCCCGTGCGCATGCGCCCGGCGGACTCCTCGGCGGTGGCCGTCGCCGACTCCGTCGGCGCGGCCTGGGTCGGTTGCGAGCGCATGGACCTCAGCTGGGGTGAGCACCGACTGCGTCCGGTTGCCGACGTGACGCTCGACAGCCTCTCCTTCCGCGATGTCGAGGGACTGGAGCCCACCCGAGCTGCTGCGGCACCAACCGCCCAGGTGGACGGTACGGCCGGAGGTGGGGCGCACATCCGCACCGGTGCTGCGCAGGCCCCCTACGCGATCGTGCTCGGTCAGGGGCACGACCCGAGGTGGACGGCGACGATGGACGGCGAGGACCTCGGTCCGCCGGTACGGCTGGACGGCTATTCGGTCGGCTGGGTCATCGAGGACGTGTCCTCGCCGCACGAGATCGAGATCTCCTTCGGGCCGCAGCGCACGGCGACGATCGCGCTGCTGGCGTCGACGACCGTCCTCGTGGTGGCCCTTTATCTCCTCGGAGCGCATTGGCTCTCGATGCGGCGGGCCCGCACCGACGAGGAGGACGTGGCCGCCGAGGTGCCGTCCGAGGACGCGGCCGAGGCGACGTCGGATGACGGCGTCGTGTCGCCGGCCGGTGCCGTCGCCACGAGCACCCCCGCCACGAGCACCTCCGCCACCGTGACCCCCGACGCGGATCCCGACGAGGAGGACCCCGCCGGCGATCCGCTCGCCGCGGCGCCGAGGGCGTCGCGTCACGGCCGCCGCCGCAGGCGTCTCCTCGTCGAGGTGCTGACGGTCCTGTGCGCGGGCCTGCTCGTCGGCTGGAGCGGCCTCGTGGTCGCGACGGCTGCGGTCGCCCTCCTGAGGTGGCGATCGGTCCGACCCGAGCGACTCATCGACGCGGGCGTCGTCCTCATCGTGCTGGCGGCGGTCTGGTTCGTCGTCGGCCCCGGCAACACCGGCGGACAGGTGAGTGCGGACGCGATCGCCGCCAGCCTGTGGCCCCACCGACTCGCCGGCGGTGGTCTCGTCCTGGCCGTGCTCGGAGCCTTGGTGCGCTCCGAGCAACAACTGCAGTCACTCACCCTCAAGGAGCGTCATGACAGGCCCTGACCCGGACTCGGTGACCGTCGTCGTCCCGACCCGCAACAACATCCGCACGATCGAGGCATGCCTGCGGTCGGTGACCGAGCAGACGCACCCGGGGGTCGAGCTCATCGTCGTCGACAACCACAGCACCGACGGCACCCCGCAGGTGGCGCAGAGGTATGCCGACCGGGTCATCACGGCCGGCCCCGAGCGCTCGGCGCAACGCAACACCGGCATCGAGGCGGCGAGCTCCGAGTGGGTGCTGTGGTTGGACAGCGACATGGTGCTCCCGCCGCGGACGGTGGCCCTGGCACTGGAGACCGCCCGGGCCACCGGAGCGACCGGGATCGCCCTGCCGGAGAGGACGGTCGGTGAGGGCTTCTGGACCGCCTGCCGGGCCCTCGAGCGTGAGTGCTACCTCGACGACCCGTGGCTGCACAATCCGCGTCTCGTCCGGCGCGACTACCTGCTCGGCGACGGCGCCTTCCACACCGACATGTCCGGCCCGGAGGATGCCGACCTGCGGATGAAGATGCGCCAGTCGGGGGCCGGGATCGAGCTGGCCCCGATCATCATCGACCACGACGAGGGGCGGTTGACCGTCCGCGACGTCATGAGCAAGCGCTACTACTACGGGCGCAGCATCCCGGCGTTCGCCGAGCAGCACGAGGGCGCAGTGGGAGCGCAGGGCAAGGCGGTCCTCAGGTCCTACCTGCGCAACCACCGTCGCCTCCTCAAGGACCCGGCCCACGCCGCCGGGATGGTCGTCCTCCGCGCGATGGAGGCCGGGGGTTACGCGGCCGGCGCGCGGCGCGGCCGCAAGGACCGGGCATCAGCATGAGTGAGGACCTGCTGCGTCGCCTCCTGTGGGTCTCCCTGCCCGACCAGCGTGCCCGCCGCGAGCTGTACTGGATGTCGCGCATGCCGGGGACCCGCGTGCGTGCGATGGCCCAGCAGGAGCCGGTCGGCTCCATCGACTGGATCCCCAGCACCTACCGGCGGCCGGTCAAGAGGTTCGTCGAGGCCGGGGCCCTCGCCTGGGTCCGCGGACTGGACGAGCAGGACCCCGCGGAGTTCGACTGGGTGGCCTCGCTCGAGCTGTGCTCACTCGTCACCGGCCAGGCCTCGCGCTGGCGACGGGCCGCACGTCGGGACGGCGGCCGCCGACCACTGCAGGCCGTCATCACGTGGGAGAACCTCCCCGACCAGCCGCTGTACAAGGTCCCGCCGTACCGCCAGGCGCTCAATTCGTGTCGCGATGCCGACCTGCTCCTGTGCATGGTCGACGCCGCGCGGGACCACCTGCTGGCCAACGACTTCGACGACGAGCTCATCCGGGTCGTCAAGCCGGGCGTCGACACCGAGCTCTTCCACCCGGCGGCCGAGCCGGTGGACGAGCCGGTCGTGGTCTTCGCCTCGCCCCTCGCCGACAACAAGGGCATCGACCGGGTCCTGGACGCCATGGCGATCGTCCGTCGCGAGATCCCGCAGGCCCGGCTCAAGGTGGCCGGTCGCGGACCTCTCGAGCACCTCGTCCGGGCAGCGGCCGAGCAGCCGGGGTCGGGGGTCGAGCTGATGGGCTCCCTCGACACCGGGGGCGTGGCGGACCTCATGCGGTCGGCAGCTGTCTTCACCACGGCGCCGCGGCCGACGTGGAAGTGGACCGAGCAGCTGGGCCTGGCCTACCTCGAGGCCCTCGCCTGCGGTCTGCCCATCGTCACCACCCGGTGCGGGACCAACGACGAGGCCGTGCAGCCGCCCAACCGTCTCGTGGACGACGACGCAGAGGCGCTCGCCGACTCCCTGCTGCACTTCCTGCGCGACCCCGCCCTTCGGGCAGAGGTCGGTGCCACCAACCGGAGGTACGCGCTGACCCACCACGACCTGCCCACGCAGTGCGCCGCCATGGGTGCAGCCTTCGCCGAGGTCGAAGCCCTCCACCGGGTGTGACGTGTCGCTGACGAAGGGGGTCGCGCGCCCCGGGACCGTCGGTGCGGCCGTCGGGGGCCTGCTGGGTCTGCTCGTCCTCGGCCCCTCCCTGGCGCCCGGCTACACCCTCCACTACGACCTCGTCTTCGTCCCCGACCTCCCGCTGTCGGCGCGGACGCTCGGCGCCGACGGGAGCGTGCCTCGGGCCGTGCCCAACGACCTCGTCGTCGCGCTGCTCGGGTTGCTGCTGCCCGGGTGGCTGGTGCAGAAGCTCGTCCTGCTCGGTGCCTTCGTCATCGGCGGGGCAGGAGCCGGTCGGTTGGCCCGGTCGCTGCCCGGTGCCGCAGCCGCCGCGGCGCTGTGGTCGTGGAACCCCTGGGTGGGCGAGCGGCTGGGCATCGGCCATTGGGGTTACCTCGTGGGTGCAGCGCTCCTGCCGTGGGTGCTGCAGGGGGCCGCGCGCACCGACGAGCGGCGAGGGAGGGCCCTGCTCGTGGCATCCCTGACCGCCGCGGCACTGGGCGGCTCGACACCCGGCGTGCTGGCGGCCCTCCTGGCCGGCGTCACCGTCCTCGTCGCCACCCGCCCAGCGGCACGCCGCGTCAGGGACGTCGCCCTCGTGGGCGGCGTGGCGCTGCTGGCCAATGCTGCGTGGTGGTGGCCCTTCCTGCGGGCTGCCTCCCGCTCGGCGGACGCCGGGGGAGCCGCGGCGTTCGCGTCCGGGGCGGACACCCCCTTCGGCGTCGTCGGATCGCTCGTCCTCGGAGGCGGGCTGTGGAACGACCGCACCTGGTTCGTCGAGCGCACGACCTGGCCGCTGGCGACCGCGGCCCTGATCGCCGTCGCACTCGTCCTGGTCCTCGCACTGCGTCGCCCCGAGTGGTGGCAGGCCCCACTCACCCGGGGCGCCACCGTCGCCGGCTGCGTCGGACTGCTCCTTGCGGCACTCGCGGCCCTGCCCGGGGGGCGCGGGCTCGTCGAGACGGTCGTCGTGCACGTCCCGGGCGGTGGCCTGCTGCGTGACGGGCAGAAGTTCGTCGTGCTGTGGGTCCTGCTGCTCGTCGTCGCCACCGCGGTCGTCGTCGACCGGGCGGTGGAGCGGGGCCTGCCCCGCCTGCCGCTCGTGCTGGCCGCCCTGTGGCCGGTGGCCACCCTCCCTTCGCTCGCCTGGGGCCACGCCGGTGCCTGGGGGAGCGTCGACTACCCGCCGGAGGTGCGCACCGTGAGCGACCGGCTCGCCGCGTCCGGCGAGGCCGTGGCCGTCTTCCCGTGGTCGACCTACCGGCGATACGAGTGGAACGACGACCGGGTCGTCCTCGACGCGTGGAACCGCCTCCTGCCACAGCGGGTGGTCTCCGACGACCGACTGGCCCTGCGCGAGCGCACCGTCGCCGGCGAGGACCCGGCAGCCGCGCGGGTGACCCGCTCCCTCGCCGACGACGGGGACACCCTCGCTGTGCTGCGCTCGCTCGGCGTGCGGTGGGTGGTCGTCCAGCTGGACCAGCCCGCTCCGCCGGGGACCGTCCCCGATCTGTCCGGGACACCGTCGAGAACCGTCGGTGACCTGGCCGTGCACGACCTCGGTCCGGTCGCCATCTCCCAGCCGCCGCCGGACCGGCTGCGCGCGCTCGGTCTCCTCGGCACCGGGCTGGCGGTGGTGGTGTCGATCGTCCTGGCCCTGCGCAGCCGTCGCGGGTGAGACGTACGCGACACGGGGGACCGACTCGCCCCAAGTGACCGGCCGGTATAGAGTGGTCCCGACCCGAATCCGCTCATGGAGGACAGCCAGTGAACAACGACGGCTCGAAGAAGATCGCCTACAACGTCGGCGGTACCGTCCTCGGCGCGCTCCTGGCCGGTCTGGCCATCTTCGGCATCGTGCAGGTGCAGAGTGGCGCCGAGATGCCCCAGGAGAACCAGCAGGTCATCAACTACAACAGCTGACCTGCCCACGACCCCACGAAGGGGGCGTCCGCTCGATCGAGCGGACGCCCCCTTCGTCGTACCCGGGGCCGGGTGTCAGGAGGCGACGGCCTCGAGCTCGTCCTCACGTTCGGTCGGCGCGGCGTCCGCGCGCGAGGCGATGAGTGCGTCGAGGTCGATGACGTCGTCGCGGTAGCGGTCGGTGAGGCCCAGGACGGAGCGGATGACCGACTCCAGACGGTGGCCGGCCCGGACCCAGTCGAAGGAGCTCGCGTACAGACGGGCGGTCCGCCCGAGGGAGCGCCGCAGCACGGCGTCGTCGACGAGGGTGATGACGTGCTCCTCGAACTCGCGGGCGGAGTCGGCGAGCAGACCGGTGCGGCCGTGCACGATCGACTCGCTGGGGCCCCCGGCGAAGCTGTAGGCGACGGCCGGCGTGGCGTGGAGCCCGGCCTCCACGATCGTCAGCCCCCAGCCCTCCTTGTGCGAGGGCATGACGACGACCCAGGCGCGGGCGAGCAGCTCGTGCTTGCGCGCCTCCTCGACGAACCCGTGCAGGTGGACACGGTCAGCGACGCCCCTGGCCTGCGCGTGCTGCGCGATGGCGTCCTCCCAGTAGCCACCGCCGACGACGTGCAGCTCCAGGTCGGGGTGGCTCGCGGCGCGGGAGGCGAGGATGTCGACGGCCTGCTCGACGTGCTTGTGCGGCACGAGCCGACCGAGGAAGAGCATCGTCGGCGTCTCGGTGCGCTCGAGGCGGGCGTAGTGGTCGAGATCATCGGGCCGGTCATTGCCCGAGTAGACGAGGTCCACGCGCTCGGGGTCGACACCCAGCTCCTCGAGCTCGGAGCGGGTCGACTTCGAGACCGTGACGTAGCGGCTGCGCCGGTAGACGAAGGGGGCCACCCGTGACTCGAGGAACCAGCCCAGACGGGCGATCCTGCGCCCGAAGACCGCACCCCACTGGTCGCGGTGCACGTGGTGGACGATGTTGATGACGGGCACCCGGCTGACGAGCGGCGACCAGAAGGGCACGCCGTTCTGCACGTCGAGGACGATGTCGTAGTCACGACTGTGGCGCAGGACGTGCCACATGCCGTGGAGGTAGACGCTGAACTTCGAGCCCCGTCGCACCACCTGCACGTCGCCGTGCTGCGTGCGCGGGCTGGCACCCGGGTAGGAGGCGGTGAAGATCGTCACCTCGTGACCTGCCTGGGTCAGGACCTCGGAGGTCCGCTCGGTGAAGGTCTCGGCGCCGCCGGCCTCCGGGTTCTCGCGGTCGCGCCACGACAGGTAGAGCACCCGAAGGCTGTCCGTCGGGGTGGACGTGCCCTGAGTCATTCGTCACTCCTCGCCGGCGCCGCGGATGTCGCGGCACCGACGGATAGGGTAGCGCCGTGAGTTACCGAACGGTAGGACAGGCGCCCGACATCACATGTGAGGTGTGTGGAGCCGTGGTCCGCGGGCAGGCGATCCGGGGTGGGTGCGTCGTGGAGCGGTGCGAGCGCTGCGGCCATCTCGAGCGGGACCTCGAGCGGTGTCCGGCCGACCACCGCGACCTGGCCTACGGCGGCGAGCCCACTCTCGACCGCATCCGCCTGGGGCTGACCTATCGGGAGCTCGTCCGCGATGGTGTCCCGGGGCGCGTCTTCGAGGTCGGCTACGGCAGCGGCTCGATGCTGCGACGGTTCCTCGACGACGGTGCCCGGGTGGCCGGCGTGGACCCGGACCAGCTCGGCATCGGGGTCGACGAGGTCGTCCGGGAGCGTGGCGACCTGCGGGTCGGGGGGATCGAGGACACGTCGGGGCTGCCTGGCGACCAGGACCTCGTCTACGGCATCCACGTCCTGGAGCACGTGGTCGACCCGCACGCCGCCCTGCGCTCCTCGCTCGAGCTGCTGCGCCCCGGGGGCACCGCCAGCTTCCTGACGCCGGCCGGCGACAGCAGCGGGGTCGAGCGGTACGGGGCGGCCTGGTGGATGCTCGAGGACCCGACCCACGTGCGCTTCTTCACCGCCGACTCCCTGGCCAGGGCGGCGGAGGCGGCCGGCTTCGTCGACGTCGAGGTCCGCCGGCTGCTCCTGGACAGCCTGAGCGTCGATGCCGCGAGCGTGGCCCGCGCGGTGCGGCCGGGACCGCGTCCGCGCGGGGTGTTGGCCTCACGGGCGGTCCTCGCCGGGGCGGTGGCGAGCATCCCGGTCGTCCTCGCCGAGCGGGCGCTGCGCCCCCGCAGCCGACCCACGCTGCAGCTGCTGGCCCGTCGTCCATGATGGTGGGGTGCAGCCGATGATCCGCGACGAGCCCGGCCGCCGCGGCATCCGCCGATCGGTGCGGCTCTTCAGGTCTTTCCTCGTCGAGCAGACGGACCCGGAGCGGTTCTACTCCGAGCTCGCGGGTGACTCGATCGACCTGCTGCGGGAGCACACGCCCTTGGCGGGGCGGACGGTCTTGGACGTGGGGGCGGGGCCGAGCGAGTTCGCCCGCGCCTTTCGGTCCGCGGGCGCGCACTACGTCCCGGTCGACCACGACGCCACCGTGGCGTCGGTCCGGGACGGGGGCGTCGTCGGCGACGCGCTGCGCCTGCCCTTCGCCGACGGCAGCGTCGACGTCGTCTTCTCCAGCAACATGTGGGAGCACGTGGCCGACCCGGAGGCGGTGGCCGACGAGCTCCTGCGGGTCACCCGCCCCGGAGGTCTGCTCTTCCTCTCGTACACCAACTGGCTCTCGCCGTGGGGCGGCCACGAGACCTCGCCGTGGCACTGGCTCGGTGGGGAGCGCGCCATCGCGCGGTACGAGCGCACGCACGGCCACCCGCCGAAGAACCGGGTCGGCGAGACCCTCCACAAGGTGAGCGTGCGCCAGGGCCTGGACTGGGCGAAGGGGGCCGACGCGGAGGTCCTCGCGGCCCGTCCGCGGTATCTCCCCGACGTCGCCGCGCACGTCCTGCGTGTCCCCGGCCTGCGTGAGGTCGTCACCTGGAACCTGCTGCTGATCCTGCGGCGGCGATGACGGGCGGCACCGACGAGCGCCCGCTCCAGGCCGCGGTCGAGCAGGCCCGGCAGCGGCTGCAGCGGCTCGCGGCCACCCTGCTCGTGGCCGTCATCCCGTGGCTCGTCGCCCCGGGGCTGCTCCAGCCGGACACCAAGAGCGACCTGGTCATCTCGCCGGGGCGCTACCTCGGTCGGGCGCTGTGGGCGTGGAACGACCACACCGGCATCGGTGAGCTGCAGAACCAGGCCTACGGCTACCTCTGGCCGATGGGCCCGCTCTTCCTCGCCGGCGACGCGGCCGGCGTGCCCGGCTGGGTGACCCAGCGGGTCTGGTGGATGCTCATCCTCGTCGTCGCCTTCGTCGGCGCCGAGCGGCTGGCCCGTCGCGTCGGCGGGTTGCCCACGATCCCGGCGCTGCTCGTCGGTGCCGTCTTCGCCCTCTCGCCACGGGTCCTCACCGTGCTGTCCGAGATCTCGGTCGAGGTCTGGCCCCAGGCGCTCGCGCCCTGGCTGGTCCTCCTCGCGGCGAAGGGAGTGGCGGCCGACGCCGGTCCCGCCGACCGGCGCCGGATGGCGGTCGGTACCGGTCTGCTCGCCGCCTGCCTGGGTGGGGTCAACGCGACCGTCTCCCTCGTGGCGCTCGTCCCGGCCGCCGCGTGGATCCTGCTCGCTCCGGCCGGCCGCCGCCGGTGGCGGACCTTCGCCTGGTGGTGCGTGGGTGCCGCCGCGGGCGCGGCGTGGTGGTTGGGGCCGCTCCTGGTCCTCGGCCGCTACTCCTATCCCTTCCTCGACCACATCGAGCTCGCCTCGACGACGACCGCGGTCGCCTCGGTCACCAATGTGCTGCGGGGGGCCAACCACTGGATCGCCTACATCCTCACCGCCGGTGACCACCCGACGTGGCAGAGCGGATGGCTGCTCGCCCAGTCGGTCACCGGGATCCTCGCGACGACCACGGTGGCGGGCCTGGGCCTCGCGGGCCTCGTGCGACGGCGGTCGGCGCCGCAGGACGAAGGGGGAGACCCGGCCACCGGGGCCGGCCGCCACCTGACGCGCTGGGCGCTGCTGCTCGTCGTCGTGGGTGTCGTCGTGATGGCCGTGGGCCGCAGCGGGTCGGCCTCGGGCCCCTTGGCGCCGACGGTGCAGGCATGGCTTGATGGGCCGTTGGCCCCCTTCCGCAACGTGCACAAGGCCGACCTGCTCATCCGTTTGCCCCTGGCGCTGGGCGTCGGGCTGCTCGCCCACTGGGCGACGCGCATCGTCGACGGCGCGGGTGCCGTGGCTCGCCAGGTCGTCGTCACGACGACCGTGCTGGCGCTCATGGGCTCCCTCTCCCCGCTGTGGGCGTCGCGCGTGGGCGATGCCTGGGCGGCCGATGCCGTGCCCACGGCATGGCGTGGGGTCGCGGCCGAGGTCGACGAGCTGGCCGCCGCGGATGGCGGGACGACCCTCGTGCTCCCGGGCGCCCGCAGCGCGGACTTCACCTGGGGGCGTCTCACCGACGAGCCCCTGAGGGCGCTCGCCGCCTCGCCGGTCCTCGTGCGTGCGGCGGCCCCGCTCGGCCATCCCGGAGCGACCCGGGTCCTCGACCATCTCGACCAGCTGACGGCCAGCGGGCGCAGCCAGCCACAGCTCGCGGCCGGACTGAGACGCCTCGGCGTCTCCCGCGTGGTCGTCCGCGGGGGTCTCGACCCCGATGTGGGCGCGATGGATCCGCAGCGCGTCGCCGCGACGCTCGCCGGCAGCCCCGGGTTCACCCTCACCCACTCGGTGGGAGAGGGGGCGGACCGGGTCAGCGTGTGGCGTCTCGACGAGCCCGCCGAGCCGGTGTCCCTGGTGCCGAGCAGTGGGCTCGTCCCGACCGCGGCAGCTCCGGAGGGGTGGTTCGCGCTCGTCGCGGCCGGGCTGCTCGACCCGGATGCGCTGACCACGACCTCCGACGGCGCCGGGGCGCAGGTGCGCAGCGACACCCTGAGGTGGCAGGCGATGAACTCGGGTCGTCCTGCTGCACGGTCACACGGGCCCACCCTGCCGCCCGAGGACTCGCGGCCGGGTCTCGTGGGCACGCGTGACCTGGCGCCCGGCGGCGACGCCACCATCGGCAGGACCACGCGCTTCCTCGACGGACTCGACGCGATCACGACGAGCTCGAGCGCGGCGGACCCCTTCGCCGTCCACTGGCGCGGTGCCGGGCACGGCCCGGCGGCGATGCTCGACGGCGACCCCCGGACCTCGTGGCTGAGCGGGGACGGGGAGTCCACGCAGACGATCACCCTGGACCTGCCCGCCGGCAGTCGACCCGACGCCGTCCACGTCCACGAGGCCTGGGGCACGGGGATCGGCCGGCTCGCGCAGGTCGAGGCCGCCGGCAGCGAGGGCGAGCGCCCGGAGGGGTCGATGACCTGGCGCGTGCCCCTCGACGGCACGGAGCGTGACCGGATCACGATCACCCTCACGGGTGAGGACGCGGCGCCCGGTGACGACGCCGGGCCGAGCCCGATCGGTGTGCGCGAGGTCGAGCTCGACGGATCGACCCTCGGCACGGGACTGACCGTGCCCGCCGGGCCGGGACCCGTCCTCATGACGCGGGACCCGCGCAGCGTCTCGGGTCCGCAGCTGGGGGAGGACCCGTCCGACCTCGTCCGTCACGTCGGCACCTTGCCGGCGACGCGCGTCTCCGCCACGGTGCGGGCCCGCGCGGACGCGGCCGGTCAGGAGACCGTGGCCGCACCGTGGAGCCTGACCGGCAGCACGCCGCCCGCCGACGCGGATGCCGGACGGGACCTCTCGACCTGGCCGGTGGCCGCGCTCGACGGGGATCCCGACACCCGCTGGCGCCCCTCGGCGGGCACCTCCGAGCCGACCCTGGCCATCGACCTCGGGGAGCCGACCTGGGTGGAGACCATCACCCTCGACCGGGCCGTCGGTGCCGTCACCGTGGCGACCGACTCCGAGCGGCACGTGGTCCCGAGCGGCACGACCCTGCGGATCCCGCGCCAGCGGACCACGCAGCTGACCCTGACCTTCACCCGGCCGCCCGGTCGGGCGGCGTGGTCGGCCCCCGACGTACGCGTCGGTGACCTCGCTGGGCCGGCGGGACCGCTCGAGCTGACGTGCAGCGAGGCCGGGGAGGTCGGACGCGTCGACGGCCGCATCGGGCTGGCCCTCACCACGCCGCGGCAGGCGCTCATCGCCGGCGAGGCGGTGCCGGCCACGGCGTGTGGTGACCTGCCGGCCGGCGACGGTGAGATCACGGCGCGTGCGGTCGCCGGTCTGGTTCCCCAGACGGTCGCCCTCGTCCCGTCGGGATGGGCGGCCGAGGACGTCACCCCTGCGCGGTCGGTGGCGAGCAGCCGCGAGCACGTCGGGCGCTGGACCTTCGACGTGGGGGCCGGAGCCGACGCCGTCCTCGCCCTGTCCCAGGGTGCCAACGCCGGGTGGCAGGCCACCGACGAGGACGGGGCCCGCCTCGAGCCGGTCACCGTGGATGGGTGGCGCCAGGGCTTCGTCGTCCCCGAGGGCGACGCCACCCGCGTCGTCGTCGACTTCGCCCCCAACCGTGCGCACCGCCTGGCGTTGGCGATCGGGGCCGCGCTCGTCGCCCTGCTGCTCCTGTGGTCGGGCCTCGAGCTGCTCCTGCGGCGACGCGATACCGCCCGCGCCGCGGCGCCCTCCGCGGCCGGCGACCCCGCACGGGCCCCCGGTCCGGTGGACGCCCCGGGTGCGGCGACCGCGGAGGCCCCCGGCCCGACGGCGTCGGCCACGACCCCGGGACCCCTTCCCTTCGTCCTCGCCGTGCTCTGCGGTGCGCTCGTCGGTCTCCTCGTCGCCGGGTGGGCCGGGATGGTCGCCGCGGCCGTAGGTGCGCTGCTGCCGGTGCGCCTGCGGGCAGCCGCGGTGGCCGTCGTCCTCACCGGCGCCGGCGTCGCCCTGACGGTGCTCGGCGTCGCCGAACGTCAGTCCTCGGGGGCGCTCGTCTCCCAGCTGCTCGGTGCGGTCACGCTCGGGGTGCTGGTTGCGGCTCTGGTGCGGCCGCGTCGCGGTGCGCCCGATCCAGCACCGGCGACTCCAGCAGGATCCACGACAGGTGACCCAGCCCCACGCTGACGACGGTCACGAGCAGCAGGACGGGAGCGAAGGGCGCCGCGAAGAGCCGCAGGTCGAGCGCGGCGAAGACCACCTGCAGCACGAGGACGTGCCAGAGGAAGACGGCGTAGGAGATGTCGCCCAGCCACCGCGCCGCACCCGCGAGCGGCGAGGCGGCGATGGCCTCGGTGACGCCCGGGGAGACCGCGGCCAGCAGGAGGCAGCCGGCGACGACCCCGTAGAGCAGCTCGGCGACGAGGGACTCCGCGGCCGACGAGGGCTCGATGCCCCGCGGTCCCGCGACGGGGGTCGATGCGATGAGCCACACGACGAGCGCGAGCACGACGAGGGTCCCCGGACTGGTCCGCAGGACCGTGAGGAGCGGTTGAGCGCTCACCCGGACACCGAGCCGCTCGGCCTCGACGAGCACGGTCACGGCCACACCGACGGCGAACCAGGCCGCGTGCCCGGCCGCGCTCGTGGTGAGCGCCCCGGACCACTGCGGGTCGGGGACCAACGCGGACAGCGACTGCACTGCGAGCCCGGCGACCGCCACCCCGGCGCACAGCAGGAGCAGACGCCGGGCCGCCACCCGTGGCTCGGCCGACCGCACGAGCGGGGCGACTGCCAGCGCGAGTACGGGCAGGAGCAGGTAGAACGTCACCTCCGTCGTCAGGCTCCAGGTCTGGGTGAACGACTGGAAGGTCCGGCCG
This sequence comes from Janibacter anophelis NBRC 107843, assembly GCF_001570945.1. Classification (GTDB taxonomy): domain Bacteria; phylum Actinomycetota; class Actinomycetes; order Actinomycetales; family Dermatophilaceae; genus Janibacter; species Janibacter anophelis. Next base: position 54,934 of record NZ_BCSQ01000008.1, read on the forward strand.
GTCCACCCCTGGCCGATGACGAGGTGGACGAGGACGGTCGGTGCGTCGAGCACGCTGGCCGCTGCGCCGCCGAGGTACGCGGCGACGGCGAGCACCCCGGCCAGGGCGAGCAGGTAGGCGGGCAGGATGCGGGCCGCGCGGCGCACGAGGTAGCGGCCGACGGACCAGCGCGCGGATCCGCCGAGCGCGCGCCGGACGAAGGGGGCGGACAGCAGGAACGCGGACAGCGCGAAGAAGACCGCCACGCCGAGCTCGCCGCGGACGGCCAGGCCGCCCACGGTCCCGTGGGCACCCGCTCCGGTCCAGAAGGCCACGTGCGAGAGCAGCACGAGCCAGGCCGCCACGGCGCGCAGGGGGTCAAGCCCCGGGATCCGCGCCGGACGAGCCGCTACCGTGCCCATGTCGTCACCTACCATGCAGTAATAATCGCTGATCCCACCTTGCGGAGAGGACTTCCATGACGGTGCGTCCCGTCCTACGAGCACGCGCGCCCCTGCGGGTCAGTTTCGCCGGTGGCGGGACGGATGTCGCCCCCTTCCCCGAGCGCGAAGGGGGAGCGGTGCTCAGCGCGACGATCGGCAGCTACGCCTACGCGACCTTGCGGCCGCGCGACGACGGCCGCATCACCGTCGAGTCACACGACTACGGCACCTCCATCGGCTACGAGGTCGGCACACCCCTCGTGCTCGACGGCACCCTCGACCTGCCGAAGGCGGCCATCGCACGCATCATGATGCTCGAGGGGGCCATCCGCTCCGACGGGTTCGACCTCTTCCTCCACACCAACGCGCCGCCCGGCTCGGGGCTCGGCAGTTCCAGCGCCGTCATGGTGGCGGTCATCGACCTCGTGGCGCGCCACTGCGGGCTCGACCTGGGGCCGCACGCGATCGCCGAGCTGGCCTACCGGCTCGAGCGGGAAGACCTGCAGATCCCCGGCGGGTACCAGGACCAGTACGCGGCCGCGTTCGGTGGGTTCAACTTCATGGAGTTCCGTCGCGACGGGGCGGTGGTCGTCAACCCGCTGCGGGTGCGCCCGGACACCGTCCACGAGCTCGAGCACAACATGCTGCTCGCCTACACCGGTCGCACCCGGGTGAGCGACCACATCATCGAGGACCAGGTCTCCAGGTACGAGACGGGCAACGAGGACGCGGTGGCCGGGCTGAGGGCGCAGCGCGACCTGGCCGACGCCATGCGGGTCGCCCTGCTGCGCGGCCGAGTGGATGAGATCGGTCACCTCCTCGGCCAGGCGTGGCAGGAGAAGCAGAGGATGTCCTCGCGCATCACCACCCCGCTGATCTCCGAGGCGGTCGACGTCGCCCTGGGGTGCGGTGCCCTCGGCGGCAAGGTCACCGGGGCGGGCGGTGGTGGGCACATGATCTTCATCTGCGAGTTCGAGAAGCGGCACCTCGTCGCCGACGAGCTCATCCGCCTCGGGCTCTCCGTCTCCGAGTTCACCTTCACCAAGCACGGCGTCACGACCTGGAAGGGCCAGCCATGACCTCCACGCAGACCGACCTCGTCACCCGGCAGCTCGACGCCGGGATCGCGGCGTGGGCGACCCTGGCCGAGCAGATCGCCGCCCCGGAGATGCGCGGCGGCGTCGAGGCCGCGGGCCGTATGGTCGTCGACGCCTTGCTCTCCGGCGGCACCCTGCTCGTCGCCGGCAATGGTGGCTCTGCCGCCATCGCCAGCCACGTGGCCGCGGAGTTCCTCGGCAAGTGCATCCAGGACCGGCACCCGCTGCCTGCCATCAGCCTCGCGGAGTCGCACTCGTCGCTCACGGCCATCGGCAACGACTACGGCTTCGACCAGGTCTTCCTGCGTGGGGTCCAGGCCTTCGGCCGTCCCGGGGACGTGCTGCTGGCCATGTCGACCTCGGGGACGAGCCCCAATGTCGTCGCCGGGCTCGCCGAGGCCCGGCGCCGGGGCCTGGCGACGATCCTCATGACAGGGGCGAAGGGGGCCGGTCAGGGCGACCTGGCCGATCACCTCCTCGTCGTCCCGTCGAGCGAGACCCCCCGGATCCAGGAGGTCCACATGCTCTGGGCCCACGCATGGTGCGAGGCCGTGGACCTGGCAGCGCAGGAGCGGAACTGACCCCGCGACCGTGGTGGTTCGGACCGGACGTCCTGCCCGCGGCCGCGGCGGACGCCCCCTTCGACCTCGTCCTGCTCGACCGTGACGGGACGCTCAACGTGCGCATCGAGGGCGGGTACGTCACCCGGCCCGACGACCTCGTCCTGCTGCCCGGGGTCACCACCGCGGTCGCCGACCTCTCCGGGATCGGTGCTCCCGTGGTGCTCGTCACCAACCAGCGGGGGATCGCCCGCGGTCTGATGGACCGGGACGACCTCGTGGACGTCCACGCACGCCTCACCGAGCTGCTCGCCCCCGCCGGGGGGCGCATCGACGCCGTCGTGGTCTGCCCCCACGACCGGGACGAGTGCTCCTGCCGCAAGCCGCTTGACGGGCTCTTCCGCGAGGTGCTCGCCCGGGCGCCGTGGGCCGACCCGCGGCGCAGCGTGATGATCGGCGACATGCCCACCGACCTGGATCCCGCGTCGCGTCTCGGGATGCGGGCAGAGCGGGTCGGGCCGCAGTCACCGGTCGACCGCGTCGTCGCGCGACTTCTCGCTCCGTACCGGGCGAGTCCCGGACCGGCCGATGTCCGACGTGGGGAAGGCCACGTCCCCTAGGCTGCTCTCGAACGGAGGCGCCGCTCACGAGGTGCTACTGTCCGGTAAGTTATTCAGGGCCAAGGAGGGTTCTCTCGTGCGCAAGTTCCTGCTGCCGGCGATCATCATGGGCGTCGGCGCCTTCATCCTCACCATGGGACTGCTCTTCAAGTTCTATGCCTACCCGCGTCTGGCGGTGGTCCCGCTGGACCAGAACACGACGCAGGTCGTCCAGGACCCCGATGCGGAGTTCTTCGACGCCGACAACGTCGAGCCCGGCAGCGGCGAGCTGACGACCACGGCGCGGATCATCGGCGACCCGGAGGCCTCCGAGCAGGCCTCCGAGGAGACCGGGCGCGACGTGGCGGTGTGGAACAGCGGCCAGGTCAGCGACAACAACGGTGACAACATCCCGATGGACGGCAGCACCGAGGTGCTCGTCTTCGACCGTCACACCGGTGAGGCCATCAACTGCTGCGGCGAGTCCAAGAACGGCGAAGAGGTCAAGCGTGACGGCCTGCTCGTGAAGTTCCCCTTCGACACCCAGCCGGTCGACACCTACATGTGGTGGGACAGCACCGTCGGCAAGTCCTTCCCCGTCAAGTACGAGGGCGAGGAGGACCTTCAGGGCATGAACGTCTACAAGTTCACCCAGGAGGTGCCGACCACGAAGTACTCCTCGCGTGAGCTGCCGGGCAACCTCTTCGGTGGGGAGCCGGACGCGCCCGCCGTCACGGCCGACCGCTACTACTCCAACAAGCGCACCTTCTGGGTGGACCCGGTGACGGGCGTCGTGCTCGACCGCGTCGAGGAGCAGAAGCAGGAGTTCCGCCACGACGGCAAGACCCTCAATGCCCTGGAGACGACCTCGCGCTTCACGCCCGAGACCGTCGACAAGAACGTCGAGGAGTACAAGTCGAAGTCCTCGCTGCTCAACATGGTGCAGACGACCTTCCCGCTCGTCTTCACGATCCTCGGGATCCTGCTCATCCTCGCCGGGCTGATCCTGTCGCTGATCATCGGCCGTCGCCGCGACCCGGAGCCGGTGCGCACCGACGACCGCGACGGCGACCCGGTCTTCGGCCCGAGCAACCCGGACGCCGAGACCTCCCCGCGCCGCGACCTGCGCGGTCACTGATCGGCCGGTGGGGCCGGCACGAGGCCCCACCACCGCCGCGCCCTCCGGCCGGCACCGCCACGGCGGTGCCGGCCGTGCGCGTGCCCCCGCCCGGACCACGCGGACTGTCGGTGGGAGTGGAACAGCTACCGGCCGGGGCGGACGGCCACGAAGATCGCCGTGCCCGGCAGGTGCGCCCCGCGCAGGGGTGACCAGCCGCCCCAGGTCTCGGTGTTGTCCTGGGGCCACTCGGGCTCGTGCAGGGCCCGCAGCACGAGCCCGGCGTCGATGATCTCCGCGATGCGGTGGCCCATGGTGCGGTGGTGCTCGACGTAGCTGGCCTCTCCCCAGGTCGCCTCGACGTACGGTCGCTCGTCGAAGTACGACCCGTCGGCCGTCAGCCCCTCCGGGCCCGGCAGGTCGGGGAAGGCCCACCGGATCGGGTGCGACGTGGAGAAGGCGAGCAGTCCGCCCGGTCGCAGCACGCGCGCCAGCTCGCGCATCAGACCCGCGGAGTCGGCCACGAAGGGCGTGGCGCCGTACGCCGAGAAGATGATGTCGAAGCTCTCGTCGGCGAAGGGCAGTCGCGTCGCGTCGGCCTGGACGAGCGGGGGAGCGGGGCCGTCCGTACGGGCATCGAGCCGGCGGGCAGCGGCCAGCATGCCGGCGGACAGGTCCGACGAAACGACCTGCGCGCCGCGGGCGGCGCACCACCGGCCGCCCTGGGCGGCACCACCGCCGAACTCGAGGACGCGTCGGCCAGCCAGCGCGTCTGGGTCGCCGAGGATCCGCAGCTCCTCCTCGGACCAGCCCTCCGGGCCCCACACGAGGTCGGCATCGCCGAGGAAGCCGCCGTGCTCGGCGAGGTAGTCCACGGCCTCCCGGTCCCACCAACCACGGTTGGCGGCGACCGTCTCGGCCTGGCCGCTCTCGCGGCGGGTGACCGCCTCGGAGTACTCGACATGCCCCTCGTCCATGGACGGGACGCTAGTCGACGACCCGGCTTTGCTCCCTTCGTCCCCGACGCACTACGATGGCAGGGCACATCTGTGTGCCCACCCGGGCACCCGGGTGCGTCGCACCCGTCCCGCACGATCATCTGTCCACAATCGGAGTTCCTACTACATGACTGCCAGCACGGTCGACACGACCGCCCCTCAGATCGCCATCAACGACATCGGCTCTGAGGAAGATCTTCTCGCCGCCATCGATGCGACGATCAAGGACTTCAACGATGGCGACATCGTCGAGGGCCACATCGTCAAGGTCGACCGCGACGAGGTGCTTCTCGACATCGGCTACAAGACCGAGGGCGTCATCCCCTCGCGCGAGCTGTCCATCAAGCACGACGTCGACCCCTCGGAGATCGTCGCCGTCGGTGACAGCGTCGAGGCCCTCGTCCTCCAGAAGGAGGACAAGGAAGGCCGACTCATCCTGTCCAAGAAGCGCGCCCAGTACGAGCGCGCCTGGGGCACCATCGAGAAGATCAAGGAGGAGGACGGCGTCGTCACCGGCACCGTCATCGAGGTCGTCAAGGGTGGCCTCATCCTCGACATCGGCCTGCGTGGCTTCCTCCCCGCCTCCCTCGTGGAGATGCGCCGCGTCCGCGACCTCCAGCCGTACGTCGGCAAGGAGATCGAGGCCAAGATCATCGAGCTCGACAAGAACCGCAACAACGTGGTCCTGTCGCGCCGTGCCTGGCTCGAGCAGACCCAGTCCGAGGTCCGCACGACCTTCCTCAAGGAGCTCCAGAAGGGGCAGGTCCGCTCCGGCGTCGTCTCCTCGATCGTCAACTTCGGTGCCTTCGTGGACCTCGGTGGCGTCGACGGTCTCGTCCACGTCTCCGAGCTGTCCTGGAAGCACATCGACCACCCGTCCGAGGTCGTCGAGGTCGGCGACGAGGTCACCGTCGAGGTCCTGGACGTCGACATGGACCGCGAGCGTGTCTCCCTGTCGCTCAAGGCGACGCAGGAGGACCCGTGGCAGCACTTCGCCCGGACCCACGCGATCGGTCAGGTCGTCCCGGGCAAGGTCACCAAACTCGTCCCCTTCGGTGCGTTCGTGCGTGTCGAGGACGGCATCGAGGGTCTGGTCCACATCTCCGAGCTGGCCGAGCGCCACGTGGAGCTGCCGGAGCAGGTCGTCAACGTCGGCCAGGAGATCTTCGTCAAGGTCATCGACATCGACCTCGAGCGTCGCCGCATCTCGCTGAGCCTCAAGCAGGCCAACGAGGACGGCGCCAACCTCACCGAGTTCGACCCGACGCTCTACGGCATGGCCGCCGAGTACGACGAGCAGGGCAACTACAAGTACCCCGAGGGCTTCGACCCGGAGACCAACGAGTGGCTCGAGGGCTACGAGTCGCAGCGTGAGGCGTGGGAGAAGCAGTACGCCGACGCGCACGCCCGCTGGGAGGCCCACCGCGCCCAGATCGAGAAGGCTGCGGCCGACGACGCTGCCGCCGCCGAGAGCGGCGCCGAGTCCGTCGCCGCGACCTCGTACAGCTCCGACAGCACCCCCGCCCCGAGCGCGGGTGCCCCGGCGCCGACCAACGAGGGCACGCTGGCCTCCGACGAGGCGCTGGCCGCGCTCCGCGAGAAGCTCACGGGCAACTGACCCGAGCAGCACCTCTGGAGGGGCGTCGCACCGAACCGGTGCGGCGCCCCTTCGTCGTCCCCGCGCAGGTGGGGGTGTGAGGCCGCCCGCGGCCGAGCCTCGGGACCCGACCTAGGATCGGGCCCATGCTGCACATCGGACTCACCGGCGGGATCGGGTCGGGCAAGTCGACCGTCTCGCGCAGGCTCGCCGAGCTCGGGGCGGTCGTCGTCGACGCCGACCTCATCGCGCGCGAGGTCGTCGAGCCCGGGGAGCCGGCCCTGGAGCTGATCCGCGCGCGCTTCGGGGACGAGGTCTTCACCGAGCAGGGCGCGCTCGACCGACCGGCGCTCGGTCGGGTCGTCTTCGGCGACCCCGACGCGCTGGCGGACCTCGAGGGGATCACCCACCCGGCGATCTGGCAGCGCACGGCAGAGCGCTTCGCCCGGGCCCGGAGGGAGGGGACCGCCGTCGGCGTGCACGACATGCCGCTGCTCGTGGAGAAGCGCATGGCGGGGGAGTACCACCTCGTGGTCGTCGTCGACACGGCCGAGGAGGAGCGGGTCCGACGGCTGGTCGAGCTGCGGGGGATGCCCGAGGAGGAGGCCCGGTCGCGCATCGCGGCCCAGGCGGACGACGCGCAGCGTCGGGCCGTCGCCGACGTCCTGCTCGACAACAACGGTGCGCCGGAGGAGCTGCTCGCCCGGGTCGACCGGCTCTGGCAGGACCGATTGACCCCCTTCGCCGACAACCTCGCGACGCTCACCCCGGTGCGGGCGCCGCACGAGCTGCACCTGCGCGAGCCGGACCCGGAGTGGGCCGGCCAGGCGGAGCGTGAGCTGGCCCGCCTGCGGCACCGCTTGGGGCCGCTGGCCGTCACCCTCGACCACATCGGCTCGACGGCCGTCCCGATGTACGCCAAGCCGATCCTCGACCTGCAGGTCGGCGTCGCGTCGCTCGACGACGCGGACTCCGTGGACTTCCGCGCCGCGATGGACGAAGGGGGATACCCCCGCCGCGACCACGTCACCGAGGACGTCGCCAAGGACGGCGCAGTGTGGCCCAAGCGGTACCACCTCGGGTGCGACCCCGCGGTGCCGATCCACGTGCACGTGCGCGAGGTGGGTTCGCCGGGGTGGCGCTGGGCACTGCTCTTCCGTGACTGGCTGCGCGCGGACGAGGCGGGCCGGGCGGACTACCGGGCCGAGAAGGACCGGCTCGTGACGCAGGGGTTGACGCGACCGGACTACGCGGAGGCGAAGGAGCCGTGGTTCGCGGCGGCGGACGAGCGGATCGAGGCGTGGGCCACCCGGACCGGGTGGACCGCGCCCGCACGGGGCGACTGACGTGCCCTCGTACCGCACGGCGGTCGACGTGCACGGCGTGCGCCCGGGAGTGGCGCCCGAGGAGCTGCTGCCCCTGGCCGAGGAGCTGCTGGCGGTCGGGCACCGGGTCGAGGACCGGTCCGTCGAGCTCGTGCGAGGTCAGCCGCAGATCCACCTGCGCTTCCTCGTCGAGCCGACCCATGACGCGCAGGAGGACGACGAGGCCGAGGCGGCCGTGCGCTCCCTCGTGGCCGCGCTGCTGCCCGTCGCGGACCTGGGCCGGTGGGTCCTGCGACGCGGGCCCGGCGGGCACTGGCGCACCATCCGCAGCGGCGACGCGCGGGAGGGACTGACGGAGCACCCGGTCGACTTCTGAGCGTTGTCGGTGGGGTGGCCTACCGTTGTCGTCATGCGCCCGGTGACCGATCTGCAACGCACGGTGGCTCCCTTCGAGGTCATCTCGGAGTACGAGCCGGCCGGGGACCAACCGACCGCGATCGCCGACCTCGCCTCCCGGGTGCGGGCGGGGGAGCAGGACATCGTGCTGCTCGGTGCCACGGGTACCGGCAAGTCGGCGACGACCGCCTGGCTCATCGAGGAGGTCCAGCGGCCGACCCTGGTCATGGCGCCCAACAAGACGCTGGCGGCCCAGCTGGCCAACGAGTTCCGCGAGCTGCTCCCCAACAACGCGGTCGAGTACTTCGTCAGCTACTACGACTACTTCCAGCCCGAGGCCTACGTCCCGCAGACCGACACCTACATCGAGAAGGACAGCTCGATCAACGAGGAGGTCGAGCGCCTGCGGCACTCCGCGACCAACAGTCTGCTCACCCGGCGGGACGTGGTCGTGGTGGCCTCCGTGTCGTGCATCTACGGCCTCGGCACCCCGCAGGAGTACGTCGACCGGATGGTCACCCTGGAGGTGGGGACCGAGATCGACCGTGACGAGCTGCTCCGGCAGTTCGTCACGATGCAGTACACGCGCAATGACCTGGCCTTCACCCGGGGCACCTTCCGGGTGCGCGGCGACACGGTCGAGATCATCCCGGTCTACGAGGAGCTGGCCGTCCGGATCGAGTTCTTCGGCGACGAGATCGAGCGGGTGCACACCCTGCACCCGCTGACCGGAGAGGTCGTGCGCGAGGAGCAGCAGGTGCACATCTTCCCCGCGACCCACTACGTCGCCGGCCCGGAGCGGATGGAGCGGGCGATCAGCGGCATCGAGGCCGAGCTCGAGGAGCAGCTGGCGCAGCTGGAGCGGTCGGGCAAGATGCTCGAGGCCCAGCGCCTGCGCATGCGCACCACCTACGACATCGAGATGATGCGCCAGGTCGGCAGCTGCGCGGGGATCGAGAACTACTCGATGCACATCGACGGGCGCCTGCCCGGCTCGGCGCCCAACTGCCTCCTCGACTACTTCCCCGAGGACTTCCTGCTCGTCATCGACGAGTCGCACCAGACCGTCCCCCAGATCGGCGCGATGTACGAGGGTGATGCCTCGCGCAAGCGCACCCTCGTCGACCACGGCTTCCGCCTGCCGAGCGCCATGGACAACCGACCGCTCACGTGGGAGGAGTTCCTCGAGCGGATCGGGCAGACGGTCTACCTCTCCGCGACGCCGGGCGACTACGAGATGGCCAAGTCCGACGGCCACGTCGAGCAGGTCATCCGGCCGACCGGGCTCGTCGACCCCGAGGTCGTCCTCAAGCCGACCAAGGGTCAGATCGACGACCTGCTCCACGAGATCCGGCTGCGGGCCGACCGGGACGAGCGGGTGCTCGTCACGACGCTGACGAAGAAGATGGCCGAGGACCTCACCGACTACCTCCTCGACAAGGGGGTTCGAGTGCGCTACCTCCACTCCGACATCGACACCCTGCGCCGGGTGGAGCTGCTGCGCGAGCTGAGGCTCGGCGAGTTCGACGTCCTCGTCGGCATCAACCTGCTGCGCGAGGGCCTCGACCTGCCCGAGGTGTCCCTCGTGAGCATCCTCGACGCCGACAAGGAGGGCTTCCTGCGCAGCGCCCGCTCGCTCATCCAGACGATCGGTCGCGCCGCCCGCAATGTCTCGGGCCAGGTCCACATGTACGCCGACAAGGTGACGCCCTCGATGCAGGAGGCGCTCGACGAGACCCAGCGCCGCCGGGAGAAGCAGATCGCCTACAACCGCGAGCGTGGCATCGACCCGCAGCCGCTGCGGAAGAAGATCGCGGACATCACCGACATGCTCCAGCGCGAGGACGCGGACACCGACGAGCTCCTTGGGTCCGGGCGCAGCCAGTCCCGGGGCAAGGGCCGCGGTGGCAAGCCGGCGGCGGAGACCACGGAGCGGGGGCGCGACCTGCCGGCCACCGAGCTGGCGCGCCTCATCCAGGAGCTCACCGACCAGATGCACCAGGCGGCGACGGACCTGCACTTCGAGCTCGCGGCCCGGCTGCGTGACGAGATCGGCGACCTGAAGAAGGAGTTGCGGCAGATGACGGCCGCCACCGGGTAGTCCCGGCGAAGGGCGGCCGCGCCGGGAGTGGCCGATGGAGCCCGCGGGCGCGCCCGTCGTGAGAGACTGGCGGCAGCGGAGGGGAGTACCCCCCAGCGCTGTCTCGTCAACACGGTCGGTCCGCCGGCCCGGGGCAGCGGCCTGTACGCCAGGTGGGAGAGACCTCCGGACGTTTTTCCCCTGTCCGGAAGGTTCCTCTTGACCACCATCTCCACGCTCCAGCCGGCGATCATGAGCGGCGGCACCATGGACGTGCCCACATGGGTCTGGTTGCTCACGCTCGGGGTCGCCGCCGCGGTGCTGCTCTTCGACGTCATCTGGGTGGCTCGCAACCCGCACGTCCCCTCCAACAAGGAGGTCGGCACGATCCTTGGGATCTACGTGACCGCTGCCGTGCTCTTCGGCATCGGTCTGTGGCTCATGGAGGGCGGCGACCGCGGCACCGAGTTCTTCGCCGGGTGGCTGACCGAGTACTCGCTCTCGGTCGACAACCTGTTCATCTTCATCATCATCATGTCCAAGTTCGGCGTGCCGGGACGCTTCCAGCAGACCGCACTGCTGTGGGGCATCATCATCGCCATCGTCCTGCGGACGATCTTCATCTTCGTCGGCGCAGCCGCCATCAACCAGTTCGCCTGGGTCTTCTACATCTTCGGTGCCTTCCTCATCTACACCGCGATCAACCTCGCGACGGAGAAGCACGACGAAGAGGAGGACTGGGAACCCAACGCGGTCATCAAATGGTTCCAGCGGACCGTGCCGAGCACGACCGAGTGGTCCTCCAAGCTCTTCACGAAGGAGAACGGCAAGCGGGTCGCGACCCCGCTGTTCATCGTCGTGGTTGCCCTCGGCATGACCGACCTGCTCTTCGCGCTCGACTCGATCCCGGCGATCTACGGCCTGACCCAGGAGCCGTACATCGTGCTGACGGCCAACCTCTTCGCCCTGATGGGTCTGCGCCAGCTGTACTTCCTCATCGGTGGTCTGCTGAAGAAGCTGGTCTACATGAGCCTGGGCCTGTCGGTCCTGCTCGCCTTCATCGGCGTCAAGCTCATCCTGCACGCCCTCCACGAGAACACGCTGCCCTTCATCAACGGCGGCGAGCACGTGAGCGTCCCGGAGATCTCGACGGTCTTCTCCCTCGGCGCCATCGTCGTCATCCTCGGTGTCACGACCGTCGCCTCCCTCTGGAAGTCCAACAAGGACGCCAAGGAGGGGATCGGCTCCGGCCACTGAGGCAAGCGCCCCGCGCGAAGGGGGACGGTCACCGACATAGGTCGGCGACCGTCCCCCTTCGCCGCTCCTGCGTCGTGCTCAGGCCGCCGGCTGCGGTGGTGGACGCCGGGCGCCCAGACCCAGGACGAGGACGCTGGCCAGGACCACGAGACCCATGCCGAGCAGCTGGACGGGGGTCAGTCGTTGGCCGAGCACGAGGAGACCTGCGAGCGCGGCGACGGCCGGCTCCAGGCTGAGCAGGATGCCGAAGACCGCCGGAGCCAGGCGTCGGAGGGCGAAGAGCTCGAGGGAGTACGGCAGGACGGACGAGAGCACGGCGATGCCGAGCCCCTTGAGGAGGACCTCCGCGTCCCACGCCTGCGTGCCGTGCCGCGCCACGTCCCACAGGCCGAAGGGGAGGACCACCGCCGTCGCCACGACCATGGCCAGCGCCAGGCCCTCGAGATGGGGGAAGGCGGCCCCCGTTCGGCCGGAGAAGACGATGTACGCGGCCCAGCAGACGCCCGCAGCCAACGCCAGGGCGATGCCGGTGACCTCGAGCTGCTCGAGCGGCAGGCTCAGCGCTCTCGAGATGAGCAGCACTCCGATGCCCGCGGCGGCCACGGCCAGCAGGTCGCGTGGGCGGCGGGAGAGGACGGCGGCCAGGGTGAGTGGACCGACGAACTCGATCGTCACCGCGACACCGATCGGCAGGTGCCCCAGGGAGGCGTAGAAGGCGAAGTTCATCAGGCCCATCGCCAGGCCGAAGCAGATGATCGTGCCGAGGTCGCGACGGCTGTGGCCGCGCCACCTCGGGCGGGCGACGAGCACCAGCAGGACGGTCGCGATGCCCAGACGCAGGATGACCGAGCCGGCCGCGCCGATCTGTGGGACCAGCGTCGCGGCGAGGGCGCCGCCGAACTGCACGGACAGCACCCCACCCAGGACCAGCAGTGGTGCTGGGACGGCATCGACACGACTCACGGCGTCACCCTAGTCTTCGCTCTCGTGACCACCTATCTGTCGTTCCTCGTGCTGGTGCTCGTCATCACGATCGCACCCGGGCCCGACTCGGCGCTGACCCTGAGGGCCTCCCTCGTGCGCGGCCGGGGCGCCGGCCTGCTGACGATGGCCGGGGTGAGCGCAGCCGGGGCGGTGCAGGGTCTGCTCGCAGCCGGTGGTCTCGGCGCGATCATCGTCGCGAGCGAGCCGCTCTTCCTCGCCGTCAAGTGGATCGGTGCGGCCTACCTGCTGTGGCTCGGTGCCCACGCGCTGTGGACGGCCTGGCGGGGTGACTTCGCGCGTGACGAGGCGCAGGCGCAGCCGGCAGCCGGGCGTGGGGCCCGCAGCAAGGTCTTCGCGCAGGGGTTCCTGTGCAACATCACCAACCCCAAGGTGCTCGCCTTCAACCTCGCGGTGCTGCCCCAGTTCGTCGGCGACGGCGCAGGCGTGCCCCTGCTCGCGCTCTACGCGCTCAGCCTCGTGGCACTCGGCGGCCTGTGGCTCACGGGGTTGGTCCTCGTGGCGGACCGGGCCCGGGTGGCGCTCTCGGCTCCGCGGGTGCGCCGGCGGATCGAGGGCGCGATGGGCCTCGCGATGGTCGGCTTCAGCGCGAAGGTCGCCACCACGCACTGACGTGGTGACGACCCTGCGGGACGGACCTGGATGCCCGATCAGTCGACGCTGGCCACGGCGGCGGCGTCGCCGGCCCGCACATCGCGGCTGATGACCCAGCCGACGATGGGCGCGAAGACGTACATGAAGACCGAGTAGATCGCGGCCGCGATCGCGACCTCGGTGTTGTTGAGCACGCTCAGGGCAATGGTCAGGGCGATGGTCGTGTTGTGGATGCCGACCTCCATGGAGGTCGCGATGGACTGCGGACCGTTCAGGCGCATGAGCCGCGCGCCGGCGTAGCCGATCGTCAGGCTGGCCAGGCAGAAGAGGGCGGTGACCACGCCCAGCTGCTCGAGGTAGGTGCCGAGATTGGCCCGCTCGCCGAGCAGGGCGCCGACCGCGACGATGACGAGCACGGTGATGGAGAAGATCCGCACGGGCCGGTCGGCACGCTCGGCGAAGTCCCGGGAGCGCGACCGGACGAACATGCCCACCGCGACGGGGACGAGCACGATGGCGACGACCTGCAGCACCTTGCTGAACTGGAGGCCGAGCTCGCCCTCGGCGCCGAAGTAGCTGATGGCCAGGTTGGTGACGAGCGGGATGCTCACCGCGGCCAGCACCGAGTTGACCGCCGTCAGGGTGATGTTGAGGGCGACGTCACCCCGGAAGAGGTGGCTGAAGAGGTTGGCCGTCGTGCCGCCGGGGGAGGCGGCCAAGAGCATGACGCCGACCGCGAGGAGAGGGTCGACGTCGAAGGCGACGACCAAACCGAAGGCCACGAGCGGGAGGACGAGCAGCTGGAGGACCAGGGCGACGACGACTGCCTTGGGTGAGCGGGCGACGCGACGGAAGTCCCCGACCGTCAGGCTCAGCCCCAGGCCGAACATGATGATCGCCAAGGCGATCGGCAGGCCGATGGAGATCAGGGCGGAGTCGTTCATGCGGGTGGGGCGTCCTTGCCTCGAGGTCGGTCACGCCCGGGTGCCGAAGGAACGCGCCACGGGCACGTTACTCGCGAGTACAGGACGTTCGGGTCGAAGTCTGCGGGGCGGCGCGGCTCGCGTCAACCCTGTCCGGCCATCGAGTGGCCGGGGTCTCACCACCCGCGCTCGCGCCACTCCTGCAGGTGCGGGCGCTCGGCGCCGAGGGTGCTGTCGGAGCCGTGACCCGGGTAGAACCACGTGTCGTCGTCGTAGACGTCGAAGACCCGCTGGGTCACGTCGGCGATCAGCGAGTCGAAGCTCTGGCCGGGGTTCTTGGTGTTGCCGACCCCGCCGGGGAACAGGCTGTCGCCGGTGAACAGGTGCACGTGGCCGTCCGGGTCGTCATAGGCCAGGGCGACGGATCCCGGGGTGTGACCGCGCAGGTGCACGACGTCGAGCACCACGTCGCCGAACGTGATCCGGTCCCCGTGGCGCAGGCGGTGGTCGGGCAGCTGTGGCAGGGCGGGTGCGTCGTCCTCACCGGCGTAGGTCTCGGGGGAGTACTCGCGCGTGATGTCCTCCAGGGCCCGGACGTGGTCCCAGTGCTGGTGCGTCGTCACGAGGTGGCCGAGCCGGGCACCGCCCGCCGCCACGAGCTCGCGGATGCGCGGGGCCTCGTCGGCGGCGTCGACGAGCAGCTGTTCGCCGGTCGCGCGGCAGGTCAGCAGATAGACGTTGTTGTGCATCTCGGAGACGGACATCTTGCGGATGGTCAGCGCGGACAGCTCCCGCGTGGACCAGGGGCCTCCGGGCGTGACGTCGGGGTCGTAGGTCGTGGTGGTCATGCGGAGTCTCCTTGCTCGGTGGTGGCAGCGGCGCGTGCCTCGGCGTCGCGGAGGGCGTAGGCCGCGCCGATGAGGGTGAGGTGGCTGAAGGCCTGGGGGAAGTTGCCGGCCTGGCGGTCGCCCTGGACGTCGTACTCCTCGGCGACGAGGCCGACGTCGTTGAGCAGGGCGAGGAGGCGCCGCATGAGCTCGTGCCCCTTGTCCACCTGGCCGGTGAGCGCGTAGGCGCTCACGAGCCACCACGAGCAGGCGAGGAAGGGGTGCTCGTCACCGGCGAGCCCGTCGACCCCGCTCTCGGTGCGGTAGCGCAGGAGGAAGCCGTCGCGCATGAGGTCACGCTCCACCGCCGCGACGGTGCCGAGGACCCGTGGGTCGTCGGGCGGCAGGAAGCCGACCTGCGGGATGAGCAGCAGGGAGGCGTCCACCTCGTCGGTGTCGTAGTGCTGGGTGAAGGTCTGCTTCTCCTCGTTCCACCCCTTCGTCAGGATGTCCGCTCGCACCCGCTCGCGCAGGTCACGCCAGGTCTCCACGTCCCCTTCGTACCCGTGCAGCTCGACCGCGCGGATCGCCCGGTCGAAGGCTGCCCACACCATGACCCGTGAGTGGGTGAAGTGGCGCAGCGGGCCGCGGATCTCCCACAGACCGTGGTCCGCCTCGTCCCAGTGCTCGGCGAGGTTGTTGACCAGCGCGCGCTGCACGGCCCACGACTGCGGCGACTCCTGCAGGCCCTGCGCGCGGGCGTCCTCGAGGGCGATCATCACCTCGCCGAGCACGTCCGTCTGCTTCTGGCCGACGGCGCCGTTGCCGATGCGGACCGGGCGGCTGTCGGCGTACCCGGGCAGGTGCTCCAGCTCCCGCTCGGGCAGCTCGCGCCCGCCGTCGACGGCGTACATGATCTGCATGTCCTCGGGGTCGCCGGCGATGGCGCGGACCAGCCAGTCGCGCCAGAGCTTGGTCGCGCCGACGTACCCGGACTTCAGCAGCGACTCGAGCGTGAGCGAGGCATCCCTCAACCAGCAGTACCGGTAGTCCCAGTTGCGCACGCCGCCGAAGTCCTCCGGCAGGCTGGTCGTGGCCGCCGCGACGATCCCTCCACGGCGGCTGTCGGTCAGCAGGCGCAGCGTGAGCAGCGACCGCACGACCTCGGCTCGGTAGGGGCCCTCGTAGGTGCAGCGCGAGGCCCACCGGGAGGAGCGCTCGAGCGTCGCCTCGATCCGGGAGTGGATGTCGAGCGGCGGCGGGATCGGCTTGTACGAGGCGACCCACGTCGTCGAGAAGTTGTAGTGCTCGCCGGCGCGCACGGTCCAGCGGTCGCGGTGGTGCGGCCCGTCGGGACGCGGGAGGCGAGAGCCGCGCAGGACGAGCATGTCGTTGCCGGCGATGGCGGTGATGACCTCCTCGTCCAGCTCATGGCCGGGGGAGTGGGCCACCCACGGCCTGATCCGGCCGTACCCGAGGCGCACGACCCATTCGTTCTGCATCTCGACCTCGCCCTCGAGGCCCTCAACGACGCGCACGAGGTCGGCACGGCCGTCGCCCAAGGGCATGAGGTCGGTGACCTTGACCACTCCGGACGCGGTGCGGTGGATCGTCTCGAGGATGAAGGAGTCCCCCCGGTAGCTGCGGGTGGTCTCGGCCGGCTCCACCGGGCCGATGAGCCAGCGCCCGTGCTCCGGCGTGCCGAGCAGGGCGGTGAAGCACGAGGAAGAGTCGAAGCGCGGCAGGCACAGCCAGTCCACCGACCCCTCCATGGACACCAGGGCGGCGGTCTCGGTGTCGCCGACGGCGGCGTAGTCCTCGATCGGGGTGCTCATCCCGACAGGCTAGGGCCTGGACCGGCGCCGCATCGGGAGGGTGAGAGCGTTGTCGGTGGGGGCACCTAAGGTGGAGTGCGTGACTGCTGCCAAGGCCTCCGGCTCCCGCCTGCACGACCGGATCGTCGTCCAGGGTGCCCGCGAGCACAACCTCAAGAACATCCACGTCGACATCCCGCGCGACTCCCTCGTCGTCTTCACCGGGCTCTCCGGGTCGGGCAAGTCGTCGCTGGCCTTCGACACGATCTTCGCGGAGGGGCAGCGTCGCTACGTCGAGTCGCTGTCGGCTTATGCGCGCCAGTTCCTCGGCCAGATGGACAAGCCGGACGTCGACTTCATCGAGGGCCTGTCGCCCGCGGTCTCCATCGACCAGAAGTCGACGAACCGCAACCCGCGCTCGACGGTCGGCACGATCACCGAGGTCCACGACTACCTGCGCCTGCTCTTCGCGCGCGTGGGCCGCCCGCACTGCCCCGTCTGTGGAGAGGCGATCACCCGGCAGAGCCCGCAGCAGATCGTCGACCGGCTGCTCGAGCTGCCCGAGCGCACCCGGTTCCAGGTGCTCGCCCCGGTGGTGCGCGCCCGCAAGGGCGAGTTCGTCGACCTCTTCGCCGAGCTGCGGACCAAGGGCTACAGCCGGGCCCTCGTCGACGGCGAGGTCGTCTCGCTGGCCGACCCACCGACGCTCGAGAAGCAGGTGAAGCACACCATCGACGTCGTCGTCGACCGGCTGGTGTCCAAGGGTCCGGACGACCGGGCGGCCAAGCAGCGAGTGACCGACTCCGTCGAGACCGCGCTCGGCCTGGCCGGCGGGGTGCTCGTCATCGACTTCGTCGACCTCGACGAGGACGACCCGCAGCGCCAGCGGCGCTACTCCGAGACGATGGCCTGTCCCAACGACCACGCGCTGAACATCGACGAGATCGAGCCGCGCTCCTTCTCCTTCAACTCCCCCTTCGGCGCTTGTCCGGTCTGCACCGGCCTGGGCACGGAGCTCGAGGTCGACCCCGAGCTGGTCGTCCCCGACGACGACCTGACCCTGGCCCAGGGCGCCATCGCGCCGTGGGCGCAGGGCACCCAGTCCGCGCAGTACTTCCAGCGCACGATGGCCGCGCTCGGTGACGACCTCGGCTTCAACATGGACACGCCGTGGCGGGCGCTGCCGAGCCGTGCCC
>NZ_BCSQ01000009.1 GCF_001570945.1 Janibacter anophelis NBRC 107843
CCAGTGGCGGGCGCCCGCCGCCCTTCGCGCTCCGATGTCCCAGAAGACCGTCATGAGGCCGAAGGCGGCGAAGAAGTACAGCCCGGACCACTTGGTGCCGCAGGCCAGACCGAGGGAGAGCGCGGCGACCAGGCGCCACGGACGCCACCACATCATCGGCCCGGTCGCGAAGCTCGTCGGCAGGCCGGCGGCCTTGTCCGCCAAGCGTGCTCGTGACCAGTCCCGGTCGATGAGCAGCGCGCCGAAGGCCGCGATCGCGAAGAACATCAGGATGATGTCGAGCAGGCCGGTGCGGGAGTGGACGAAGTGGTGTCCCTCGAAGGCCATGAGGAAGGCGGCGATCGCGCCCAGCCAGTTCGACCCGAAGAGGCGCCGGGCGATCCGCCCGACCATGAGGATCGACAACGTGCCGAGCAGCGCGACCGAGAAGCGCCAGCCGAAGCTCGACGTCGACCCGAAGACCCACTCGCCGAAGGCGATGATCCACTTGCCGACCGGCGGGTGGACGACCATGTCGCCGTCCGTGGTGTTGAAGACCGCGGTCGTGCCCTGGGTGAAGAGCGGGTCGACCTCCTCGCCGTCGCCGTTCCACCGCATCTCGACGCCGTGGTCGAGCATCGAGACGCCCTGCTTGACGTAGTAGGTCTCGTCGAAGACCAGCTGGTGCGGGCGGTCGAGGGACCAGAAGCGCAGCCCACCACCGATGACGGCGAAGAGGATCGGGCCGAGCCAGCCCCACAGGGCGTCGGTGGGTCGGAAGCCGAGCAGGCGCTCACGCAGCTGTGTCCCCCGGTCCATGCGCGCCATCGTAGGCGAGGGGATGGGGAGGTGACGGGTCCTGCTGGGATGATGGCGCCATGCCACTCGTCCTCGCCGCCACACCCATCGGTGACCCCCGGGACGCCAGCCCGCGCCTGCGGGAGGAGCTCGCGGGGGCCGACGTCGTCGCCGCGGAGGACACCCGACGCCTGCGGGCGCTCGCCGGCCGGCTCGGGGTCGAGCTGCCCGAGCGGGTCGTCAGCTACCACGAGCACAACGAGGCCTCGCGCACCGCGGACCTGCTCGAGTCGGTCCGCGAGGGCCAGCGGGTCGTCCTCGTCACCGACGCGGGGATGCCCTCGGTCTCGGACCCGGGCTACCGCTTCGTGCGGGCGTGCATCGACGCCGACCAGCCCGTCACCTGCGTACCCGGGCCGAGTGCGGTCCTCATGGCGCTCGCGGTCTCGGGGCTGCCGGTCGACCGCTTCTGCTTCGAGGGGTTCCTCCCGCGCAAGGCGGGGGAGCGGCGCAGCGTCCTCGAGGAGGTCGCCGCCGAGCGGCGCACGATGGTCTTCTTCGAGGCGCCCCACCGCATCGCGGCCTCGCTGGAGGCCATGGCGCAGGTCCTCGGCCCCGACCGCCCGGCCGCGGTCTGCCGCGAGCTGACCAAGACCTGGGAGGAGGTGCGCCGCGGTGGCCTCGCCGAGCTCGCCGAGTGGGCGGCCGCGGGGGTGAAGGGGGAGATCACGATCGTCGTCGGGGGCGCCGAGGAGCGTAGCGTCTCGCTCGAGGACGCCGTCGCGGAGGTGCTTGCCCGCAAGGACCGTGGCGCCCGGCTCAAGGACGTGTGCGCGGCCGTGGGCCTGAGCACCGGCCACGGCAAGAAGGCGCTCTACGACGCCGTCGTGGCCCACCGCAGGTCCCTCTCAGACTGAGGTGGGACAATCCCGGCCATGACCGAGCCGATGCCCGACTCCGGCACCGACCTGCCCATCGACACCGAGACCCGCGAGACCGCCGCAGAGGCCGCCGGCGCTGCTGGCGAAGCCGCCGCCGGTGCCCGTGAGGCCCACGCCGAGCACGGCGTCCGCCCCGGGTCCGAGCGCACCGTCGTCCACCTGTTGCGCCATGGCGAGGTCGACAACCCCCACAAGATCCTCTACGGCCGCCTGCCCGACTACCACCTGTCCGACCTCGGCCGCGAGATGGCCGAGGTCGTCGCCGGCCACCTCGCCGACGCCGACCTGGCGCTCGTCGTGCACAGCCCGCTCGAGCGCACCGCCGAGACCGCCGCGCCCACCCTGGAGCGGCACGGCCTGACCGCCGTCGTCGACCCGCGCGTCATCGAGGCGGGCAACAAGTTCGAGGGGCGCCGGTTCCGCAAGCGGCTGCTGCTCGACCCCCGCCGCTGGTGGTGGCTGCGCGACCCGACGAAGCCCACCTGGGGCGAGCCCTACCGCGCCATCGGCAAGCGGATGATGGCCGCCATCGAGGACGCCCGCGACCACGCGCGCGGCCACGAGGCGCTCATCGTCAGCCACCAGCTGCCGATCTGGACCATCCGCAGCGTCCTGCAGGAGCGTCCCCTCTGGCACGACCCGCGCAAGCGGGCGTGCAACCTGGCCTCCCTCACCTCGGTGACCTTCACCGGGGACGAGGTCACCGATGTCACCTACAGCGAGCCCGCTGCACACCTGTACGCGCACGCCGCGTCGATCCCCGGAGCCTGATCCCCCTTCGATGAAGACCGTCCGCCCCACCCGCCGCACCCTGCTCGCCTCGGCGAGCGCCCTCGTCCTCGCCGGGACCCTCGCCGCCTGCGGTGAGTCCGCCGCGGAGAAGGCCGCGAAGGAGGTCGGCTCGCGCAACGGCGACGGGTCGATGACCCTCTTCGAGCCGGCCGAGCGCGGCGCGCCCGTCGAGCTCGCCGGCGAGACCATCCAGGGCAAGACGTGGGACAGCGCCGACGAGCGCGGCAAGGTCGTCGTCGTCAACCTCTGGGCCAGCTGGTGCGGCCCGTGCGCCAAGGAGGCCCCGCACCTCGTCGAGGCCCACGAGGAGACGAAGGGGCCGGACGTCGCCTTCGTCGGCATCAACTACCGCGAGTCCTCCAAGGAGACCGGGCGGGCGCAGGGGGAGGAGTGGGGCTTCGTCTGGCCCTCCGTCTACGACAAGTCCGGCCAGAGCGCGATCGACATGCAGGGCAAGATGACCACCCAGCCCTCGACCGCGGTCCTCGACCGTGAGGGTCGGATCGCCGCGGTCGTCCTCGGTCCCGTCACCACCTCCACCCTCGTCGGCGTCGTCGAGGACACCCTGGCCGAGTCGGCCTGATGACCGCTGTCCTGCCCGCGCTCGCCGCGGTGCCCACTTCGCTGAGCGACCAGGTGACCGACGGTGCCCTGCCGCTCGCGGTGCTCGTCGCCGCGCTGGCGGGCCTGGTCTCCTTCGCCACGCCCTGCGTGCTGCCGCTCGTGCCCGGCTATCTCGGCTACGTCACGGGGCTGTCCGACGTCGCGCTGGAGCAGCGCAGCCGCGGCCGGATGGTCCTCGGGACGCTGCTGTTCATCCTCGGTTTCAGCGCCGTCTTCGTCCTCGCGTCGATGTTCGTCGCCACCGCTGGTCGGGCCCTCGTCGACCACCGCGAGCTGCTCATGCGCCTCGGTGGGGTGCTCGTCATCCTCATGGCCTTCGTCTTCCTCGGCGCCGGGTCGCAGCGCACCATCCGCCTGCCGATCAAGCCGGCGACCGGGCTCGCGGGCGCACCGGTGCTCGGGGCGGTCTTCGGTCTGGGCTGGGCGCCGTGCATGGGCCCGACGCTCGCTGCGGTGCTCACGCTCAACCTCGCCGGTGACGCGTCGACGACCCGGGCCGTCGTGCTCGCCGTCGCCTACTGCCTCGGGCTCGGGCTGCCCTTCCTGCTCATCGCCGCCGCCTACGAGCGGTGGGCGCCGGTCTCGGCGTGGCTGCGCCGCCGCCAGCGCGCCATCCAGGTCGTCGGGGCCGTGCTGCTGCTCGTCGTCGGGCTGCTGCTGCTCACCGGCGGCTGGGACGCGCTGACCCAGTGGCTGCAGATCCACCTGATCAGCGACACGGAGGTGCTCATCTGATGGCCACGCGGACCCGACCCGAGCGCGAGGTCACCCAGCCCAGGCTGGGTGTCGTCGGCTACCTGCGGTGGGGCTGGCGGCAGCTGACGAGCATGCGCACCGCGCTCTTCCTCCTCCTGCTGCTGGCCATCGGTGCCGTCCCCGGCTCGGTCTTCCCGCAGCGCAGCATCGACCCGGCCCAGACCGACGCCTGGCTCGCGCGGCACGAGACGACCGGGCCGTGGCTCGACCGGCTCGGGGCCTTCGACGTCTACTCCTCGCCGTGGTTCTCGGCGATCTACCTGCTGCTCTTCATCTCCCTCATCGGCTGCATCCTGCCGCGCACCGCCGTGCACTGGAAGGCGTTGCGCAGCAAGCCCCCTCGCGCGCCCAAGCGGCTCGCGCGGCTCGAGGCCCACGCCGACGGCGAGGTCGAGGGTGACCTGGCGCAGGTGCGCGAGGCCGCGACGGCGGTGCTGCGCAAGAGGCGCTTCCGGGTCGCCAGCCACGACGAGGGCTCCGTCTCCGCCGAGCGCGGCTACGGCAAGGAGACCGGCAACCTCGTCTTCCACACCGCTCTCGTCACGCTGATCATCGGTGTCGCCGTCGGCCACCTGTGGGGGTGGAAGGCCGACGTCGTCGTCCCCTCCGGCGACTCCTTCGTCTCGACGGTGACCCGCTACGACACCTTCGCCCCCGGGCCCTTCGTCGACGAGTCCTCGCTCTCCCCCTTCGCCGTCGAGGTCGAGGAGATGACCGCGGACTTCAACGACCGCGAGCCCACCGCCCAGACCTTCGGCCAGCCGCGCGACTTCGAGGCGCACGTCAACGTCACCGAGGCGGACGGCAGCACCTTCACCGACAGCGTCAAGGTCAACCACCCGCTCGAGATGGACGGGGCCACCGTCTTCCTCCTCGGCAACGGCTATGCCCCCGTCGTCACGGTCAAGGACGACGACGGCAAGGTGCTCTACCAGGGGGCCACCCCCTTCCTCGCGCAGGACGGCAACTACCGCTCCACCGGCGCGGTCAAGGTCGGGGCCGCCTCGCCCGAGCAGTTCGGCTTCGTCGGACTCTTCCTGCCCACCGCCTACATCGACCCCGAGCTGGGCCCGGTCTCGGTCTTCCCCGACACCAAGAGCCCGGCGCTCGCGATGAGCATGTACACCGGCGAGCTCTTCCCCGACGGGCGTCCGCAGTCGGTCTTCACCCTCGACACCGCGTCGATGGAGGCGGTCAACAACGCCGAGGGCACCGACCAGCTGCGGCTGTGGCTGACCCCCGGGGAGAGCGCCGAGCTGCCCGACGGCAAGGGGACGATCTCCTTCGACGGCGTGGAGCGTTTCGCCGGGTTCTCCGTGCGGCACGACCCCGGCAAGGGCCTGACGCTCTGGTCTGCGCTGGCCGCGCTCGCCGGGCTCATCGCCACCCTGACCATCAAGCGCCGCCGCGTCTTCGTGCGCCTCGTGCAGGACGGCGACGTCGTGCGCGTCGACGTCGGCGGCATGAGCAAGGACGATGACGAGCGCCTGCCCGAGATCGTCCGGGAGATCCGCGACGAGCTCGTGGGACAATCGAGGACATCATGACGAACGAGATCCTGGCCCAGTACGCCAACTACGCGCTGGCCTCGGCCGCGCTGGTGATCACCGTGGCGATGCTCTGCTACGCCCTCTACCTCGCGCAGGCCGTGCCCGTGCGCGAGGCCGCCGAGGTGCGCGCCGACGCCAAGGTCCCCGCGACCGTCGGTGCCGGCGAGGCGAAGGGGGAGGACCCCCCTTCGTCCGTGGTCGCCGCGGAGACGCCGCTCAAGGCGCGCAAGGCCGCCGGGATCGCCGGCTCGCTGTCGTGGCTGGGTGCCGCGCTGCTGCTCGCCTCCTTCGCCCTGCGCGGGTTCGCGGTCGAGCGCTTCCCGCTGGGCAACCTCTTCGAGTTCAGCGTCGCGGGCGCCTTCTTCGCCATGGCGGTCTACTCGGTCGCCGGGCTGCGGCGTGACGTGCGGTGGCTCGGGGTCTTCGTCACCGCCTTCGTCGTGCTGCTGCTCATGGTCGCCTCGACCGCCTGGTACGTCGAGGCCGACGAGGTCGTCCCGTCGCTGAAGTCCTACTGGCTGCCGATCCACGTCACCGTGGCGACGCTGTCCGTCGGGATCTTCGTCGTCGGCGCCATCGTCAGCGCGCTGTACCTCATGAGCGACCGCGGCGTCGGCAGCGAGCGCTTCTGGCGCAAGCTCCCCGAGGCGTCGGCGCTGGAGAAGTTCTCCTACTCGCTGCACATCATCGGCTTCCCCCTGTGGACCTTCACGCTCATCGCCGGCGCCATCTGGGCCCGCGAGGCGTGGGGTGCCTACTGGAACTGGGACCCCAAGGAGGTGTGGACCTTCGTCATCTGGACCGTCTACGCCGCCTACCTGCACGCCCGCGCGACGAAGAACACCTCGCGCCGCACCGCGAACTGGATCGCCATCGCCGGCTTCGCGTGCATCGTCATCAACTACACGGTCGTGAACTTCTACTTCATCGGCCAGCACAGCTACGCGCAGTGAGGCTCTGACGTTGGTCCGCTACACCCTGCTCCGCATGCTCATCTTCTTCGGCTGCCTCGCGCTGCTGTGGCTCATCGGCCTGCGCGAGCCCACCGAGCTGCCCTGGCTCGTCGTCGGCGCCGCGCTGCTGTCGATGATCATCTCGGCGATCGTGCTCAAGCCCTTCCGTGCCGAGATGGTCCGGCAGATCCAGGACCGTCAGGCGGCCAAGGCCACGGCCCGCTCCGAGCGCACCGACACCGACGAGGCCGTCGAGGACGCTGCGCGCGACCGGGCCGAGCGGTCGGAGCCCGAGGAGCCCGAGACCTTCCGCTGAGGTCCCTGCCCCCAGCCCAGGACGCTCAGCGCGCGAGCGGCGCGAAGAGCCAGACCGCCCACATCACCTCGGCGAAGCCGGTGAGGGCCAGGGCCGGGATGAGTGCCTTGCCGGTGGCACCGCCGCGCACGGCTTGGATGCCGGGCCAGGCGATGACCAGCCCGATGATCGCGATGGGGGCCCAGGGCCGCCAGATCGCCATGAGCAGGGTGCACACGATCGCGACGACGAAGAGACCCACGTAGAGCTGGCGGGTGCGCGCGTCACCGAGCCGCACCGCCAGGGTCGTCTTGCCGGTGACCGAGTCGGTCGGGATGTCGCGCAGGTTGTTGGCGACGAGGATCGCGCTCGCGAGGGCGCCGACGGCGATGGCACCGAGCACGCCGACCGCGGTGATCGAGCCGATCTGCGTGTACTGGGTGCCGAGCGTCGCGACGAGGCCGAAGAAGATGAAGACGTAGACCTCGCCGAGGCCCCGGTAGCCGTAGGGGTTGTCGCCGCCGGTGTAGCGCCACGCGGCGACGATCGCCAAGGCGCCGATCGGCAGCAGGATCCACGCCTGGCTCAGGGCCACGAGCGCGAATCCGGCGAAGGCCCCGATCCCGAAGAAGGTGAAGGCCGCGATCTTGACGTTGCCGGGGTTGGCCAGGCGCTGACCGACGAGCCGCACCGGGCCGACCCGCTCCTCGTCGGTGCCGCGGATGCCGTCGCTGTAGTCATTGGCGTAGTTGACGCCGACCTGAAGGGCGCACGCGACGATGAGGGCGAGCAGGGCGAGGCCGAGGTTGGCCCCCTTCGTCCCCTCCTCGAGGTCACGGTTGGCCGCGGCGGCTGCGGTGCCGACGATGACGGGGGCGATCGCTGCGGGGAGGGTCCGTGGGCGCGCGCCGGCGACCCACTGCTTGATGGTGGCCACGATGGGCGATCTTACGAGGCCATCAGCCGCCGAGCAGACGCGCCACGGCGGTGCGGTCCGGTTTGCCCGGTCCGCGCATCGGCAGCTCGGCGAGCACGTGGACCCGGCGGGGCAGCGCGGCCGGCTCGAGGTGGGGGCGCAGCAGGTCGCGGATCTCGGCGACGCCGGCGTCGGGGACGGGGCCTGGAGGCGGCCCGCCGGGGGAGGTGACCGCGGCGAGCGCGACCGTCTGCCCCCACTGCGGGTCGGGGACCCCGACGACGACGGCTTCTGTCACGGCCGGGACGTGCGCGAGGACAGCCTCTTCGACGATGCGGGGCGCGATCTTGAGCCCACCGGTGTTGATGACGTCGTCGGCGCGACCGGTGACGTGGACGCGCCCGTCACCGTCCACCGACCCGAGGTCGCCGGTGCGGAACCAGCGCTGTCCCCCTTCGGTCCGGAAGGCATCGCTCGCCAGACCGAGGTAACCGTGCGCGACGACCGGGCCGCCGAGCTCGAGGACGCCGTCGGCGCCGGTGCGCGCCGCGACGCCCGTGAGGGGCTTGCCGTTGTAGACGCAGCCGCCGCCGGTCTCGGACATGCCATAGGTCGTGACGACGCGCACGCCCTCGGACCGGGCGCGGTCGAGCAGCGTTGTGGGAGTGGCAGCCCCGCCCACGAGGATCGCGTCGAAGCGCCGCAGCGCCTCCAACCCGAGCGGGTCGTCGACGAGCCGGGCGAGCAGGGTCGGCACGAGCGAGGTGTAGCGGCGCTCGGCGTGCATGCCGGCGGTGGCCTCGACGAGCGCGAAGGCGGTGATGCCGCCCGGATCGAGGACCACCGGCGTCGTGCCGGCGGCGATGCTGCGCAGCAGCACCTGCAGCCCCGCGATGTGGTGCGGCGGCAGAGCGAGCAGCCACTGCCCGTGGCCGCCGAGCCGCTCGGCGGTCGCGTCGGCGCTCGCGATGAGGTTGGCCGCGGTCAGCAGGGAGAGCTTGGGCGTGCCGGTCGAGCCGGAGGTCGCGATGGCGACGGCGAGGTCGGCGGGGAGGTCACCGTCGCGGAGCTGTGGGGTGGTGTCCGGGGCGTGCGGATGGATCGGCGCGGTGCCGGTCAGGGCACGCTCGAGCGAAGGGAGGGACTCCAGGACCTCGGGACCTGCAGGGAGGGGGAGCGGGGTGATCGGCACGGTGGTCAGTCTTCCTCTCGAAGGGCGGTCTCCCAGTCCTGACCACCATGGAACACACCCAGGACAGTCACGAGCGTGTCGGTTCGGGAATCGTCGACGACGTAGGCGATGAGTGTCCCCTTCTGGTGCGTGGTGGTCCTGAGCCCGGGGCGAAGGTCGGGGCGCGGCCTGCCGGCACGCGGGAACATCAGGATGCGATCGATGTGATCCAGCAAGTTGTGGATGAACCTCTCGGCATCCCTCGAACCGACGGCGTCGCCGATCCACGTGCCCAGATCGTCGAGCTGCCGGAGAGCTTCGGGAGAAAGGCGATCTTGCCCGTCATGAACGGGCAGCCCACCTACGGGTGAAGTGGGCGCGTACCGCGTCGGCTGGGATCGCGCGGGTGGGGTCCGCCTCGAGTGCGTCGTATGCAGCCACCACCTCGGTCTCCAACCAGGTTTCGGCTGCGGCGTCGCCATCTTCGAGGTCGAGGGACTCGAGGAGTCTGAGAGCGACGTCTCGGCGCACACCAGGAGGCAGCGACATCCCGGCCTTGTAGAACTCCGACTCGCTCAGGGCCATGTCTGTGAGTTTACGCCGCGGTCTCCCCGGTCCGCTGGGTCCTGTCCACAGGCTCCGGGCGGCGCCCTCGGCTCAGAAGTACCAGGGGAAGGGCGACCAGTCCGGGTCCCGCTTCTCGAGGAACTGGTCGCGCCCCTCGACGGCCTCATCGGTCATGTAGGCCAGGCGCGTGGCCTCACCGGCGAAGACCTGCTGGCCCATCAGCCCGTCGTCGCTGAGATTGAAGGCGAACTTGAGCATCCGGATCGCCGTGGGGGACTTGGCCATGATCTCGCGGGCCATTCGCAGCGCCTCGACCTCCAGCTCGGCGTGGTCGACGACCGCGTTGACCGCACCCATCTCGTACATCTCCTGGCCCGTGTAGGCGCGACCGAGGAAGAAGATCTCGCGGGCGCGCTTCTGCCCGACCATCTTGGCCAGGTAGGCGCTGCCGTACCCGCCGTCGAAGGAGCCCACGTCGGCATCGGTCTGCTTGAACCGCGCGTGCTGGCTGGCGAGCGTCATGTCGCACACGACGTGCAGCGAGTGCCCGCCACCGGCGGCCCACCCTCCCACGAGGGCGATGACGACCTTGGGCATCGTGCGGATGAGGCGCTGGACCTCGAGGATGTGCAGGCGCCCCCCTTCGGCCTTGACCCGACGCTCGTCGATGCCCTCCGCGGAGTCGTCGCCGGTGGGGTCGGCCGCGTACTGGTAGCCGGAGCGGCCGCGGATGCGCTGGTCGCCGCCGGTGCAGAAGGCCCACCCCTCGGTCGTCGCGCTGCTGCCCTCACGGGGCGTCGGACCGTTGCCGGTGAGCAGGACGACGCCGACGTCCGGGGTGCGGCGGGCGTGGTCCAGCGTGCGGTGGAGCTCGTCGACCGTGTGCGGCCGGAAGGCGTTGAGGATCTCGGGCCGGTCGAAGGCGATGCGCACGCAGCCGACGTCCTTGGCCCGGTGGTAGGTGAGGTCGGTCAGGTCCTCGAAGCCCGGCACCACCTCCCAGGCCTGCGGGTCGAAGGTCTCGCTGACGTTGTCCAGTGCGCTCACGGTGGCGAGCCTACTGACCGTCGAGTTGGCCACGAGGCCGCCCTGCTGATCCTGCGGATCGTCACGGGCCTGACCATGTTCCTCCACGGCTGGCAGAAGCTCACGGCCGCCGGCTTCGGCGGGGTCGGTGAGATGTTCGCCGGTATGGGCGTGCCGCTCGCGGGCATCGCCGGCCCCCTCACCCTCGTCGTCGAGCTCGTGGGTGGCGCCCTGCTCCTCCTCGGCCTCGGCACCCGCATCGTCGGCGCGGTCTACGGGCTCGTCATGCTCGGCGCGCTCGTCATCGTCCACCTGTCGGCGGGCTTCTTCGTCGCCGAGGGCGGCTACGAGCTCGTGCTGCTGCTCGCCGGGGTGACCGCGGCGCTGGCCATCGCCGGTCCCGGCGCCTGGTCGCTCGATGCGCTCGTCGCCGGCCGCCGTGCGGCCACGTCGGCCGCGCCGGTCGACGCCCCGGAGCGCGAGCGCGTCGCCGTCTGATCCTCGCGCACCCGGTCGGGAGCCCCCTTCGTCATCGTGACGAAGGGGGCTCCTCGCGTCAGGCGACCAGCCCGAGGACCAGCACCATGGGTAGCGACACGACCGCCCCGAGCGAGGTCGCCAGGGTCAGGGTCTTGAGCGCGCCCTTGGTCGACAGCCCGAGCAGGCTCTTGAACATCCAGAAGAAGTTGCTGTTGACGTGCAGCGCGAACATCGCGCCGGAGGCGATCGCCAGGCCGATGACGACCGGGTCGACACCGGTGGACGCGACGACCGGCCCGATGATGCCGGCGGCCGTGATGGCGCCGACCGACACCGACCCGATGGCGAAGTGCAGCAGCGCCGCGATGAACCACGCGAGCAGGACGCTGACGAGGACGGGCGCGCCGGCGTCCGCGGAGAACAGGCCCTTGAGCGTGTCGCCGAGGCCGGTCGCGGTGATGACCGCGCCGAGCGAGCCACCGATGCCGGTGATGAGCAGGATCTCGCCGGTGGTGCGGAACCCGCTCGACAGCGCGCCCTCCGTGCCCTCGGTGCCGAGGGTCGCGCGGCCGATGACGAAGGCGATGAGCAGGCCGACGAAGAGCGCGATGTTGGCGTCACCGATGAAGGCGATGACGGAGTTGCTCCGCTCGAAGAGGTCCATGAAGGCGCCGAAGGCGATGAGCACGAGCGGCACGAGGATGGGCGCCAGGCGCAGCAGGAGCGGGAGGCGAAGGGCGCGCTCCGGCACCTCGTCGGGGTCGTCGAGGTCGGCGTCGGCCGTGCCGGCCGGGACCATGCCCGCCTCGGCGTCCGCGCGGGCGAGGTAGGCGGCGTGGCCGGGGTGCTCCGGGTGCTCCTCCTCGTCGGGGTCGATGTCGGTGTCCGCGTCCCACAGCCCGGCGCGCAGCAGCCCGCGGAAGGCGAGGGTCGTGAGCAGCGCGGTCGCCAGGCCGATCGGGACACCGAAGACGAGGTACCGGCCGAGCGAGACCTCGAGCAGGCCGGCGACCGCGACGGCGGCCAGGCCCGGCACGACGAAGACGTAGCCGGCGAAGATGCCGATGCCGATCGCGCCGGCGAGCAGCGGCAGGCCACGCTTGCGGTCGACGACCGGCGCCGCCTGGCGGGCCATGGGGGAGGCGAGCACGACCTGCACGTCGACGTAGATCGACGGGAAGATCGTCGACAGCGCAGCGGTCATCGCGTACGGCAGCTTGCCGCCGACCCGGCGGGCGATGATCTCGACGAGCGCGCGGAAGGTGCCGGTCGCCTGCAGCAGCGAGCCGATGAGCACGCCGAAGCCGATGAGCAGGCCGACCTCGCCCATGATCTCGCCGAAGCCCGTGGTGATCTGCTTGACCGTCTCCTCCAGGCCCACCCCCGTGGAGAGGCCGAGGAAGATCGAGGAGATGATCAGCGAGATCACCGGGTCGACCTTGAAGCGGATGATGAGCAGGATCGCGACGGCGATCGCGATGAGGGTCAGGGCGATGTCCACGACACCCGACCCTACGCCGCGGTGACCGTCGTCACAGTGCGGGGTGCGGTCGCGGTGTGGCGGTGGCGGCCCCCTTCGCGTGTGATGGACGCATGACCGACCACCACGTCGCCCTGGTCACCGGTGCCTCCTCCGGCATCGGCGAGGCCGCCGCCGTCGCGCTCGCGCGGGAGGGGTGGACCGTCGTCGGTGCCGCGCGTCGGCTCGACCGCCTCGAGACCCTCCGGGCGAAGGGGGTGACCCCCCACGTCGTCGACGTCGCCGACGACGCGTCGATGGTCGCCCTCATCGAGGACGTCGTGGCCGAGCACGGCCGGATCGACGTGCTCGTCAACAACGCGGGGTACTCGGTCTTCGGGGCCGTCGAGGACGTGCCGATCGACGTCGCCCGCCGCCAGCTGGAGGTCAATGTCCTCGGCCTGGCCCGGATGAGCCAGCTCGTGCTGCCGCACATGCGCGAGGCGGGGTCCGGGCGGATCGTCAACATCGCCTCGGTCGCCGGACACGTCAGCGAGCCGCTCGGCGGCTGGTACCACGCGAGCAAGTACGCGGTCGAGGCGCTCAGCGACGCGATGCGCATGGAGCTGGCGCCGCACGGCGTGCGCGTCTCGATCATCGAGCCGGGAGCGATCCGGACCGAGTTCGGCGACATCGCCGCGGACTCGCTCGCCGAGTACTCGGGCTCGGGCGCCTATGCGGCACAGGCGCGCCGGATGGCGAAGGCGCACGAGCGGATGTTCGGCATCGACGCCGCGGACGTGGGGGTCGTCGTCGACGCGATCGTCCACGCGGCGACCTCCCGGCGGCCGCGCAGCCGCTACCAGGTGCCCGCCTCCGCCCGCGCGATGGTCGCGGCGACCAAGGTGGTGCCGAGTCCCGTCATGGACGCGGCGATGGGCCGGATGTTCGGCACCAACCGCCGCTGACCGTCCACATCCGCCGCGGCGCGCTCCCCGTCGTCCACAGCCGGGCGAAGGGGGTCCCGCCGGCCTCCCGCAACCGATGGGGTGGGTGCACGGCCGGTCACCCGGATCGGCCCGGACGGGAGGACGACATGGCAGGCGGATGGTTGCGGTCGGTGGAGGGCTTGCTGCATGAGGACGACCCTGGGGCCGAAGGGTTCGACGAGCCGGATCCCGAGGGGTACGGGTACGGGTACGGATACGAGCACGGCCGGCCGGCGCGGGACCTCGGCGAGTACACCCAGGTCGTCCTCATCGACGGGCAGGTGGTGGACTCTGCGCGCCACCCCATCAGCGGCAGCCAGTACGAGTGCGCGGCGCTCGAGCTCAACCACCGGAGGGGGCTGCCGGCCGCTCCGGTCACGAGGACGGTCGAGGTCCGCGTCCCCCCGCACGAGGCGATGGACCACTGGCTCGAGCGGGTCGTGGGCAGCCGGGAGGCACTTGCGAGCCTGGACGGGCAGCCGTTGCCGGAGTCGACGCCTGTCGACCCCTCGGCGGCGGCCGACCCCGAGCGGGAGCTCATGGAGGCCGTCGACCACGAGCTGGAGCGGGCGTCCGCCGGGTGGGTCGTCACCCACGAGGTGCTCACGGCCTGCCGCCGGCTGCTCGTCGCGGCCGAGGAGGCCGGCATGCTGCGCATCTGGCGGGATCTCGAGCCGGAGAAGGTGGCGGCGATCATCGTGCACTGCATCGCCAAGGCCAACGGGCTCGTCGGGCAGGGCGCCGCCTTCACCGTCGCCCACTGGCTGCGCGACCTCGGCACGACGGCCGCGCCGGCGACCCGGTCGCGCACCCTGGCCGAGACGATCGGCGGCGCCCAGTGGCCCCACGGCAAGGCGCCGACGGAGGTGCCGGAGGTCTACGTCCTCGGGGACCCGCGCATGCTCGTCAGTCGGTTCCGCACGGAGCTGATGCACTACCGGGACCTCGCCCGGCGGCACGAGCAGGGGTGACGTCCCCGCTCGGGGGTTGGACTGCGGCAGGCTGTCCCCATGGCCAGCACGCAGTCGACCCGGGTACGCAGGGCCGTGCAGCGCTATGCCAAGGAGCGGGAGCGCCTCGAGGAGGTCACCGACGCCTACGTGGCCCTGGTGACCCGGCTGCTCGACGACGCGGGCATCAACTACCTCACGGTGACGGGTCGGACGAAGTCGGTGGAGTCGTTCGCCGCCAAGGCCGCCCGACGGCTCCAGGGCGGCCGGTTGGCGCACCCCAAGCCGCTCACCGACATCACCGACCAGGTCGGCGTCCGCGTCGTGACCTATGTGCTGGCCGACGTCGACGCGGTGGCCCAGCTGCTCTCCTCCCAGCTCGAGGTCCGCGAGGACCGGGACATGGGTCGGGAGACCGCACAGGAGGGGAGGTTCGGGTACTCGAGCCGGCACCTGCTCGTGGCCCTCGGCGAGGACCGCGACGAGGCCGGCATCCCGGCCGACCGTCCGGCGTCGGTGCAGATCCGCACCGTGCTCCAGCACGCGTGGGCCGAGTTCGAGCACGACGTGCGCTACAAGGGGTCGGTGCCGGCCGAGCACGCTCCCGACTTCGACCGACGGTTCACGCTCGCGGCGGGGCTGCTCGAGCTGGCCGACCAGCAGTTCTCCGCGATCCGCGACCGTCACCGCGAGGAGCTCACCTCACCGGCCGAGGGTGCCGATGACGACCCGCGGATCAGCGCGACCGACCTCGCGGCCTTCCTCGCGGGGCAGTTCGCCGACGCCGGGTGGTCGCGCACCGACCACTACGCGTGGATCAGCGGGCTGCTGCTCGAGCTGGGCATCGGCTCGCTCTCCGAGCTGCGGGAGGTGCTGCGTGAGGTCGACATCGCGCAGATCGACCGCCACATGGGCTACCGCTACCCACCGGGCGCCGTCCGGCGCCTCGACGACGCCCTCCTGTCGGTCTACCGCGAGCGCTACGTCGGGCTGCACGGCAATGCCCACCGGGTGCCGCTGCTGCGCGCGAGGCTGGCGCGCTTCACGGGCTAACGTCGGGACATGACCCTGCACCTGTACCAGCTGTCGGTCGATGCCCACGACCACGCCGCGCTCGCCCGGTGGTGGGCCGACGTCCTCGGCTGGCGGATCGGGTACGAGGACGAGTACGAGTGCAATGTCGTGCCGCCCGAGCACGCCGAGGACCCGGTCGACGACGCCGCGACCTGGCAGACGCTGCGCACCTCCCTCGTCTTCGCCCCCGTCCCGGAGGGCAAGACGGTGAAGAACCGCCTGCACATCGACCTCGCCCCGCACATCGACCAGGACCGTGACGCCGAGATCGAGGCGCTCCTGGCGAAGGGGGCGACCCTCGCCGACGTCGGCCAGGACGACGACGTCACGTGGACCGTGCTCGCCGACCCGGAGGGCAACGAGTTCTGCGTGCTGTCCTCGCGCGACCGGTGAGCGGCCGGTGAGCGGGCAGCGACCGGCGTCCGGGCCGGCGACCGTCGAGGAGGTGCTCGAGGGGCTGCGGGTGGTGACCCTGCCCCTGGGCATCCGGTTCCGCGGCGTCACCGAGCGCGAGGTGGCGCTCGTGCGGGGTCCGGTCGGGTGGGGGGAGTTCGCTCCCTTCGTCGAGTACGGACCGCAGGAGTCGGCCCGGTGGCTGGACGCCGCGCTCGAGGCCGCCTGGCAGGGGTGGCCGGAGCCCGTCCGCGGCGAGGTCCCGGTCAACGCCACCGTGCCCGCCGTCCCCGCGGCGGACGTGCCCGCCGTCCTCGCGCGCTACGACGGGTGCACGACGGCCAAGGTCAAGGTCGCTGAGCGCGGTCAGGGTGAGCGCGACGACATCGACCGCGTCGCCGCCGTCCGCGACGTCATGGGAGCGCACGCGCGCATCCGGGTCGACGCCAACGGCGGGTGGTCGCTCACGCAGGCGGCCGACATCCTGGCGGCGCTGGCCCCCTTCGACCTGGAGTACGCGGAGCAGCCGTGCGCCGACGTGCGCGACCTCGCCCGGCTGCGGATCGACCTGGCGCACCAGGGTGTCGACGTCCCGGTCGCGGCCGACGAGTCGATCCGCAAGGCGGAGGACCCGCTCGAGGTCGCGCGGCTGCGCGCTGCCGACGTCATCGTCGTCAAGGTCGCGCCGCTCGGTGGGGTCGCCTGCGCGCTGGACGTGGTCGCCGAGTGCGGGCTGCCGGCCGTCGTCTCCTCCGCCATCGACTCCACCGTCGGCCTGCGGGCCGGGGTCGCGCTCGCTGCGGCCCTGCCCGACCTCGACCACGCGTGCGGGCTGGGCACCGGGGCGCTGCTCACCGCCGATGTCACGACGGAGCCCCTCGTGCCGGTCAGCGGAGCGCTGCCCGTGCGAGAGGTGCGCGTCGACGAGATGTTGCTCGACCGGCACGCGTCGCCGGCGCCGCGGCAGGAGTGGTGGCGAGAGCGGGTCCGCGCCGCCTGGGCGGCTCGCCGCTGAGCTCGTCCACACCCGCCGGCGCCAGCGCGTCGCCGTGCACAGCGGCGAGGAGCCCCGCTCGCACCGGGCCGCGACGCGGTGGGGTGGAGGCATGGACATCGACACCCTGCTCCCCGCCGAGCTGACCGACCTGGCCGTCCGGCTGGAGCGCTGCGCCGGGAGGCTCGACACGTGCGCCGCGCAGGTCCGCGTCGCGACGGCGACGAGCTGGCAGGGAGTGGCCGCCGACCTGCACCGCGACCGGGTCGCGGAGCACGCCGACGACATCGCCGCGCTCGCGGCGGCCGTGCGGCGGGCCGCCGGCCTCGTCCGGGAGCTGGCGGTCACGGTGCAGGCGCGGCTCGACGTCATCGGCACGGTCGACCTGACGGTCGGGCTGGGGCCGGGAGTGCTGCACACGGGACTCCTGCACGCGGGGCTCCTCCACGCGGGACGGCGGCCGTGAGTGGCATCGAGGTGACCGGCGGGGTCGCCGGCCTGTCCGTCGGTCTCACCGAGCTCGAGGACTCGGCCGCCCGGCTGGGCGTCCTGGGCACCGAGCTGGGCGAGATCGCCGTCTCGATCGGGGCCGTGGCCCCCGATCCGCGGCTCGTGCTCGCGGGCCTGCTCGCGCCTCTGGAGCTCGTCGAGGTGGAGCTGGCCCTGCTGGGGTGCTCCGGTCCGACCGGGGTGGCCGCAGCCGCGACGGATGTCGTGGCGACGGCACTCGCGACGACCGCCGCCGTGCGCACCTACCGCGCCGGTGAGACCGCCGTCGAAGCCTTGGCGGACAGCATCGCGACGGGTGCCGGCCGGTGGGTGGGGCGCACCCTGGGTCCCCCGCTCCTCGCCGGGGGGCTGGTGCTGGCGCCCGCCGCGGCCGTCGTCCTCTCCGTCCCGGGAGGCCGGGACGCCGCGCTGGCGGTCGGTCTCGGACTCGGCCGCGAGGTCGACGAGATCCTCCACGACCACCCGTGGCTCGTGCCCGCGGCCGCGGACGGTCTCGACGGGTTGCTCCTCGGGCTCGGCGAGGGAGTGCCCGCCCTCGGGGCATGGCTCGCGTGGCGCA
This sequence comes from Janibacter anophelis NBRC 107843, assembly GCF_001570945.1. Taxonomy (GTDB): domain Bacteria; phylum Actinomycetota; class Actinomycetes; order Actinomycetales; family Dermatophilaceae; genus Janibacter; species Janibacter anophelis. Next base: position 17,777 of record NZ_BCSQ01000009.1, read on the forward strand.
GCGGCCGGGTGGGCGTGCCCTACCCACCGCGCACCCAGCAGGAGGCACTCGGCGTCGTCCTCGCCGCCACGCGGGGCGTCGTCCTCGACGAGTCGGGCCGAGGAGCCCGGCTGACGCCGCACCCGAGCGCGACGGGTCGGGCTCCACGCGGCGTCGCCGACCTCGTCGCCGGTGACGGTCCGACCTCAGGCGCCTCGCGGGTGCGGGTCACCGGCATCCCGCAGCCCGACGGGTCCTGGGCGTGGGTCGTCGACGTGCCGGGGACGCAGACCTTCAGCCCGGAGGCCGGGACCAACCCCTTCGACATGACGAGCAATGTGCTGCACCTCGCCGGCCGGCGGGTGCAGATCATGCAGGCGGTGGTCGACGCGGTCGACGATGCCCGGCGCCGGGCGGGCGACACGGGCCCGCCGCGTGTCCTGCTCGCCGGGCACAGCCAGGGCGGGCTCACCGCGGCGGCGCTTGCGGCGGACCCGGCCTTCCGCCGGCGGCTCGGCGTCACCCACGTGGTGACGAGCGGTGCGCCCGTGGCCTCGCTCGCCGTCCCCGACGAGGTATCAGTGCTGAGCCTGGAGCACACCGAGGACCTCGTGCCCGGGCTAGAGGGCGCCGACAACCCGGACCGTGAGACCTGGGTGACGATCGAGCGCTCCCTCGCCGACGACCTCGGCCCGGACGGTCGGGCGTCCCAGGCCCACGACGACGACCGCTACGCCGAGACCGCGCGTCTCGTCGACGCGAGCGAGGACCCCTCGATCGCTGCGTGGCGGGCGGGGGCCGCCCCCTTCGTCGGGCGGGAGGTGCCCACGGTGACGACCGATTACGACATCGAGCGGAGGTGAGGTCCATGGGCCCGTGACGCCGCAGTGGCAGGATCGGCCGAGTGAACCCCTCGACCGCCGGCGCCCGCGTGCTCCTCGACGAGCTGGTGCGCCTCGGGCTGCGCGAGGTCGTCCTGTGCCCCGGGTCGCGCTCGGCACCGCTGGCCTACGCCGCCCACGAGCTCGAGGCCGCCGGGCGCCTGCGGCTGCACGTGCGGGTGGACGAGCGCAGCGCCGCCTTCGTCGCGTTGGGCCTGGCCAAGACCTCCCGCACCGCAGCCGCAGTGATCACCACGAGCGGGACGGCCGTGGCCAACCTGCACCCGGCCGTGCTCGAGGCGCACCACGGCGCGGTGCCGTTGCTGCTGCTCACCGCCGACCGCCCACCCGAGCTGCGCGGGGTCGGCGCCAACCAGGCGACCGACCAGCCCGGCATGTACGGCGAGCACGTCCGGCTGGCCCTCGAGCTGGAGACGCCCAGCGACCCCGAGCGGCAGGCCGCCGCCTGGCGCACCTCCGCCGCCCGTGCCGTCGCCGCCGCCACGGGCGCGCTCGGTGGTCCCGGGTGCGCCGGGCCCGTCCACCTCGACCTGCCCTACCGCGATCCGCTCGCGCCGAGCACGTCGAGCCCCGCCACCCCCGCGGCCGGCGCTGCATCCCCAGCGCTCGCGGGACGACCCGACGGCGTGCCGTGGGCGACGCTCCCGCAGCCCCTCCCCGTCACGGCCGGCCACGCCGTCCCGCTGGCCCAGGACAGCGGCACCCTCGTCGTGCTCGGCGAGCTGCCCACCGCAGAGCATCGCGCCGCCGCGCTCGCGTGGGCCGCCCACCACGGTGCCCCGGTCGTCGCCGAGCCGGGCCCGGGCACGAGCCCGCTCGTCCTGCCGCACGGGGACCTCCTGCTCACCGCGACCGACTGGGTCGACGCGCACCTGCCCGCGCGGGTGGTCCTCGTGGGGCGCCCCACGCTCGGTCGCTCGGTCCCTGCGCTCACCCGCCGGGCGGATCTGCGCGTCGAGGTCGTGACGACGGGCGAGCCGGGAGCATCCGGCTGGGCCGATGCCACCCACACCGCGGCGGCGGTCCATCCCTTCGCGGCGCTGGCGGTGGAGGGCGAAGGGCGGGAGGTCACCCCCTTCGCCCGCACCTGGCTCGACGCCGGCGCGCGGGTCGCCGCTGCCCTCGCCGCACACGCGGCCGAGTCCGACGCCCTCGACGGTCCGGGTGTGGCCCGGGCGGTCCACGATGCACTGCCGCAGGGGGCCGCGCTCTTCCTGGGCAGCAGCAGCGTCGCCCGTGACGTCGGCCAGCTGCCGCGGGTGCGCGAGGACGTCGAGGTCGTGACGAACCGCGGCCTGGCGGGGATCGACGGGTGCGTCTCGACCGCCGTGGGGCTCGCCCTGTCGCGGACCGCGCCGACGGTGGCAGTGATGGGCGACCTGACCTTCCTCCACGACGCCAACGGCCTGCTCATCGGGCCGGACGAGCCGCGCCCGGACCTCACGATCATCGTGGTCGACGACGACGGGGGCAGCATCTTCGGCACGCTCGAGTACGGCGCCGACGAGCTCGCGGGGCCGATGCGACGCCTGTTCACCACACCCACGGGCACCGACATCGAGGTGCTGTGCGCCGCGCACGGGGTGCCCGCGACGACCGCGACCTCCGTCGACGAGCTGGCCGACCTCGTGCGGCGCCCGAGCACCGGCATCCGGGTGGTCCGGGTCGTCGTCGACGGCGCTGCTCGACGTGGCGACGCGGCCCGGGTGCGCGCGGTGGTCAGGGATGCCCTGGCAGGGGAGGGCTGAACCGGTCCGTCCCGTTGGGATTGACGGTCCCGCTCGCCCGGGTGGGCCGGGTTGCCCCCGGTGGGCCGGGCTACCGCGCATGGGCCGGGACACGAGCCGGCCCATCCCGGGGATCCAGGCCCCGCCCGGCTTTCCCGGCCCGGCCACGCTTTCCCGGCCACTGCCGGGTTGCGCCCGACGCAGCCAGAGCGGGCCGCGCGAGCTCAGCCGCCGAGCGCGGTGCGCATCGGCAGCAGCTTGGCCACCGACTCGGCGACCTCGTCGGCCGCCACGGAGCCGGCGACGATGCCGCAGCCGGCGTAGAGGCGCAGCGACTGCGCGCTCTCGTACCAGCCACACCGCAGCGCGATGCCCCACTCGCCGTCGCCCGAGGCGTCCATCCAGCCGACCGGTCCCGCGTAGCGACCGCGGTCCATCTGCTCGAGCTCGGCGATGACGTCGTCGGCGTCGTGGGTCGGGGTGCCGCACACCGCGGCCGAGGGGTGGAGCGACGCGGCCAGCGCGAGCGAGGTCGACCGGTCATCGACGACACCGGCGACGTCCGTCGCCAGGTGCATGACGTTGTTGAGGTGGAGGACGAAGGGGGACTCCGGCACGTTGATCGACGAGGTGTGCTCGGCGAGGGCGTCGGCGACCGAGCGCACCGCGTACTCGTGCTCCTCGAGATCCTTGCTGCTGCGCGCGAGGGACCCGGCCAGGGCCAGGTCGTGGCTGTCGTCACCGGTGCGGCGGATCGTGCCGGCGAGCACGCGCGAGGTCACCAGGCCGCGCTCCAGTCGCACGAGCATCTCGGGGGTGGCGCCGACGAGGCCGTCGACGGCGAAGACCCACGTCGTGTCGTAGTCCTGGGTGAGCCGGCGCAGCAGCCAGCGGGGGTCGATCCGTCGCCCGGCGCTGGCCTGCACGGCGCGAGCGAGGACGACCTTGTCGAGCCGGCCGGCGTTGATCCGCGCGACGGCCTCCTCGACGGCTCCGGCCCACTGGTCGGCGGTCAGGTCGCGGTCGGCGAAGACCACCTCGCCCGGGTCGGCCGGGGCGGGTTGGCGGGTGAGTGGCTCGTCCGCGGGCGGCACCGTCGCGTCGGTGGTGATCGTCGTGACCCAGGCGAGGTTGCCCCGGCGTCCGACGACGACCTCGGGCACGACGAGGACCGACTCGGTGGTCGAGCGTCGGGAGTAGGCCATCGAGCCGAAGGCGATCGGTCCCGTGCCCGGCTCGTCGACGTCGTCGCGGACGATCGCCTCGGCGGTGACCTCGCGCCACCACTGCTGGGCCCGCTCGAAGCGGTCGGCGCCGGTGGCGCGGAAGGTCGCGACCCGGCCCCAGCCGACGAAGCCCTCGCCCTTGCGCACCCAGGAGACGACGTCACCGGCGTCCTGCGGCTCCGGGAGCAGGGCGAGCAGGTCGCTCACGCGGGGGAGGGGGACGGCGACGGTACGGACGACCAACGCGGGGTGCGGGGTGCCGACGGGCGCGGGTTCGGCGGCGGGCGATGGTGAGCTCATGTCGGGCAACAGCCTACGACCGCGGGTGCGAAGATGAGCACATGAGCCGCGCCACCCTCCAGAAGGACCCCAAGGACGTCGCCGCGATGTTCGACGAGACCGCCGCGAAGTACGACCTGATGAACGACGTGATGTCGCTGGGTCAGACGCGGCTGTGGCGCCGGGCGGTCGTGCGCGCCATCGACCCGCAGCCGGGGGAGCGCATCCTCGACATCGCCGCCGGTCCCGGCTCGTCGTCGATCCCGCTGCGTCAGGCGGGTGCGCAGGTCGCCTCGGCCGACTTCTCCTTGGGGATGCTGCGCCAGGGCCTCAAGCAGAGCCCGCACCTGCACTTCACCGCCGCCGACGCGACCCGACTGCCCTTCGCCGACGCGTCCTTCGACGTGGTGACGATGTCCTTCGGCTTCCGCAACGTCGTCGAGCCCGACGTCGCCCTGCGCGAGTTCCTGCGGGTGACGCGCCCGGGTGGGCGGCTGCTCATCTGCGAGTTCAGCCAGCCGACCAACCGCGTCTTCCGCACGGTCTACTCCGAGTACCTCATGGCGGCCTTCCCGCCCGTGGCGCGCCGGCTGAGCTCCAACCCCGAGTCCTACGTCTACCTCGCCGAGTCCATCCAGAGCTGGCCTGCCCAGCAGCCGCTCGCCGAGCGCATCGCGGCCGCGGGCTGGGGCGAGGTGGAGTGGAGCAACCTGACGGGTGGAGTCGTGGCTTTGCACCGAGCGACCAAGGCGTAGACCCCCTTCGCTCAGGTTAGGTCACCCTTGGTGACGCGCCTCTCCTACTGGGAAGTACGCTGCCGGGCGATCGTGAAATCCTTCACAAGCAGCTGAGGAAACACTCGTGACCACTGCACTGCCCGCGGCCGACGGAGACCGTGACGTCGACGTCATCGTCGTCGGTGCCGGACCCGGCGGTAGCGCCACCGCCGCGTGGCTGGCCAAGGCCGGCAAGGACGTCGTCCTGCTGGAGAAGTCGCGCTTCCCGCGCGACAAGATCTGTGGCGACGGCCTGACGCCCCGCGCGGTGCGTCAGCTGATCAACCTCGGCATCCCTTTGTCGGAGACCGACGGCTGGGCGCACAACAAGGGCCTGCGGATCATCGGCGGCGGCATGCGGCTGCAGCTGGACTGGCCCGACGTCACCTCCTTCCCCGGGTACGGCATGGTCCGGGCCCGTGCGGACCTCGACGAGGTCCTCGCCCGCCACGCGGCGGCGAGTGGCGCGGAGCTGCTCGAGGGCCGCAACGTGTCCGAGCCGATCCGTGACGAAGGGGGCCGGATCGTCGGCGTCGTCGCGAAGGTCGTCGACGAGCGCGGTCGCGCGACGGGGGAGCGCGAGACCTACCGGGCGCCCGTCGTCGTCGCGGCGGACGGCGTCTCCTCCCGGCTGTCGGTGAAGATGGGCCGCGAGAAGCGCGAGGACCGGCCGATGGCCGTCGCCGTGCGCGCCTACTACGAGACGCCGCGCCACGAGGACGAGTACCTCGAGAGCCACCTCGAGCTGTGGTCCACGACGCCCGAAGGGGGGCGCATCCTCATGCCGGGCTACGGCTGGCTCTTCGGGCTGGGGGACGGGCGCTCCAACATCGGGCTCGGCGTGCTCAACACCTCCGAGGCCTTCGGTCGCACCGACTACAAGGACGTCATGCGGCGGTGGGTCGAGACGATGCCGGCCGAGTGGGGCATCAACGAGGGCACGATCACCGGCGAGATCACCGCGGCCGCGTTGCCGATGGCCTTCAACCGCCAGCCGCTGTACGCCGACGGCCTGATGCTCGTCGGCGACGCCGGCGGCATGGTCAACCCCTTCAACGGCGAGGGCATCGACTACGCCCTCGAGGCCGGCCACGCGGCGGCCGAGACGATCGTCCAGGCACTGGCCCGCCCGACGGCGGCCGACCGCGAGCGGGTGCTCCTGTCGTACGTCGACCGGATGAAGGCCATGCACGGCGGCTACTTCACCCTCGGTGCGCAGTTCGCCAAGCTCATCGGTCGGCCGGAGATCATGCGCCTGGCGACGAAGTACGGCCTGCCGCGGCAGACCCTCATGAAGTTCATGCTCAAGCTCATGGCCAACCTGCCGGAGGAGAAGGGCGGCGGTCTCGACGACCGGCTCGTCCAGCTCATGACCAAGGTGGCTCCCAATGCCTGAGCCCACTGTCGACGTGGCCCGGATCACCTCTAGGATCGGGGATGGCGTGCATCACACTTCAGAAAGCGAGGCGCAGCGATGAACCCGTACATCCCGCTGCTCATCCTCTTCGCGCTCGGCCTCGGCTTCGCGCTCGTGTCCGTCGGCACGAGCCTGGTGGCCGGCCCGGCCCGGTACAACGCAGCCAAGGCACAGGCCTACGAGTGCGGCATCCAGCCCACGCCACAGGCCGCCGAGGGCGGCCGCTTCCCGGTCAAGTACTACCTGACCGCGATGCTGTTCATCATCTTCGACATCGAGGCGCTCTTCCTCTACCCCTTCGCCGTCGCCTTCGACGAGCTCGGGGCCTTCACCCTCGGTGCCGTGGTGCTTTTCCTGTTCAACGCGTTCTTCATCGCCGATGCCTACGTGTGGCGTCGCGGTGGGTTCGAGTGGGACTGACGAGGACGGATCTGACATGGGTATCGAGGAGAAGCTGCCTGCGGGCATCGCCCTGACGACCGTGGAGAACCTTGCGGGCTACATGCGCAAGGCCTCCATCTGGCCGGCCACCTTCGGCCTGGCCTGCTGCGCCATCGAGATGATGGCCGTCGGGACACCGCACTACGACCTGGCCCGCTTCGGCATGGAGCGCTTCGCCGCGACGCCGCGGCAGGCCGACCTGATGATCGTCGCCGGCCGGGTGAGCAACAAGATGGCCCCCGTCGTGCGCCAGGTCTACGACCAGATGGCCAACCCCAAGTGGGTCATCTCGATGGGCGTGTGCGCCAGCTCCGGCGGCATGTTCAACAACTACGCGATCGTCCAGGGCGTCGACCACATCATCCCGGTCGACATCTACCTGCCCGGCTGCCCGCCGCGGCCGGAGATGCTGCTCAACGCGATCATCACCCTGCATGAGCAGATCCAGAGCACCCCGCTCGGCGTCAACCGCGTCGCCGCCGCCCGCGCGGCGGAGAAGGCGGCGCTCGGCGCCACCCCGACGGAGCTGCAGCCCCCGACGCACGACCACGAGGGCCTGCTCGGAAGGAACCTGCTGGCATGAGCGACGCCGACAAGCCCGCAGAGGGCCAGGTCGACCAGCCCCGGCCCGAGGGTGTCCACCCCCAGGGTCCGGGCCTCGGCGGCACGGCCAACAAGGGCTTCCCCTCCACCGAGGGCCTCACCGGCGGCAACCGCCCGGTCGAGTACTCCAACGTCGAGGGCGAGCCCGCCGACGGCGAGGTCGACCCCGAGCACGCCCCCGTGGTGCGCGACCAGCGACGCGGCATGTTCGGCTCCACCGCGGGCCAGGACACCTCCGGCTACGGCGGCCTGCAGCGGACCATCGCCTTCCCCGGTGCGGCCGAGCGCCCCTACGGCGGCTGGTACGACGAGGTCGTCGACCGGCTCGCCGACGCGACCGGCGGTGACCTGCTCGAGCGCGTCGTCGTCCACGCCGACGAGCTGACCCTGCACGTGCGCCGTGAGGACCTGCCGGTCGTCATGCGCGCCCTGCGCGACCGCCCCGACCTGCGCTTCGAGATGTGCATGTCGGTCTCGGGCGTGCACTTCCCGCAGGACGTAGGCGCCGAGCTGCACGTCGCCTACCACCTGCTGTCGATCACCCACGGCGGGCGCCGCCTGCGGGTCGAGGTCACGGCCCCCGACAGCGACCCGCACATCCCGAGCGTCGTCGGCACCTACCCGGCCGCCGACTGGCACGAGCGCGAGACCTGGGACATGTTCGGCGTCGTCTTCGACGGACACCCGGCGCTCACCCGCATCCTCATGCCCGACGACTGGGCCGGGCACCCGCAGCGCAAGGACTACCCGCTGGGTGGCATCCCCGTGGAGTACAAGGGCGGCACCGTACCGCCGCCCGACGAGCGGAGGTCGTACAACTGATGGCTCGCACGCAGACGCACCCGGCCGGAGTGCACGCCACGCCCGGCGCCGACGACCTCGCCGAGGGCCACGTCGTCAACGTCCAGGGCGGTGACTGGGATCAGGAGATGGGCGAGCTCGGGATGAACCCCGAGGAGCGCATCATCCTCAACATGGGTCCGCAGCACCCCTCGACCCACGGCGTGCTCCGGCTCATCCTCGAGCTTGACGGCGAGACGGTGACCGAGGCCCGCGCGGGCATCGGCTACCTCCACACCGGCATCGAAAAGAACATGGAGTTCCGCACCTGGACGCAGGGGGTCACCTTCTGCACCCGGATGGACTACCTCACCCCGATGTTCCAGGAGGCGGCCTACTGCCTCGCGATCGAAAAGGTCCTGGGCATCACCGACGACATCCCCGAGCGGGCCAGCGCGATCCGCGTGCTCATGATGGAGCTCACCCGCATCTCCAGCCACCTGATCTGCCTCGGCACCGGCGGCATGGAGATGGGCGCGACGACGATCATGACGATCGGCTTCCGCGAGCGTGAGCGGATCCTGTCGGTCATCGAGAACATCACCGGCCTGCGGATGAACAACGCCTACATCCGTCCCGGCGGTGTCGCCCAGGACCTGCCCCACGGCGCGATCGACAAGATCCGCGAGATGGTCCCGCAGGTGCGCAAGGGCATCGGCGAGCTCGAGAAGCTCCTGCTGGAGAACCCGATCCTCAAGGGCCGCACCAAGGACGTCGGCGTCCTGTCGCTCACCGGCTGCACGGCTCTGGGCATCACCGGCCCGGTGCTGCGCTCGACCGGCCTGCCGCACGACCTGCGCAAGCTCACGCCCTACTGCGGCTACGAGAAGTACGACTTCGAGGTCATCACCCGTACCGGCGCCGATGCCTACGACCGGCTGTGCATCCGCCTCGACGAGATGCGCGAGAGCCTGAAGATCATCGAGCAGGTCACCGACGAGCTGCAGCGCAACCCCGGCGAGACGATGGTCGCCGACAAGCGCATCGCCTGGCCGGCGAAGCTCGCGGTCGGCGGCGACGGCCAGGGCAACAGCCTCGACCACATCCGCGAGATCATGGGCACCTCGATGGAGTCGCTCATCCACCACTTCAAGCTCGTCACCGAGGGCTTCCGGGTGCCGCCCGGCCAGGCCTACGTCGGGATCGAGTCGCCGAAGGGGGAGCTGGGCTGCCACGTCGTCGCCGACGGCGGCACCCGCCCCTACCGGGCCCACTTCCGGGACCCGAGCTTCAACAACCTGCAGGCCGTCGCGGCCATGTGCGAAGGGGGCAACCTCGCCGACGTCATCGTCGCCGTCGCCTCCATCGACCCGGTGATGGGAGGAGTGGACCGCTGATGTCCTCCAACTTTGGTGAGCAGACCGCCTCCGGGCACCTGCACGTGCCCTCGGAGAGCAAGGAGCCATACCCCACGGACGTGCTCGAGCAGCTGTCGGTCGACGCCGAGGCCGTCATCGCCCGCTACCCGCAGAAGCGCTCGGCCCTGCTGCCGCTGCTGCACCTCGTGCAGAGCGTCGACGGGTACATCACCGGCCGTGGCATCGACTTCTGCGCCCGCACCCTCGACCTGACGACGGCCGAGGTCTCGGGCGTGGCCACCTTCTACACCCAGTACAAGCGCCACCCCAACGGCGACTACACCGTCGGCGTCTGCACCAACACGCTGTGCGCGGTCATGGGCGGCGACGAGATCTGGGAGACCGTCAGCGAGCACCTGGGCATCGGTCACGACGAGACGACCGAGGACGGCAAGATCACCCTCGAGCGCATCGAGTGCAATGCCGCCTGTGACTACGCCCCGGTCGTCATGACCAACTGGGAGTTCTTCGACAACCAGACCCCGGACTCGACCCTCCGGCTCGTCGACGACCTGCGCTCGGGCGCACCGGTCGCCCCGACGCGCGGTCCGAGCCGGGTCTGCACCTTCAAGCAGGTCTCCCGCGTCCTCGCCGGGTTCTCCGACGGACTCGCCGACGAGGGCGTCGGGGCCGGAGCCGCCTCCCTTCGCGGGGTGGAGCTGGCGCGACGCGAAGGGTGGACCGCTCCCGGTGAGGAGGGCGCGGCCGACACCGCGACCGACACCGCACCCGACGCCGCCGGCCAGTCCGTCGACGGCCTGGCCGCAGGCCAGCACGACTCGATCGACACCCCGGCCAACGAGCCCGACGAGCGGCCCGGTGGGCAGGACGCCCAGGAGCAGGCGGAGCGCCGTCCTGGGGTGCGAGGGACGAGCCTCGAAGGGGAGGACCGCACGTGACCACGCTGACCCCGATCCTCACGAAGTTCTGGGACCACCCGCAGTCGTGGACCCTGGCGACCTACGAGGACAACGACGGCTACGCCGCGCTGCGTGACGCCCTCAAGGGCGACCCGGCGGACCTCGTCCAGGCGACCAAGGACTCCGGCCTGCGCGGCCGCGGCGGCGCCGGCTTCCCGACCGGCATGAAGTGGGGCTTCCTGCCCCCGCCGGACGGCGGCCCCCGCTACCTCGTCGTCAACGCCGACGAGTCCGAGCCGGGCACGTGCAAGGACATCCCGCTGCTCATGGCGGCCCCGCACTTCCTCGTCGAGGGCGTGGCCATCACGAGCTTCGCCATCGGCTGCAACCACGCCTTCATCTACCTGCGCGGCGAGGTCGTGCACGTCTACCGCCGCCTGCTGCGCGCGGTCGAGGAGGCCTACGCGGCCGGCTACCTCGGCAAGGACATCATGGGCACCGGCTTCGACCTGGACGTCACCGTCCACGCCGGCGCCGGCGCCTACATCTGCGGCGAGGAGACCGCGCTGCTCGACTCCCTCGAGGGGCGACGCGGACAACCCCGTCTCAAGCCCCCCTTCCCCGCGGTCGCCGGTCTGTACGCCCGACCGACGGTCGTCAACAACGTCGAGTCCATCGCCTCCGTGCCCGTCATCGTGCGCAAGGGCGCCGAGTGGTTCTCCGACATGGGCACCGAGAAGTCGCAGGGCTTCGGCATCTTCTCCCTCTCGGGGCACGTGAAGAACCCCGGCCAGTACGAGGCGCCCCTGGGCATCACGCTGCGCGAGCTGATCGACATGGCCGGCGGCATGCGCGACCCCAACCACCCGCTGAAGTTCTGGACTCCCGGTGGCTCGTCCACGCCGATCTTCACCGACCAGCACCTCGACGTGCCGCTCGACTTCGAGTCCGTCGCGGCCAACGGCTCGATGCTCGGCACCCGCGCGCTGCAGATCTTCGACGACACCGTCTCGGTCGTGCGCGCGGTGAGCCGGTGGACCGACTTCTACAAGCACGAGTCCTGCGGCAAGTGCACCCCGTGCCGCGAGGGCACGTGGTGGCTCGCCCAGATCCTCGAGCGCATCGAGCACGGCCGGGGCACCCCCGAGGACATCGACAAGCTCGTCGACATCTGCGACAACATCCTGGGCCGCTCCTTCTGCGCCCTCGGTGACGGCGCGACGAGCCCGATCACCTCGGCGGTGAAGTACTTCCGCGAGGAGTTCGAGGCCGGCTGCCACACGCCGGCCGCGGAGCTCTTCCCGCCCGCCGCCTCGACGCTCTTCGCCAAGGAGCAGAACACGATGGTGACCGCATGAGCGTCACGGACAAGCCTGAGCAGACCCAGGGGCAGACACCGCCGGAGCTGGTCGACGTGACCATCGACGGGGTCGCCGTCTCCGTCCCGAAGAACACCCTCGTCATCCGCGCGGCGGAGCAGGCCGGGATCGAGATCCCGCGCTTCTGCGACCACCCGCTGCTCGAGCCGGTCGGCGCCTGCCGCCAGTGCCTCGTCGAGGTGGCCACGCCCGACCGCGAGGGCAACGTCAAGCCGATGCCCAAGCCGCAGGCCAGCTGCACCATGACGGTCAGCCCCGGCATGCAGGTGCGCACCCAGCACACCTCGGCCGTCGCCGACAAGGCGCAGCAGGGCGTCATGGAGCTGCTCCTCATCAACCACCCGCTCGACTGCCCCGTCTGCGACAAGGGCGGCGAGTGCCCCCTGCAGAACCAGTCGATGACCAACGGCCGGGCCACCTCGCGCTTCGAGGACGTCAAGCGCACCTACCCCAAGCCGATCAACATCTCCTCGCAGGTCCTCCTCGACCGCGAGCGGTGCGTGCTCTGCGCGCGCTGCACCCGCTTCTCCGACCAGGTCGCCGGCGACCCCTTCATCGCGCTCGTCGAGCGGGGTGCCCTGCAGCAGGTCGGTATCTACGAGGAGCAGCCCTTCGAGTCCTACTTCTCCGGCAACACCGTGCAGATCTGCCCGGTGGGTGCCCTGACGGGCGCGGCGTACCGGTTCCGCTCGCGCCCCTTCGACCTCGTCTCGACCCCGGACGTGTGCGAGCACTGCGCCGACGGGTGCTCCATCCGCACCGACCACCGCCGCGGCACCGTCCTGCGGCGCATGGCGGGCAATGACCCGCAGGTCAACGAGGAGTGGAACTGTGACAAGGGCCGCTGGGCCTTCACCCACGCCAGCCTGGGTGACCGCTTCGAGTTCCCGATGGTGCGTGACGAAGGGGGCGACCTGCGGGTCGTCTCGTGGCAGGAGGCCCTGCACGCCGCCGCGACCGGCCTGCGCGCCGCGCAGGAGCACGGTGTGCTCGTCGGCGGTCGAGTGGGCGTCGAGGACGCCCACGCCTACGCGACCTTCGCCCGCTCGGTGCTGCGCACCGACAACATCGACCACCGCGCGCGTCCGCACTCGGCGGACGAGCGCGACTTCCTCCTGCGCCATGTCGCGGGCACCACGCCCGAGACGGGCGGCGTGACCCACGAGGAGATCGAGCGCGCCGGCTCGGTGCTCCTCCTCGGCCTGGAGCCGGAGGAGGAGAGCCCGATCCTCTTCCTGCGCCTGCGCAAGGGCTACCGCAAGGCCAAGACCGCCGTGTACTCCGTCGCGCCGCTGGCCACCCGCGGTCTCGACAAGCTCGGCGGCACCCTCATCCCGTCCGCCCCCGGTACCGAGACCGAGGTCATCTCCGCCCTCACCGGCGAGATCGGCCCGGGCGAGCGCACCGACCCGCTGACCGCCGCGCACGCCGCGCTGCGGGGCGAGCGACCGATCATCCTCGTGGGCGAGCGCCTCGCCACCGTCCCCGGCGCCCTCGCGGCCGCCGCCGAGCTCGCCCGCGAGACGGGCGCGCGGCTGGCCTGGGTCCCGCGTCGGGCGGGGGAGCGCGGCGCGATCGAGGCCGGCTGCCTGCCCGGTGAGGACGGTCTCGACACCGCCGGCATCATCGCCGGCGCCGCCTCGGGCCGCCTCGGTGCCCTCGTCGTCGGCGGCGTCGACGTCGACGACCTCGGCCTGCCCGGGGCACGTGAGGCCGTCGAGCGCGCCTTCGTCGTCTCCCTCGAGATCCGGCCGAGCAGCGTCACCGAGCACGCCGACGTCGTCCTGCCCGTCGCCCCGCACGCCGAGCGCGAGGGTGCCTTCGTCAACTGGGAGGGTCGCGTGCGGCCCTTCGAGCGGTCGCTGGCGACGACGGCCCTGGCGGACCACCGCGTGCTGCACATGCTGGCCGACGAGATGGGCGAGTTCCTCGGCACGCGCACCGTCGCCGAGGCCCGCCGCTCGCTCGAGGCCACGCCGGCCCCGACCGCCTCGGGCTACCCGCTGCGGATCCGCCGCGCCGCCGTCCCGCAGCCGGGTGCCGGCGAGCTCGTGCTCGCGACCTGGCGCCACCTGCTCGACAAGGGTTCGATGCAGGACGGCGAGCCCTTCCTCGCCGGCACGGCCAAGGCGCCGCGCGCCCTGCTCTCGCCGGTCACGGCCCAGGAGATCGGGGTCGCCGCCGGCGACCTGGTCACCGTCAGCGCCGACGACGTGCGGGTCACCGTGCCCGTGCTCATCCACGACATGGTCGACCACGTCGTGTGGTTGCCGACCAACTCCGAGAGCTGTGACCTGCGCAGCCTCGCCGGAGCAGCCGGAGCGATCGTCTCCGTGACGAAGGGTGGTGCGGCATGACCGGGCTCTCGCTCCTCGTCGCTGCTGCGGACAAGCCGGTGGCAGCCGACTTCAGCGACACGCCGCTGTGGCTCACGCTGGTCAAGGCGCTGCTGCTCTTCGTCTACCTGCTGGTGTCGGTGCTGCTCGTCATCTGGTTCGAGCGACGGGTCATCGGCCGGATGCAGCAGCGTCCCGGCCCCAACCGCAACGGCCCCTTCGGCCTGCTGCAGACCCTCGCCGACGGCATGAAGTCGATGCTCAAGGAGGACGTGCGGCCCAAGGGCGCCGACGCCTTCATCTTCACGATCGCCCCGGTGATCTTCGCGTCGATGGCCTTCGTCGCCTTCTCGATCATGCCGCTCGGCGGCATGGTCTGGATGTTCGGTCACCACACGCCACTGCAGCTGACGGACCTGCCGGTCGCCGCCCTTCTCGTCCTCGCGGTCGCGGGTGTCGCCGCCTACGGCATCGTCCTCGGCGGCTGGTCGGCCGGGTCGACCTACCCGCTCCTCGGTGGCCTGCGCGCGACCGCCCAGCTGATCTCCTACGAGATCGCGATGGGCCTGGCCCTCGTCGCCGTCTTCATGTACGCCGGCTCGATGAGCACGAGCGAGATCGTCGCCGCCCAGGCCGACCTGTGGTACATCGTCCCGGCGTGCGTCTCCTTCGTCATCTACGTCATCACGATGGTCGGCGAGACCAACCGCCTGCCCTTCGACCTCGCCGAGGGTGAGGGCGAGATCGTCGGTGGCTACTTCACCGAGTACTCGGGCATGCGCTTCGCGATGTTCTTCCTCGGCGAGTACATCAACATGTTCACCGTCTCGGCGCTCGCCACGACGCTCTTCCTCGGCGGCTGGCAGGCGCCTCCCGGCATCGCCGCGATCGGCGACGGCATGTTCAACACCGGCTGGTGGGGCCTGCTGTGGTTCACCATCAAGCTGTGGATGTTCATGTACTTCTTCGTCTGGCTGCGCGGCACCCTGCCCCGCACCCGGTACGACCAGTTCATGCGCTTCGGCTGGAAGTTCCTCATCCCCGTCACCGTCGCGTGGGTCATCGCCGTGGCCTTCATCCGCGGCGCCGACGCCGGATTCTTCGGTGACGGCACCGTGGCCCTGGGTGGCCTGGAGCTGCCCGTCTCGTCCCTGATCATCGTCGTCGTCCTCGGCGCCATCGTCCTCGGCGCGACGTGGATCTGGGAGACCAAGGTCGAGCAGCGCGCCAAGGCGGCCGAGGAGGCCGCGCAGACGCCGGCCGAGGTCGACCCCTGGGCCGAGGGCTATCCCGTCCCACCGTTGCCCGGGCAGCGCCTCGTCGAGGGGCGCGGCGCGACCGCGATCGACACCAAGCCAGCGACCGAGGAGGAGCAGCGTGGCTGACGATTCCCAGGGAGGGTTCTTCTCCGAGCTCTTCGCCCCCGTGGCCGGGTTCGGCGTGACCTTCGCGACGATGTTCCGCAAGGTCGCCACCCAGGAGTACCCCGAGGTCAAGTGGCCCACCCAGCCGCGGTTCCACGGGCGCCACCAGCTCAACCGGCACCCCGACGGGCTCGAGAAGTGCGTGGGCTGCGAGCTGTGCGCGTGGGCCTGCCCCGCGGACGCGATCTTCGTCCAGGGCGGCGACAACGACGACGAGCGGGGGCTGCGCTTCAGCCCCGGCGAGCGGTACGGGCACATCTACCAGATCAACTATCTGCGCTGCATCTTCTGCGGCCTGTGCATCGAGGCCTGCCCGACGCGGGCCCTGACGATGACCAACGAGTACGAGCTGGCGGACAACAACCGCGCCGACCTGATCTTCACGAAGGAGCAGCTGCTCGCCCCGATGCAGGAGGGGATGCTGCCCGCGCCCCACCCGATGGTCGACGGCATGGAGGAGCGCGACTACTACCAGGGCAAGGTCACGGCGGCCACCGACGAGCAGCGTCGGTGGTTCGAGCAGCACGCCGCCCCGGCCGACGAGAGCGCCGAGACCACGGAGGAGGTCCGATGACCGGCACCGGTGAGGCCGTCGTCTTCTGGGTCCTCAGTGCCGTCGCCGTCCCCGGCGCCCTGGCCCTGCTCTTCGCCCGCAAGGCGGTCCACGCGGCCATCGGCATGGTGACGACGATGATCGTCCTCGGCGTCTTCTACCTCCTGCAGGAGGCGGACTTCCTCGGGGTCGTGCACATCTTCGTCTACACCGGCGCCGTGATGATGCTCTTCCTCTTCGTCGTCATGCTCGTCGGCGTCGACCACTCCGACTCGCTCGTCGAGACGCTCAAGGGGCAGCGGCTGCTCACCCTGCTGCTCTCCGTCGCGGGTGTCGCCCTGCTCTTCGGCGCCATCGGTCGGGTCAGCTACTCCGGCGACCCGTCGCTGGCCGAGGTCAACGCCGACCCCGGCAACGTGGAGGCGATCGCCTACCTGATCTTCGGCAAGTACGTGTGGCTCTTCGAGGTCACGGCCGGCCTGCTGACGGTCGCCGCCCTCGGCGCGATGGTCTTCGCCCACCGTGAGCGGATCATCGCCAAGCCGACGCAGAAGGAATGGATGGAGAAGCGCTTCCGCGAGGGCAAGCACCTCGCCGGTCTGCCGGTCCCCGGTGTCTACGCCCGCCACAACGCGGTCGACACCCCGGCCTTGCTGCCCGACGGCAGCATCTCCGAGCTCTCGCTCAACCGGGTGCTCGTCGCCCGTGACCAGGTCACCACCCCGACCCGGTACACGCAGCTCGAGGATGCCGAGACCACGACCGAAGGGGGGCAGGAGCGATGAACCCGATGAACTACATCTACCTCGCGGTCATCCTCTTCACCATCGGCAGCGCGACCGTCCTGCTGCGACGCAACGCGATCGTCGTCTTCATGGGTGTGGAGCTGATGCTCAACGCCGCCTCGCTCGCCTTCGTCACCTTCGCCCGTATGCACGGGACGATCGAGGGCCAGGTGATCGCCATGTTCGTCATGGTCGTCGCCGCCGCCGAGGTCGTCGTCGGACTGGCCATCATCATGGCCGTCTTCCGTGCCCGCCGGTCGGCCTCGGTCGACGACGCCAACCTGCTCAAGCTGTAAGGAGCCACCTTGCTCACGGATCTCGCTTGGCTGCTCGTCGCCCTGCCGCTCCTCGGCGCGGCGCTGCTGCTGCTCGGTGGCCGCCTCACCGACTCCTTCGGCCCGCTGCTCGCCACGGCCCTGTCCTGGGGCTCCTTCCTCGTCGGCGCGGCGATCTTCGTCGCGATGCTCGGCACGGACGCTTCCGAGCGCTCCGGTCGGGTCGAGCTGTGGGACTGGGTGCCCGCCGGCAGCATCGACGTGACGGCCGGCCTGCTCGTCGACCCCCTGTCGCTGGCCTTCGTCCTGCTCATCACCTTCGTCGGGTCGCTCATCCACGTGTACTCGCTCGGGTACATGGAGCACGACCCCGACAAGCGGCGCTTCTTCGCCTACCTCAACCTCTTCGTCGCGTCGATGCTCGTCCTCGTGCTCGCCGACTCCTACCTGCTGCTCTTCGTCGGGTGGGAGGGCGTCGGCCTCGCGTCCTGGCTGCTCATCGGCTTCTGGAACCACAACCCGGCCTACGCCACGGCGGCCAACAAGGCCTTCATCGTCAACCGGGTCGGTGACGTCGGCCTGCTCCTCGCGATGTCGGTCATGCTCGCCACCTTCGGCACGCTGGACTTCGCGGCCGTCGACGGTGCGGTGGGTGGTGCTGGAGAGGGCACGCTGACGGCCATCGGCCTGCTGCTGCTCCTCGCCGCCTGCGGCAAGTCGGCGCAGTTCCCGCTGCAGTCCTGGCTCGGTGACGCCATGGCCGGCCCGACCCCGGTCTCGGCGCTCATCCACGCCGCGACGATGGTCACCGCCGGCGTCTACCTCGTCGTGCGGAGCCACACGATCTTCGACGCGGCGCCCAACGCGCAGCTCGCGGTCGTCATCGTCGGTGCGATCACCCTCGTCTACGGGGCGATCGTCGGATGCGCCAAGGACGACATGAAGAAGGCGCTGGCCGCCTCGACGATGAGCCAGATCGGCTACATGATGCTCGCCGCCGGCCTCGGGCCGGTCGGCTACGCCTTCGCGATCTTCCACCTGATCACCCACGGCTTCTTCAAGGCCGGCATGTTCCTCGGAGCCGGCTCGGTGATGCACGGGATGAACGACCAGGTCGACATGCGCCGCTTCGGTGGGCTCTCGACCCTCATGAAGATCACCTGGGTGACCTTCGGCCTGGGCTGGCTCGCGATCCTCGGCGTTCCCCCCTTCTCCGGCTTCTGGAGCAAGGACAAGATCATCGAGGCCGCCTTCGTCGGCGAGGGCTGGCGTCCGTGGGTCTTCGGACTCGCCGCGCTCATCGGCGCCGGCATCACCGCGTTCTACATGTCGCGCCTGTTCTTCATGACCTTCCACGGCAAGCGCCGGTGGACCGACGACGTGCACCCGCACGAGTCGCCCCTGACGATGACCGTCCCGATGATGGTGCTGGCCGTCGGCTCCGCCGTCCTCGGCCTCGTGCTGGCCACGGTCGCCCCGATCACCACCTGGCTCGAGCCGGTGCTCGGCCACGTCGAGCACCACGAGCCCGTCCTGCCGATCCCCGTGCTCATGGGCGGCACCCTCGTCGTCGTCGCCATCGGTGCCGTCTGGGCCTGGCTGGTCTACGGGCGTGGCGACGTGCCCGAGGTGGCGCCCGAGGGCTCCGTCCTCACGCAGGCCGCCCGGCGCGACCTCTACCAGGACGAGCTCAACTCGACCCTGCTGCACTGGCCCGGCATGGCCCTCACCCGGGGCCTGGTCTCCGTCGACGGTGAGGGGATCGACGGCGGCGGCGTCGGCGGACTCTCCCGCTCGATCGAGTGGAGCTCCTCCTGGCTGCGGCGTGCGCAGAACGGCTTCGCTCGCACCTACGCCCTGACGATGCTCTCCGGCGTCGTCGTCTTCCTCGCTGCCCTGTGGGTGATCAACTGATGGACAACATGCCCTGGCTCACCCTGCTCATGGTCGTGCCGCTCCTCGGCTCGATCGCCGTGGCGGCCCTCCCTTCGCGCAGCTCCGCGCTCGCCCGGCCGATCGCGCTCGGCGTCGCCCTGCTCACCCTCGTCATCGGCGTCGTCGCCACGGCGACCAGCTTCACCCGGGGCAGCAGTGAGCAGTTCCAGATGGTCGAGCAGCACGAGTGGATCCCGCAGCTCGGCGTCAGCTACGCGCTCGGCGTCGACGGCATCGCGCTCGCGCTCATCCTCATGGCGCTCGTGCTCATGCCGATCTGTCTGCTGGCCGCGTGGGACGACGTCCCCGAGGGCGGCGCGCGGCACAAGGGCTACTTCGCCCTCCTGCTGCTGCTTCTGCCGTTCATGGTCGGCGTGTTCGCCGCGACCGACGTCTTCCTCTTCTACGTCTTCTTCGAGGCCATGCTCATCCCGGTGTACTTCCTCATCGGGATGTACGGCGGTGAGCGCCGCCAGGCCGCCGCGGTGAAGTTCCTCCTCTTCAGCCTCGCGGGCGGGCTCATCATGCTCGTGGGCGTCATCGCCCTGTACCTGCAGGGCCCCGGCGGCTCCGACGGATTCCTCCTCGAGAACCTCACCGGCCTCGAGATCGGTGGCACCACCGAGCGCTGGCTCTTCCTGGCCTTCTTCATCGCCTTCGCGGTCAAGGCCCCGATGTGGCCGGTGCACACGTGGCTGCCCGATGCCGCGACCGCGGCCCGTCCGGCCGTGGCGACACTGCTCGTCGGCGTGCTCGACAAGGTCGGCACCTTCGGCATGATCCGCTTCTGCCTGCAGCTCTTCCCCGAGGCGAGCCAGTGGGCGACCCCGGTGGTCATCACCCTCGCGGTCATCTCGGTCCTCTACGGCGCGATCCTCGCGATCGGTCAGCGCGACATGATGCGCCTGATCGCCTTCACCTCGATCAGCCACTTCGGCTTCATCGTCATGGGGATCTTCGCCTTCACGTCCGTCTCGCAGGCCGGCAGCAACCTCTACATGGTCAACCACGGCTTCGCGACCGCCGCGCTCTTCCTCATCGCGGGCATGCTCGTCGCCCGCCGCGGCAGCAAGCGCATCGACGACTACGGCGGCTGGCAGCGGACGACCCCGGTGCTCGCGGGCAGCTTCCTCGTCGCCGGCCTGGCGGCGCTGTCCCTGCCCGGTCTGTCGACCTTCGTCTCGGAGTTCCTCGTCATCGCCGGCACGTGGTCGCGCTACCCGGTCGCCACGGCGCTGGCCGTCTGGGGCGTCGTCCTCGCGGCCATCTACGTCCTGCTGATGTACAAGCGGATCTTCACCGGTTCGCCGCCCGTCATCGGGACGGCCGAGGCGCAGGACGCGGCTTCGTCCGACGCGGATCTGCCCTACATCCGCAACGACATCGACGAGGGGCGCCGCCCCCTTCGCCTCGCGGCCGCGGTACCCGACCTCGGCCTGCGCGAAAAGGCCGTCGTGGCCCCGATCATCGCCGTGCTCATCGTGCTGGGCTTCTTCCCCGGGCCCGTCCTGGAGACGCTCAACCCCGCCGTCGAGCGCACGCTGCAGATCGTCGGGATCTCCGACACGACCCCGTCCGTGCCTGCCGACGCCGGCTCGACCTCCGGGAGTGACCACTGATGCCCCCCACCGTCCCCGCGGCCTTCGAGGCCGTCGAGATCAGCTACTGGGCGCTCTCGCCGATGATCGTGCTCCTCGTCGGGGCCTTCGTCGGGGTGCTCGTCGAGGCCTTCGCCCCGCGCGGGTCGAAGCACCTCGCGCAGGTCGGCGTCTCCGTCGTCACCATCCTCCTCGCCCTCGGCGCGCTGCTCTTCATGATCGGCGACGAGGCCGGGGTCACCGTCGGCGGCACGGTCGCCGTCGACGGGCCGACGCGCTTCATGCAGGGCGCGCTGCTCGTCCTCGGTCTGCTCGGTCTGCTCGTCATGGCCGACCGGCTCGGCGGCGACACGGCGGATGCGTTCACGCCGATGGGCGCGGCCGCACCCGGCTCGGACCTCGAGGCCCAGGCCGCGCGCAAGGGGTGGTCGACGACCGAGGTCTTCCCGCTGGCGCTCTTCGCCCTCGCGGGCATGCTGCTCTTCCCGGCGTCCAACGACCTGTTGACGATGTTCGTCGCGCTGGAGCTGCTGTCGCTGCCGCTCTACCTCATGTCGGGTCTGGCGCGCCGTCGTCGCCTGCTGTCGCAGGAGGCCGCGCTCAAGTACTTCCTGCTCGGCGCCTTCTCATCCGGCTTCTTCCTCTTCGGCGCGGCGCTGCTCTACGGCTACGCCGGCTCGATCGGGCTGCCGGAGATCGCCGCTGCGGCGAGCACCTCGACGGGCGAGTTCGAGGGGCTGCTGCTCCCCGGCGTCGTCATGGTGATCGTCGGCCTGCTCTTCAAGGTCGGCGCCGTGCCCTTCCACTCCTGGACCCCCGACGTCTACCAGGGCGCGCCGACCCCGGTCACCGGCTTCATGGCCGCGTGCACCAAGGCGGCCGCCTTCGGTGCGCTGCTGCGCCTGCTGTACGTCGGTCTGGAGACCACGCGGTGGGAGTGGCGGATGGGCGTCGTCGTCATCGCCGCGCTGACCATGGTCGTCGGCTCCGTGCTCTCGGTGACCCAGACCGACATCAAGCGCCTGCTCGCCTACAGCTCGATCGCGCACGCCGGGTTCATCATCGTCGCGCTCGTCAGCTTCGACCGCAGTGCCGTCGAGGGCGTCCTCTTCTACGTCGTCGCCTACGGCATCTCGACGATCGCCGCCTTCGCCATCGTCAACCTCGTGCGCGAGCGCGACGCGGAGGCGACGCACCTGTCGCAGTGGGCCGGTCTGGGGCGTAGGCACCCGTGGATCTCCACGGCCTTCGCGCTGCTCATGCTCGCCTTCGCGGGCATCCCGCTGACCTCCGGCTTCACCGCCAAGGTCGCGGCCTTCATGCCCGCGATCGAGCACGGTGGGCTCTCCGGCGTCGTCCTCGTCGTCATCGGTGTGCTCATGTCGGCGATCACCGCCTTCGTCTACATCCGCCTCATCGTGCTGATGTTCTTCACCGAGCCGAGCGGTGACGTGACCGCCGCCTCGCCCGCCACGCTGTCCCTGGCCGTCATCGTCGTCGGCGTCATCGTTACGATCGCCCTCGGTGTCTTCCCGGGCCCGCTGCTCGAGCTCGCCGAGCAGTCCAGCATCTTCATCACGAGGTGACCACGTGACCAGCTCCACCCCGCCGGTGCTCGCCCTGCCCGAGGCGAGCACCGACCTGACCGCGCGCCTGACCGCCGGCCTGCAGCAGGTGGAGGAGCTCATCGTCGAGCGCACCCGCAACGAGGACGGTTTCATCACCGAGGCCAACCTCCACCTGGCCAAGGCGGGGGGCAAGCGGTTCCGGCCGATGCTCACCATGCTCGTGGCCGAGCTCGGCGAGGGCATCAACGACGACGTGGTCGCGGCCGCCGCCGGGGTCGAGCTGACCCACCTCGCGAGCCTGTACCACGACGACGTCATGGACGAGGCGGACCTGCGCCGCGGTGCTCCGAGCGCCAACGCGCTGTACGGCAACTCGACGGCGATCCTCGTCGGCGACCTGCTCTTCGGTACCGCGTCGGACATCATCGCCGACCTGGGTGCCGACGCCGTGAAGATCCAGGCGCAGACCTTCATCCGGCTCTGCTCGGGTCAGATCCGCGACGACCGGCCGTGCCCCGAGGGCCAGGACCCCAGGGAGTACTACCGCGGGGTGCTCGCCGACAAGACCGGCGTGCTCGTCGCCACGGCAGCCCGCTACGGCGCGATGTACGGCGGCTGCAGCCCCGAGGTCGTGCAGATGGCCACGGAGTACGGCGAGCGCCTCGGTGTCGCCTTCCAGCTCGCCGACGACCTCATCGACATCTCGAGCGAGTCGGGTGAGACGGGCAAGACGCCCGGCACCGACCTGCGCGAGGGCAAGCGCACCCTGCCCGTGCTCAACGCGCTCGCTTCCACCGACCCGGCGGACGCCGAGCTGCAGGAGCTGCTGCGCTCGGAGCTCAAGGAGCCGGAGCGGGTCGAGCGGGCACTGGAGCTGCTGCGGCCCCACTCCGCCATGGCGGCTGCCCGTGAGGAGACCCTCGCCGTCGGCCGCGAGGCGGTCGAGGCTCTCTCCTCGCTGCCCGACAGCGACGCCAAGACGGCGCTCGTCGCCCTCATGGAGGGTGTCGTCCACCGGGTGGGTTGACCCGCTCCCTTCGCTCCTCGCTGGGCCCCCTGCTCCCTGCTGCCCGGGACTGCCCCGAGTCGGACCCGACGCCCCACGATCCCGTGGTGACTCACGGGTACGACGACATGCACACCCGCGTCGATGGCCCTGCTCCCCAAGATCTCGGCGGAGTCCACGGCACGAAGTCCCCAACGTGTCGTCGTGCCCGCGAGTCACGTGATGCGGCCAGGGCGCGGTGGCCAGGGCGTCAGACGGGCTCGACGGGCTCCAGTGACTCGCACTCGTCGGGTGCCGGTCGGCGGCGGCGGGCGGCCCGCACCGAGTCGACCGTCAGGCAGGCCAACGCCACCCAGACGATGCCGAAGCCGACCCATCTCGCCGGCTCGAGGTGCTCGTCGAGGAGGGTCACGCTGACGATGAGCTGGAGCACCGGGGTGATGAACTGGATCAGCCCGATCGTCACGAGCGGGATGCGTCGGGCGGCCTCGGCGAAGAGGATCAGAGGGACGGCGGTGACGACGCCGGCCGAGACGAGCAGGAGCGGGTGCCACGGGGCGTCGGTGGTGAAGGTCGAGTCGCCCTGCGCGGTCAGCCACCACACGAGACCCACGGCCGGGGGCAGGATGAAGACGGTCTCCGCCGAGAGTGAGTGCAGCGCGGGGAGACTGGCGCCGAGCCGCTTCTTGGTCAGGCCGTACCCGCCGAAGGAGCCCGCGAGCACGAGGGAGATCCACGGCAGTCCACCGCCGGCGACGGTCAGGTAGAGCGCAGCGACCGCGCCGATGCCCACCGCGATCCATTGCAGCCGCCGCAGGCGTTCCCCGAGCACCAGGACGCCGAGCGCCACGGTGACGATCGGGTTGAGGAAGTACCCGAGCGCGGCCTCGTTGGTTCGCGCGGTGCCGACGGCGTAGACGTAGACGAACCAGTTGATCGCGATGAGGTAGGCGGCGATGCCGACGCCCAGCGCCAACCGTCCGCGCAGCTGCTTGGCGAGCAGGACCAGCTCGGAGCGCACGAGGAGGACGATGACGCACAGCAGGAAGGTCCAGATGATCCGGTGGGCGAGGATCTCCTCGGCGCCGGCCGGCCGCAGCGCGTGGAAGTAGAGGGGGAACAGTCCCCAGATGCCGTAGGCGAGCCACGCGGCGATGACACCGCGAACGTCGCGATCGCGAATCACGAGGACGAGGCTACTCCGGGCCGGTCAGCGCCCCGCGGCAGGGGCGGACGGCGCGCAGGCGCCCGGGGAGATGCGCGTGGGGGCGCGCAGGCGCCCGGGCAGATGCGCCGTCTTGATGTAGGGAGTCTGCACTTCCATAGGGCAATGCAGAGTCCGGGCGAGGAGCGCAGAGTCCGCGCGAGGAAGGCAGAGGCGGACGACGAAGGGGGGTCAGCCGGGGAGTTCGGCGACCGCGACGAAGTTGGCCTTGCGGTGGCCGTCGGTGCGGAACCCCAGCTCGTCGTCACAGGTGATCAGGACGACCCGGCGGGTGTCGTCGTTGTCGCCCCAGACCTCCTTGCTGGTCGTCAGCTCGTCCTTGTCGACGATGCGCGTGCTCGTCACCTCGAAGCGCAGCTTCTCTCCGCCGGGGTAGTCGAGGACGACTCCGTCCCCCTTCGACAGCTGCTCGAGGGCGGCGAAGGCGTCGGCCCGGCCGTTGGCGATGACGTGGCCGGCGACGACGGTCGTGCCGACGGCACCCGGTCGCGCCCGGTCGTACCCGGTGAACCAGATGACCTGGCCTGCGGCGGGGTTGACCTTGCCACCGCGCAGCCCCTGGGGCTCGATCTGGGTCGTCAGGCCGACCGCGGGGATGCGCATCCGCGTGGCGGGAGCCGTGGCATCGGCCGCGGCCATGCCCGCCTTCGCCTGGGCCGAGGACTGAGGTTCGTCACCGGCGGGCGTGACCGTGACCTGCGGGTCCGGTGACTGGTCCGGATCACCCGACACGGTCGAGGTGTCGGAGGGCGTGGAGGTGCTCGAGGACGAGGACGTCGTGGACGCAGCGTCCGACGTGGTCGTGGAGCCGTCCGACGCAGCAGAGGTGCTCGTGCCGGTGTCCGCGCCGTCGCCACTGCAGCCGGCGAGCGCGAGGGCGAGCGCGACGGAAGCGGCGAGGAGGCCGGGGCGGACGCGGTGGGAGCGCTGCATGGGGTTCACCCTGTCATGTCAGGAGCGGGCCGCCCGCGAGATCGCAGACGGCCCGCTCCGGGGAGGTGCCGAGGTCAGCCGCGGGCGGCCTTGCTCTTCGCGGCGCCCTTGCCCTTGTCAGCGCCCTTGCCCTTGCCCTCGGGCCAGACCATGACGACCGCGGGGCGGGGCTGGGTGTTGCCCTGGTACGGGAAGGTGCTCTTGACGTTGGTGGTGCTCGCACCGTCGTCCTCACCCGGGTGCTGGACGGCCGCGAAGACCACGCGGTCGTCCCACTCGATGAGCGGGCCGCAGCACTCGGCGAAGGCCGGGACCGAGAGGAACTGCTGCAGGTGACCCTTGTGCTCACCCTCGAGCGGCATGAGGTACATGCCGTCGCAGTGGCCCAGGGCGTTGCCGTCCGTGGCGACCCACAGGTTGCCGTCACCGTCGAAGGCGACGTTGTCGGGGCAGGAGATCGGGCTGACCTGCGACTTGTCGTACCCGTTGAAGTAGGTCTCCGGGTCGGACGGGTCGCCGCAGATGAGCACGAGCTTCCAGTCGAAGTCGGCGGCCGTGTGGTCGCCACCGCGCGGGGTGAGCTCGAGGACCTGACCGTGCTTGTTGTTGGCGCGCGGGTTGGCCTCGTCCACCTGGGCGGGGGTCCGCTTGGAGTTGTTGGTCAGCGCGGCGTAGACACGGCCGTTGACCGGGTTGACCTCGACGTCCTCGGGGCGGTCCATCTTGGTCGGGGAGACCGCGTCGGCCGCCAGGCGCGTGTAGACGAGGACCTCCTCGACGGTGAACCCGGGGACCTCGGAGCGGCCGTCGACGACGAGCGGCCGCCACTGGCCGTCACCGTCGTGGAGGCCGTCGGCGGAGCCGTTGCCATTGAACTTGGCGACGTAGAGGTCACCCTCCTCGAGGAGGGTGTGGTTGTGCGCCGCGTCGCTGCTGGACCAGGTCCCCTTGGAGACGAACTTGTACATGTAGTCGAAGCGCTCGTCGTCCCCCATGTAGACGACGACCCGGCCGTCGGCGTTGATCGTGACGTTGGCACCCTCGTGCTTGAAGCGACCGAGCGCCGTCAGCTTGCGGGGGGCACCCTGCGGGTCGAAGGGGTCGACCTCCACGATCCAGCCGTGCCGGTTCGCCTCGTTGGGCTCCTGGGTCAGGTCGAAGCGCGTGTCGAGACGGTCCCAGTTGTGCTGGGCCTGGTTGCCGCTCGCGAGGCCGTAGCGGGCGGCGGCCTCACCGGCGCGGTCCTCGGTCGGGGCGGCCGGCTGGGTGAAGTAGAAGTTGAAGTTCTCCTCGCCCGAGAGGACCGTGCCCCATGGGGTGCTGCCACCGGCGCAGTTGCCGAAGGTGCCCAGGGGCGTCGTGCCGGCCGGGTCGGCGGAGGTCTTGACGAGGTCGTGGCCGCGCACCGGGCCGACGAACTCGAAGGGGGTCTCCGCGGTGATGCGGCGGTTGAGCGGGGCGGCCTTGGTGTAGGTCCACTTGCTGTTGGGGTTCTTGCGGGTCATCTCGACGACCGTCATGCCGTGGGCGTTGAGGGTGATGCCGACCTGGTCGTCGGTCAGCGAGGCGGCGTCCGTGTACCCGTGGAACATCAGCTCGTTGTTGGTGTACTCGTTGTTGACGACGAGCACGGCCGCGTTGGCGCTGCCGTTGCGCAGGACGCCGACGTAGTCGCAGTTGTAGCCCATCTGGCCGGCCTGGGCGGCGGCGGTCTGGTTGTCGAAGTCGAAAGCGGGAGCGCCGGCGAGGACCGGGTCGCCCCAGGCGATGATCGGCGTCCACTGGAAGCCCTCGGGCACGACGAACTCGTCGGTGCCGGCGGCGACCGGGGCGATCGGGGTGAAGCCGAAGGGGGCCTTCTTGCCCGAGGCGGCAGCGGCGGCCGGCTCGGCGAGCGCGGCACCGGCGACCGTCGTCACGCCGGCCAGGGCGGCAGCGGCGCCACCGGCCTTGAGGACCGAGCGGCGCGACGCGGCCACGACGTCACCGAAGTACTCGTTGTCGGTCGTGTTGGGGATCGGCTGGCTGCAGGCGTCGCCGCACTTCCAGATGCAGGTGGCGGCGGAGCGGCCGCCGTCACGGTGGCCGGCCGCCAAGGGCAGCAGGGTGCGGTCGTTGCGGGGTGGCGTCATGGTGCTTCTTCCTCCGAGGTGCCTGACGGCAGGCGGATGCTGCAAGGGACAGGCCGAACCTAGGGAGGCGAGGGTCACACAGGGCGGCATTCAGATGTCGAGGAGGTGACGCACAACCAAATCTCCCATGTAGTGACCTCTGAGTAACATTGGATGCATGGCGCAAGCGCAGATGTGGGACCGGGCGACGGCGGGACGGGACGCCCCCTTCGCCGTCGTCGACCTCGACGAGTACGACGCCAACGCCGCCGACCTCGTGCGGCGGGCGGCCGATCCGGGTTGCGAGCAAGTCGATCCGGGTGCGTCACCTGCTCGAGCGCGCGCTGGCGACCGACGGCTTCACGGGCGTGATGTCCTACTCGCTGCGTGAGGCGCTGTGGTTGGTCGGGGAGGGGATGGGGGACGTCTTCGTCGCCTACCCGACGACCGACCGCGAGGCGCTCGCAGCGCTCGCCGGGGACGAGCGTGCGCTGCGGGAGGTGGCCATCGCGGTCGACTCGGTCGAGCACGTCGAGGCGTTGCAGCGCTGGCTGCCGAAGGGAGCGCCGGTGCGGGTCGTCGTCGACGTCGACGCCTCCCTGCGCCTCGGCCCCGTCCACCTCGGGGTGCGCCGCAGCCCGACCCGCTCGCCGCGTGCCGCGGCGAAGGTCGCGCGCGCCGCGCAGTCCGCCGGCCTGGCGGTCGTCGGCCTGATGTTCTACGACGCCCAGATCGCCGGCCTGCCCGACAGCTCGCCCGCCGTCCACCTCGTCAAAGCCCGCAGCGATGCCTCGCTGCGCCGCCGCCGCGGGGCCGTGCGCTCGGCCGTCGAGGACGTCGTCGGGCGGCTGGAGATCGTCAACGGCGGCGGTACCGGCTCGCTGCACGTCACCCGCGAGGACCCCGCCCTCACCGAGCTGGCCGCCGGGTCCGGGCTCATCGGACCGACCCTCTTCGACGGCTACGACGACTTCTCGCCGCGCCCGGCCGTGGCCTTCGCGCTGCCGGTCGTGCGGCGCCCGGCCAAGGACGTCGTCACGTGCTTCTCCGGGGGGTACATCGCCTCCGGGCCGGCCGGTGACTCGCGGGTGCCCTCCGTGCACCACCCGGAGGGGCTCGACCTCATCGGCACCGAGGGCGCGGGTGAGGTGCAGACACCGTTGCGCGGCAAGGCTGCTCGCGACCTCGACATCGGTGACCGGGTGTGGTTCCGCCATGCCAAGGCGGGCGAGCTCGCCGAGCGCTTCGACGAGTACGTCGTGATCCGTGGGGGAGAGGTCGTCGACGTCGTGCCGACCTACCGCGGCGAGGGCAAGAACTTCGGCTGACCCACCGCGGTCCCATCACCATCGAGGAGCACACATGGCTTGGTCCAACTGGGCGGGCAATGTCGCCGACCGGGCGACGCTGCGCTGTCCCCGCACCCCGCAGGAGGTCGCCGAGGAGGTGCGCTCCGCGGCGGACGAAGGGCGGCGCGTCCGCCCCGTCGGCAGTGGCCACTCGTTCACGCCGATCGCGCAGGCGGACGACCTGCGCCTGGACCTGCGACACCTGAGCGGGATCGTCTCGGCCGACCGCGCGACGGGGCGCGTCCGGGTGCTGGCGGGGACCCCCCTTCGCGTCCTCAACCAGGCGCTCGACCTGCTCGGGCTGGCCATGCCCAACCTCGGCGACATCGACGCCCAGACGATCGCCGGCGCGACCTCGACCGGGACGCACGGCACGGGCGCGACCCTGCCGGGGCTCGCGGGGGCCATCGCCGGGCTGCGCCTGGTCACCCCCGACGGCAGCGCCCGGTGGGTCGACGCGAGCGAGCCCGACCTCTTCGCCGCCGCCCGGGTCGGTCTCGGGGCGTTGGGCATCATCACCGAGATCGAGCTCGCCTGCCTGCCGGCCTACCGGCTCCGCGCGGTCGAGCGCCCCGACGCCCTCGACGCCGTGCTGCCGCGCATCCAGGAGCACTTCGACGCACACCGGCACTTCGAGATGTACTGGTTCCCCGGGACGCGGCGGGTGCAGACCAAGGCCAACGACCTCGTCGCCGACGACGTGCAGGAGCCGCTCGCCGAGTGGCGCCGGCGGTTGGACGACGAGTTCCTCTCCAACACCTTCTTCGGTGCGGCCCAGCGGGTGATCACGCGGGTGCCGCGCACGGTGCTGCCCTTCAACGAGGTGGCCGCACGGGCGCTGAGTGCACGGACGTACACCGCGCCCTCCCACGAGGTCTTCGTGACGCCCCGGAGCGTGCGCTTCGTCGAGTCGGAGTACGCGGTACCGCGCGAGGCGGTCGCGGACGTGCTGACCGACCTGGCCGCGTGGGTCGAGCGCCGCCGCGAGCCGATCTCCTTCCCCGTGGAGGTTCGCGTGGCCGCCCCGGACGACATGTGGCTGTCCACGGGGTACGGGCGCGCCAATGCCTACGTCGCGGTGCACCAGTTCACCCGGGGTGACCACCGGGCGTACTTCGCGGCCTTCGAGGAGATCGTCGCCGCGCACGCCGGCCGCCCGCACTGGGGCAAGATGCACGCGCTCGGTGCGGCGGAGCTGTCCGTGCTCTACCCGCGGCACGGTGACTTCGTCGCCCTGCGCGACCGGCTGGACCCCGACCGGGTCCTCACCAATGCCTACCTCGACCGGGTGCTGGGGGCCTGACCCGCAGGACCCGGACATGGGTCGAGGTGCCAGCGGACGGTCCGCGGGTACCTCGACTCGGTGGACGGAGGGCGAAGGGGGGATCAGCCCTCGACGGTCCAGGTGTCCTTGCCATAGAGCAGGGTCTGGAGGTCGTCGTCGGTGGCCGGGCCTCCGGCGAGCTCGACGGCGGACTCGACCTGCGCGCGGGTCTGGTCGTCGTAGGTCGGCCGGTCGACGGCGCGGAAGATGCCCATGGGCACGTGCGTCATCGACTCGGAGTCCAGGCGGCTGATGGAGAAGGCCTGGCTGGGGTCGGTCAGGGTGACGTCGTGGACGACGACGTGGTCGGCCAGGCCCTGCGCGGAGACCTCGCCCTCGGGCACGAAGCGGACCGAGCCCCCTTCGCCGCGGACGAGGAGCTCGCGCTCGCCGTCCTCGCCGATGGCCACGGGCTCGCCGTCGACGAGGTGGACCAGGCGTGCCTTCTGCTGCTCGACGTCCTTGATGAGCTCGAAGGCGCCGTCGTTGAAGATCGGGCAGTTCTGGTAGATCTCGACCACGGAGGTGCCGCGGTGGGCGGCGGCGGCCTTGAGCACCGAGGTCAGGTGCTTGCGGTCGGAGTCCATGGTGCGCGCGACGAAGGTGCCCTCGGCGCCCAGGGCCAGCGAGATCGGGTTGAAGGGGGCGTCGACGCTGCCCATCGGGGAGGACTTGGTGACCAGTCCGGGCTGGGAGGTCGGGCTGTACTGGCCCTTGGTCAGGCCGTAGATGCGGTTGTTGAAGAGCAGGATCGTCATGTTGACGTTGCGGCGCATCGCGTGGATGAGGTGGTTGCCGCCGATGGACAGGGCGTCGCCGTCGCCGGTGACGACCCACACCGACAGGTCCGGTCGGCTCGTGGCCAGGCCGGTCGCGATCGCCGGGGCGCGCCCGTGGATCGAGTGCATCCCGTAGGTGTCGAGGTAGTACGGGAAGCGTGAGGAGCAGCCGATCCCGGAGATGAAGGTGATGTTCTCCTTGCGCAGGCCGAGCTCGGGCAGGAAGCCCTGCACGGCGGCGAGGATGGCGTAGTCACCGCAGCCGGGGCACCAGCGCACCTCCTGGTCGGAGGCGAAGTCCTTGCGGGTCTGCTTGTCGCCGTCGGGCAGCGTCGGGACGCCGGCGGTGCCGGAGGCGACGGTGGGGATGCCGAGATCGATGCTCATGCCTGGACCTCCTGGAGGGCAGCGTCGATGACCTCGGCGAGGTCGGCCACCTTGAAGGGCAGGCCGCGG
Organism: Janibacter anophelis NBRC 107843; assembly: GCF_001570945.1. GTDB lineage: Bacteria > Actinomycetota > Actinomycetes > Actinomycetales > Dermatophilaceae > Janibacter > Janibacter anophelis. The sequence goes on from NZ_BCSQ01000009.1 coordinate 49,221, forward strand.
ACCGAGGTGTGGGAGCGGACGTCGACGAGGTACTTCGCGCGCAGCAGCATGGCGAGCTGGCCGAGGTTCATCTCGGGGACGATGACGCGGTCGTAGCCGCGCAGGACCTCGCCGGTGTTGGCGGGGAAGGGGTTGAGGTGGCGCAGGTGCGCGTGCGCGACGGACTTGCCGGCGGCGCGCAGGCGGCGCACGGCCGCGAGGTTGGGGCCGTAGGTCGAGCCCCACCCCAGGACGAGGACCTTGGCGTCGCCGCTCGGGTCGTCGACCTGCAGGTCACCGATGGCGTCGGCGACCTTGTCGACCTTGGCCTGGCGGGTGCGCACCATCAGGTCGTGGTTGTCGGGGTCGTAGGAGATGTTGCCGGTGACCGAGTCCTTCTCGATGCCGCCGATGCGGTGCTCGAGGCCGGGCGTGCCGGGCACGGCCCACGGGCGGGCGAGGGTCTCCTCGTCGCGCACGTAGGGGTGGAAGGTCGGGTTGCCCTTGGCGTCGGTGGCATTGGGCTCGGTGGCCAGCTGCGCGGGGAAGCTCGGCAGGTCCTCGACCGAGGGCACCTGCCACGGCTCGGAGCCGTTGGCCAGGTAGCCGTCGGAGAGCAGGAAGACCGGGGTGCGGTGCACCGTGGCGATGCGCACGGCCTCCAGCGCCGCGTCGAAGCAGTCGGCGGAGGTCTGCGGCGCGACGATCGGCACCGGCGACTCGCCGTTGCGGCCGAACATCGCCTGCAGCAGGTCGGACTGCTCGGTCTTGGTCGGCAGACCCGTGCTCGGGCCGCCGCGCTGGACGTCGACGATGACCAGGGGCAGCTCGAGGCTCACGGCCAGGCCGATCGTCTCGGACTTCAGCGCCACACCGGGGCCGGAGGTCGTCGTCACGCCGACCGCACCACCGAAGCTCGCGCCGAGCGCGACGCCGATCCCGGCGATCTCGTCCTCGGCCTGCACCGTCGTCACGCCGTGGCGCTTGTAGTTGGACAGCGCGTGCAGGATGTCGCTGGCCGGGGTGATCGGGTACGAGCCGAGCACCAGCGGCCGGCCGGCGCGGTGGGCTCCGGCGACCAGCCCCAGGGCCAGCGCGGCGTTGCCGGTGATGTTGCGGTAGGTGCCCGGGGGAGTCGGGGCAGCGGCGACGGTGAAGGGGACGGCGAAGTCCTCGGTGGTCTCGCCGTAGTTCCAGCCCGCGCGCAGCGCGGCGAGGTTGGCGGCGAGGATGTCCGGCTTGGCGCCGAACTTCGACGCCAGGAACTCCTCGGTCGAGGTCGTCGGGCGCGAGTACATCCACGACAGCAGGCCGAGGGCGAACATGTTCTTCGCCCGCTCCTTCTCCTTGCGGGTCAGGGAGTCGAACTCGGCGAGCGCCTCGACGGTGATCGAGGTCAGCGGCAGGGCGTGCACGTGCCACGACTCGAGGGTGTCGTCCTCGAGCGGGCTGGTGGCCCAGCCGACCTTCTTGAGGTTGCGGGTGGAGAACTCGTCGGTGTTGACGATGATCGTCGCGCCGCGGGGCACGTCGGCGAGGTTGGCCTTCAGGGCCGCGGGGTTCATCGCGACCAGGACATCGGGCGCGTCGCCCGGGGTGAGGATGTCCCAGCTGGCGAAGTGCAGCTGGAAGGAGCTGACACCCGGGATCGTGCCCTGGGGAGCGCGGATCTCGGCCGGGAAGTTCGGCAGCGTCGAGAGGTCATTGCCCAGGGCCGCGCTGTCGGCGGTGAACCGGTCTCCCGTCAGCTGCATGCCGTCGCCGGAGTCACCGGCGAACCGGATGATGACGCGGTCCTTGGCCTGGGTCGTCGCAGTGCTGCTCATGGTGGGTGGTCGTGCCCCTTGCCAGTCGGTCGTGTCGCGGGAGCTCCCGGGACGTCCTTCCATGGTAAGGCTGACCTCCGCGGACTTTTTAGTTGGTCACGTTATGAGATGGATAACGTCGCGTTATGAATGACGAAGGGGGGCGACCCGCGCCTGGTCGTCGGCGAGGGTCAGCGACAGGACGTCGCCGGGCGCCAGCCCCACCAGCCGCGGCAGCAGCAGCTCGACGACAGTGGAGGGCTGGTGGTGCATCGGCTTGGTCTCCGGGTGCGGGAGGTAGACGAGCCCGGCGACCTCCTCGTCGTCGCGGGCGACGGTGCACTCGACGAAGGAGAAGGTCTCCGGCGGGTGGACCTGCGTCCACTCCACGTCGGTGAAGGTCCACCGCGGCCGTCCGAGGACGAGCCGCAACGGGGCGAGGTCGAGGTTGACCGTCGCCATGACGAAGGGGGACAGGTCGAGCCCCAGGGCCGCGAAGTGCGGCGCCTGGAGCTCGATCGTCCCGGCGGCGAAGGGGGAGTCGGCTGCTCGGCCGGACGCGACGCCGTGGCCGGCGACGACCACTCCTGTGGCCTGGTGCGTCATCTGGTCTGGTGCGTCATCGCACCATCGTGGGCGTGAGCGGCGGGGTCCACCACTCGCCGTTGTTGGCCTTGACCGCACCGATGACGTGGATGACGGTCGCGACGACGATGACGAGCGGGTAGGCGAGGAAGCCGATGAGCACGATCATCAGCACGCTCGAGACGATGAGCAGGATCGCGGTGATGATCTGCACGTTGAGGCTGTTGGCCGCGTGGGCACGCACGAAGGGGCCCCGGTCGCGGTACATCAGGTAGATGACGAGGGAGCCGACGAAACCGAGCGTGCCGGCGCTCAGCGGCAGCAGGACGGCGGGCACGAGGTGCGCGACCATGCCGAGGTTGCGCTCCTCGGTCGGGGAGAGCGGTTGCGGCGCGTACTGCGGTGGCAGCGGTGCGGACGTCGGCTGCTGCGTCGGCGGGGCCTGGTGCGGCTGCGGCTCGTGCGGGGGGAGCTGTGGGTGCTCGCTCATGGGAACCTCCTGGGGTCTCGTCCACGACTCTGCCCTGTCCGGGCGACCGGGCCAATGCGGGGTGCCGCCGGATCCGGGCGGGGGCTGTCCCCCCTTCGTCCGGGCACGACGCAGGGGCGCCCCGATCGGGACGCCCCTGCGTGCTCGTGCTGGTCAGGCCGCGTCGACGCCCTCGGGCAGGACGGTCGGCGCCGGCTTGCCGGACTTGCCGTGGCTGGACTTGCCGTTGATGGCCTGGGTCGACTGGGCGAGCGTGATCGTCGCGTGGGCGATCGCGTCGCTCATGATGTCGAGGGCCTCCATGTTGACGTTGGTGATGTCGTCGGCGGGGGTGTGGTAGTTCGGGTCGTAGATGACCCCGGCCTCGCCACCGAAGGTCGCGGCCTCCTCGGGGGTCTTGGTCCCGTCGGCGCCGGTGAACAGGCCGGAGGCCGGAACGCCCGCGGCGATGAAGGCCGAGTAGTCGCTGCGACCGGAGAACTCCGTGTCGACCCACGGCTGGCCGGTGCCGTCGAAGAAGTCGGTGAAGACGTCCTCGGTCTCGGCCGAGCCTGCCGGAACCTCGACGGGGGCCTCGTAGGTCGACTCGTCCGCGTCGTAGACGCCGATGATGTAGTTGGGCGAGGCGATCATGTCGAAGTTGAGGTACGTGGCGATGTCGTCGAGCGCCTCCGGGTCATTGGCCTGCAGGTCGGCGACGTAGTGGTCGGACCCGATGAGGCCGAGCTCCTCGGCGCCCCACCAGGCGAAGCGCACCTTGTTGTTGAGCTTGTTGACCTTGCCCAGCTGGACGGCGGTCTCGAGGACGCCCGCGGAGCCGGAGCCGTTGTCGTTGATGCCGGCGCCGTCGTGGACGCCGTCGAGGTGGGCGCCGAGCATGACGACGTTGTCGTCACGGCCGGTCTCGGTCTCGGCGAGCACGTTGAAGGTCTGGCGCTCCTCGAGGGTCTTGTCGAGGACCATCGTCATCGTCACCGGCCCGTTGGCCATCGCCGCGAGCAGCGACTGGCCCTCGGCCTGGGTGATGCCCATGGCCGGGGCGCTGCCCGGCTCGAGGCCGCCGAGCGTGCCGTTGAGGGCGCCCGTCGTGTTGTTGTAGATGATGACGGCGTCCGCTCCGGCCTCCCCGGCGGCGATCGCCTTCGCCGCGAAGGTGCAGTTGCCCCGGCTGACGAGGGCGATCTTGCCCGCCACGTCGGCACCGGCGTAGTCGCCGGCCGTGCACCCGGTCGCGGTGGTCGGGGCGGCCAGCTCGGCGGTCACGCCGCCCGCGGGGGTGGGCTGGCTGTACGACATCGGGATGCCGTCGACCGTGGGCGCACCGGGCGTGACGGTCGTCAGGCTGGCCGCGTGGATCTCCTCGTAGACGAAGTCGAAGTACTGGCGCTCGGTCGTGTACCCGGCCTCCCGCAGGGTCGCCTCGACGTACTGGGCGCTCGCCTCGTACCCGGAGGTCCCGGCGCCGCGGTTGCCGTCGTTGTCGTCCGCGATCTGCTGGAAGGCCTCGAGGTGCTCGTGGACGTTCTCCACGGTGACGGCCTGCGTCATCTTCTTGGAGTTGTTCGGGTTCTTTGCCTGGGCCGGTCCGCTGGCGAGTGTGGTGAGTGCCAGGGCCGCGGTCGCGGCGGCCGCGGTAGCGGCTGCGGTACGTGATCGCACGGTGTCTCCTCCATGGTGGCCGGGCGGGCCCCATTGCCCGTCCGGTGAGCGAGAGAGTAGTGGCCTGCGGACCCGGATGCGGCGATAGCGCCTCCCTCAATGCCAGCCGGGTCGCGGATAGGGTGCGGACGTGGATGGTTATCTCGTCGTCGCCGGCACGCTCGTCGTGGGCGTGCTGCTCGTCGTGGCCGCCCACACCGCCCGTCGGCTGCTCGCGCCGGCCGCGCCGACCCGGGCCAAGCTCACCACCTACGAGTCCGGGGTCGACCCCGTCGGGCGCGACTGGGCCCAGACGCAGGTGCGTTACCTCGCCTACGCCTTCCTCTACGTCGTCTTCGCGGTCGATGCCGTCTACCTCTTCCCGTGGGCGCTCGTGCTGCGCACCGACCTGGGGTTCGTCAGCCTCCTCGAGGTCGCGATCTTCATCGGTGTCGTCCTGCTCGGTCTCGTCCACGCCATCCGCCGCGGCCTGCTGCGGTGGACCTGAGGTGAGGACATGACGACCGACCTGCCGATGCCGCGCGTGGGCGCCGTGGGCGCGCACGCGCCACGACCGATGAAGGTCGTGCTCAACTGGGGCCGGCGCTACTCGCTGTGGGTCTTCAACTTCGGCCTCGCCTGCTGCGCCATCGAGTTCATCGCCGCGTCGATGGCCCGGCACGACTTCATCCGGCTCGGCGTCATCCCCTTCGCCCCCGGCCCGCGCCAGGCCGACCTCATGGTCGTCTCCGGCACCGTGACCGACAAGATGGCGCCGGCGATCCGCCGCCTGTACGACCAGATGCCCGAGCCGAAGTACGTCATCTCCTTCGGTGCCTGCTCCAACTCCGGCGGGCCCTACTGGGACAGCTACTCGGTGACCAAGGGGGTCGACCAGCTCGTCCCCGTCGACGTCTACGTCCCCGGTTGCCCGCCGCGCCCCGAGGCGCTGCTCCACGGCATCCTCACCCTGCAGGACCACATCGCGGCCGAGTCGCTCTCCACCCCGACCCTGCGGGCCCGGTACGCCGGCCACCGCAGCGCGGGCGCCGGCGAGGTGCGCCGCGGCCTGCTGCGACGTCCGACGAAGGGGGCGTGACGTGCCCCAGGAGGACCTCACCGTCTCCCCGCCGGAATGGCTTCGAGCGGTGCGCGACGCCCGCGACCGGGGCCACACCTTCTTCGACTGGCTGAGCGCGGTCGACGAGTCCGACCGCGACGAGGACCCGGGCCTCGACGTGCTCTGCCACCTCATCGACCCCCGGCCGACGCCCGAGCGCGACCAGCGCACCCTCCTGCTGCGCACCCGCGTGCCCCTCGGGGAGCGGCTGCACAGCATCACCGGGATCTTCGCCGGGGCGGCCTGGCACGAGCGCGAGACGCACGAGATGTTCGGTCAGGACTTCGAGGGCTTCGTCGACGGGACCGGGCTCGGGCTGCGCCCGCTGCTGCTGCCCGACGGCTTCGAGGGCACGCCCCTGCGCAAGTCCTTCGTCCTGGCCGCGCGGGCCACCCGGCCCTGGCCCGGGGGCAAGGAGCCCGGCGAGGGCCACTCGAGCAAGTCGCCCAGCCGGCGACGGGTCGCCGCGCCCGGCGTGCCCGGGACCGAGTGGGGTCCCCGCGACCCGGAGCTCGACCTCGCCGACGGGCTCGGCGGGCCCGACCGGGTCGAGGGGCCCGACCCGACCGACCGGACAGGAAGCTGACAGGCCTTTACAGTTGCCGCAACTGTAAAGACCTGTAAGAGTCACCGCCATGAGCCAGCCCAGTCCCTACACCCCGGGCGAGATCGCCCACGAGGTGCCCGGACGCGCTGACCACCTCGACCGGGTCGCCGACCTGCTCGCCGCGATGTCCGCCCGCCAACGGCTGGCCGGCCGGGTGCACGTCTTCGTCGGCCCACGGGGCGTCGGCAAGACCTCGCTGCTGCGCGAGGCCCAACGGCAGGCCGAGGCCGCCGGCCACCAGACCGTCTTCGTCACCGCCGGGCACGGCGACCTCGTCACCACCCTCGTCGAGGCCATCGGCCTGGGGCCGCTGCGCTGGCAGCCGCAGTCCGTCGGGGCACGGCTGCGCGAGCTCGGGATCAGCGTCGGGGTGCCGGGCGCGCGGGTCGAGGCGACCTTCGGCGGCGGCGACGACCCGACCGTCGTGCGCCGGCTCGAGGACCTGCTGCGCACGACCGCCCGCGAAGTCGCCGAGCAGGATGCGGCCGGCACCGTCCTCTTCGTCGACGAGCTGCAGTCCGCCGACCGCGACGGGCTGCGGGCCCTGGCCTATGTCTGGCAGCACCTGCAGGCCGACCCCGACGGTGTGCCGCTCGCCCTCGTCTGTGCCGGTCTGGGCCACACCGAGGACGTCGTCACCGACGCGGCGAGCTTCGCCGAGCGCTTCGCCTACCGGCAGGTCGGCTCGCTCGAGGAGGCCGCGACGCGCGAGGCGCTCTCGGCGCCCGCCACCGCGCTCGGGGTCACCTGGGAGACGGCGGCCCTCACCGAGGTCGTGCGACGTACCCAGGGCTACCCCTACTTCGTCCAGGTCCACGGCGACGGCGTCTGGCGTGCCGCCGACCGCCCCGACCCGGGCAGCACCCTGACCCGGGCCCACGTCGACGCTGCCCGCGAGGGCGTCGCCGAGGACCTCGAGGCGCTCTACCGCAGCCGCTGGGCCAAGGCCTCACCGTCGGAGCAGCGCTTCCTCGCCGCCATGTCGGCCAGCGCCGACGAGGCCGTGCGGCGCGGCGACATCGCCGACGCGCTCGGAGTCGCGACCGGCGCGCTCGGCATGGCCCGCCGCGCGCTCATGGACAAGGGGCTCGTCGAGGTGGCCGGCCACGGCCGCCTGCGCTTCACGGTGCCCGGCTTCCGCGAGTTCGTCCGGGAGTCCGCCGACGTCGGGGGGCTGCGATGAGCCTGCTCGAGATCTCCCTTCGCTCGTTGGCCGCGCTCGCGGCGGTGCTCGTGCTGCCGCTCGTCGCCGGCCAGGCCGAGCACAAGGTCATGGCGCACATGCAGGGTCGGCTCGGCCCGATGTACGCCGGCGGGTTCCACGGGTGGGCCCAGCTCGTCGCCGACGGGGTGAAGTTCGCGCAGAAGGAGGACATCACCCCCGCCGCGGCCGACCGCTCCGTCTTCCGCCTCGCGCCGGCCGTCGCGCTCGTGCCCTACCTCCTCGCGATCGCGCTCCTGCCGGTCCACCCGGGGCTCGCCGCGGCCGACGTGCCCGGGAGCGTGCTGCTCGTCCTCGCCGTCACCGGCGTCGGTGTGCTCGGCACGCTCATGGCCGGGTGGGCCAGCGCCAACAAGTACGCGCTCGTCGGCGGGATGCGCTCTGCCGCACAACTGCTCGCCTACGAGCTGCCGCTCGTGCTGTCCGTCGCCTCGATCGCGATGGCCGCCGGCACGCTCTCGCTCGCCGGCGTCGTCGAGGCGTGGTCCCCGTGGTGGCTGCTGTGGCAGCTGCCCGGCGCCCTCGTCTTCCTCGTGGCCGCGACCGCGGAGCTGCAGCGGGTCCCCTTCGACGCCCCGATCGCCGACAGCGAGGTCGTCATGGGCCCGTGGACCGAGTACACGGGACTGCGCTTCGCCCTCTTCATGCTCGCCGAGTACGCGGGGATGGTCGTCATGGGCCTGCTCTTCGGCGTGCTGTGGCTCGGGGGCTGGCAGGGGCCCTTCGCCGACCAGCTCGGCTGGCTGTGGACCCTGGTCAAGGGCTCGCTCGTCGTCCTGCTCATCATCTGGATCCGGGTCTCCTGGCCTCGCCTGCGCGAGGACCAGCTGCAGCGGCTCGCGTGGACCGTCCTCGTGCCGCTCGCCCTCGCCCAGCTCGCCCTCACGGCGGTCGGAGTGGTGGTGACGGCATGAACGACTTCATCCCTGGCCTGGTCAAGGGCATGGCGACGACGGCGCGCCAGCTGACCCGCCCGACGCACACCGCCGAGTACCCCGACGTCGCGCCCGAGCTGCCGGCCCGGTCGCGCGGGGTCATCGCCCTCGTCGAGAGCAACTGCACCTCGTGCATGCTCTGTGCCCGCGAGTGCCCGGACTGGTGCATCCACATCGACTCGCACAAGGAGGAGGTCCCTCCGGCGAGCGAAGGGGGACGCGCCCGCCAGCGCAATGTCCTCGACCGCTTCGCCATCGACTACTCGCTGTGCATGTACTGCGGGATCTGCGTCGAGGTCTGCCCCTTCGACGCGCTCTTCTGGAGCCCGCAGTTCGAGTACGCCGAGACCGACATCCGTGACCTCCTCCACGAGAAGGAGCGCCTCGGGCAGTGGGTCGCGGACGTGCCCGCGCCGCCCGAGCTCGACCCGAGCGCCGCCGAGGCGCCCGAGGTGACCGCGGCCAACAGGCCCGCCCGGGGTGGTCGCGCCGCCCGGGCCCCCCGGGCCCGACGGGGCGAAGGGGAGGACGCGTGACCGGTCTCGACCTCGCCTTCGCCACGACCGGGCTCCTCACGGCCGCCGCCGCCGCGCTCGCGGTCACGACCCGCCAGGTCGTCCACTCCGCCCTGTGGCTGGTCGTCGCCCTGCTCGGGCTCGCCGGTTGCTACCTCGTCCTCGGAGCCGAGCTCGTCGCGCTCGTGCAGGTGCTCGTCTACGTGGGCGCGGTCGTCGTGCTCGTCATCGTCGCGCTCATGCTCACCCGGGCACCGATCGGGCCACGCACCGAGCACTCGGCCGGACCGGCCCGGCGGGTCCTCGCCGCGTGCGTCGGTGCCGGCACGGGAGGTCTCGTCGCCGCCGTGCTCCTGCCCACGGCCGCACCCACCCGGGTGCGGGCGGGCGAGAGCGACGAGCTGGCCCGGCAGATCTTCTCCACGTGGGTGTGGCCCTTCGAGCTGCTCTCGCTGCTGCTGCTCGCCGCGCTCGTCGGGGCCTTCGCCGTCGCGGGCCTGACGACCTCGCGCCTGGGGGAGAGGACGCGATGATCCACACCGCCGGCCCCTACCTGCTCGCCAGCCTGCTCGTGGCCCTCGGGCTCTACGGCATGCTCGCCCGCCGCAATGCCGTGCTCGTCCTCGTCGGGGCCGAGCTCGTGCTGGCCGGTGGCGGTCTGCTGCTCGTCACCGCCGGTGCCCTCGGCGCGGACCCCGCGTGGTCCGGCCAGGTGCTCACCCTCTTCGTCATCACGATCGCCGCGGCCGAGGTGGTCATCGCGCTCGCCGTCATCGTCGCCGCGTACCGCCGCCGCGGCCACATCGACCTCGCGCAGGACGCCGGCTGATGGCCTGGGCACTCCTGGCACTGCCGTGCCTCACCGCCGTCCTCACCTTGGGCATCGCGCGCCGCGGGGCGCTCGCCGCCTTCGTCGCCGTGATCGGCTCGGTGGCCACGCTCGCCGTGGCCGTCGTCGCGCTCGCCGGTGCCCCTGCCGGGGCGCGGGGCGCCCCCTTCGCCGAGGACCTCGGGACGGGACCGGCCACGACCCTCGGGGGCATCGAGATGCCGCTGCAGCTGTCGCTGTCGGCGACCTCGGCCTTCCTCGCCCTCGTCGTCGTGCTCGTCACGACCCTCGTGCAGACCTACTCCGCGTGGTACCTCGCCGACGACGATCGCCGTGGCGTCTTCCACGCGACCATCGCCCTCTTCGCCGCCGCGATGCTGCTCGTGGTCCTCTCGGCCGACCTCGTCCTCACGGTCGTCGGCTGGGAGGTCATGGGGTGGTGCTCGTACCTGCTCATCGGCCACTGGTCCCGGCGCGAGGCGCCGCGGCGGGCGGGGCACGCGGCCTTCATCGTCACGCGCATCGCCGACATCGGCCTGCTCCTCGGCGTCGCCGTGCTCATCGCCGGGGCCGGCACCACGGCGCGCGGCGAGGTGATCGCCCACTGGACCTCGGCGGTGGCGGAGCCGGCCACCCGCTCGGTCGCCCTGCTGCTCATCGTCATCGGCGTGCTCGGCAAGTCGGCGCAGCTGCCCTTCCACCACTGGTTGCTCGACGCGATGGAGGGCCCGACCCCCGCGTCCGCGCTCATCCACGCGGCGACGATGGTCGCGGCCGGCACGGTCGTGCTCGCCCAGCTGCTGCCGCTGCTGCTGCGCGCCGACCCCGCGCGGGCGCTGCTCGGTGTCTCCGTCGCCGCCACGATGCTCCTCGCCGCGCTCTGCGCCCTCGTCGAGCCGGACCTCAAGCGGCTGCTCGCCTGGTCGACGATCAGCCAGGTCGGGGTGATGCTCGCTCCGCTCGCCGCCGCCGGCTCCGGGCCCACCTCGGGCGCGGCCCTGGGCCACCTCTACGGCCACGCGATCTTCAAGGCGCTGCTCTTCCTCACCGTCGGGTGGCTCGCCGTGACCCGTGGCTCGACCGTTGCCTCCGCCCTCGTGGGCAGTGGGCGGTCGCACCCGATCGCGCTCCTCGCCTGGGCCGCCGGCCTGGTCTCGCTCGCCGGCATCCCGCTCGTCCTCGGTGGCCTGACCAAGGAGCACGTCATCGCGGCCGTCGGCGACGACGTCGGCGCCCGCGGGCCGGTCGCCCACCTCGTCCTCGGGTCGCTGCTGCTCACCGTCGTCGTCACCGCGGCCTACGCGACCCGGGCGCTGCTCGTCGTCGTGCTCGGCAGCGACGAGCGGGTGCGCTCGCGCGCGGTCATGCCGACGGCGGTGAGTGGCATCCTCGTCGTCCTCGCCGTCGCGAGCATCATCGGCGGACTGGCCCTCGGCGCGCGCCTGCCCGACGCCGGGCACGTCCCCCTCGCGCTCTTCCTCGTCGTGCTCGCCCTCGTGGTCGTCGGGCTGGCCATCGGGTTCACCCTCCACCGCTCCGAGCGCCTCGACCGACTCGTCGACGGACGCGCAGGACGCCTCGTCGGGGCCGGCCTCGGCGTCGACGTGCTGCAGCGACTCGTCGTCGTGCGGCCGGTGCAGGCGCTCGCCCGGCTCGTCGCCTTCCTCGACCGGGAGGTCCTCGACACCTATGTGCGGGCCGCCGCGTGGGGTGTCCTGGGCCTCGCCGACGGAGGGACCTCGGCGCACCGGCGCTCCCGGCCGGCGTCCGGACTCGCGCTCCTCGGTGGCGGGGTCCTCCTCGTCGCGCTCGTCACCGCCGTCGTGGTGGGGACGGCATGATCGCGCTCGCCTGCGTCCTGCCGCTGCTCGTCGGCACGGTCCTGCTCGGTGGCGGCACCGAGCTGTCCGGGCGGATCGCCTCGCGTGCCGGCGCACTGGGTGCGCTGACCACCCTCGTCCTGCTCGTCGTCGCGTGGATGACCGAGGCGGTGGTCGACATCCCGTGGCTGCCCACCCTCGACCTGCGCATCCACCTCGCGCTCGACGGCATCAGCGGGCCGCTGGCCCTCCTCGCCGCCGTCGTCACCGCGGCCGCCTGCCTGACGACGTGGGCCGAGCGGCCCCGCGGCGGCAGCGAGGCCACCTTCGTCGGGTGCCTGATGCTCACCCTCGCCGGTGCGATCACGACCTTCGCCGCGCGTGACGCGCTGCTCTTCGTCGTCGCCTTCGAGCTCGTGCTCGTGCCGATGTGGGTGCTCATCACCCGCTTCGGCGACGACCGCGACCCGGAGGCCCGCCGCGAGGCCGGGGCCCGCTTCGTCCTCTACACCGGCTTCGGCTCCACGCTCATGCTCCTCGGCGTCCTGCTGCTCGTGACCAGGGCCGGCACCGCCGACCTCGGCGTGCTCGGCGCCGCGGGCGGCGAGGGGCTCGGCACCGGGGTGCAGGTGACGATCGCCGTGCTCCTCACGCTCGGCCTCGCGGTCAAGGTGCCCGTGTGGCCGCTGCACTCGTGGCTGCCGCTCGCGCACACGACCGCGCCCACGGCCGGCTCGATGCTCCTGGCGGCGGTCCTGCTCAAGATGGGTACCTACGGACTCGTCCGGTTGCCCCTGGCCACCGTGCCCGAGGGCTTCGCCCGGGTCGCGCCGGTGCTCGCCGTCTGCGGCGCCGTCGGCATCATCTGGGGTGGGCTCGTCTGCCTCGTCGAGCGCGACCTCAAGCGGCTCATCGCCTGGTCCTCGATCGCCCACATGGGCTTCGTCGCGCTGGCGCTGGCCAGCGGGTCCGAGACCGGCGTCGCTGCCGCGCTCTACGGCAACATCGCCCACGGTGCCATCTCCGCGCTGCTCTTCCTCGTCGTGGGCGGGCTGAAGCACCAGTGGGGCGACGACCACCTCGACGTGCCGCGAGCGGCCCTGCGCGAGGGCGCGCCCGTCACCGGTCTCCTGCTCGTCGTCGGTCTGGCGGCCGGTCTCGGGCTGCCCGGACTCGCCGGGTTCTGGGGCGAGTTCGCCGCGGTCATCGCCGCACTGTCGCCGGCGCAGGGACGGCCCGAGCCGCTCTTCGTCGGCTGCGCGGTGGTCGCCGCCATCGGGGCCGCGCTCGCCGCCGGCTACGCCCTGCGGGTCGCGCGTCTGGTGTGGCTCGGCGAGGGCCACCCGGGCGACGACGGGGGGCGGGCCCGGGAGCTCGCCCGCACCGATCTGGCCACCGGTGCGGTCCTGGCACTGCTCGTCCTCGTCCTCGGGGTGGCGCCCGGTCTGCTGCTCGCCGTCACCGACCCGGCCCTCGCGGGGGTGGTGCAGCGATGAGCGCCCCCGCACTCGACCTCGTCGTGGCCGGTCCGGTCCTGGCACCTGCCCTCGGGGCCGTCGCCGTCCTGGCCGTCGACGCCGTCGCCCCCCGTCGGCGGCTGCCCGCCCCGATCGTCGGCGCGCTCGCGCTCCTCGTCGCCCTCGCCCTGGCCGTCCTCCTGCGCGTGCGGGCCGCCGGTGGCGCAGAGGTCACGACCCTCTGCCTGCCGCAGGACCCGGCCCTGGCGACGACCGACGCGCCGGGCATGGTCGCCAGTGACTGCCTCCTGCGGGTCAGCACCTCCGGTGCGCTGCTCCAGGCCCTCGCCGCGGCCGCCGGGATCGCGGTGCTCGTCCTGCTCGCGCGCGCCCGCGGCAGCCTCGCCGAGGGGCCCGACGTCCGACCCGTCGCGGACCCCGGGGTCGAGGTCGCCCTGCTCCTCGCGACCGTCACCGGCGCCTCGGCCGTCGCCGTGGCCCACGACCTCGGCACCTGGCTCGTCGGGCTGGAGCTGGCGACCCTGCCGGTCGTCGCGCTCGCCGTCATGCGCGGCGGCACCCGCGACAGCGGCGCGCTCAACCTCATCACGACCTCGATCGCCTCCTTCGCCATCGCGGTCGTCGGGGCCGGCCTCTGGGTCACCGCCACCGGCAGTCTGCGGCTCGGCGGTGTCGCCTCGTGGGCAGCCGGCCAGGAGGACCGGGTGCGCGCGGTGCTCACCCTGGGGATCGTCCTGCTCGTGGCCGCGGTCGCCTTCAAGCTCTCGCTCATCCCCTTTCACGCCTGGGCGCCGACGACCTACCCCCGCGCCGGCACCGAGGTGACGATGCTGCTGGCGAGCGTGTCCACCGTGGCCGCGCTCGGTGGCATGGTCGCGGTCGTGCACGGCTCGGCGAGCGTCCACGCCACCGTCCAACCCGCCCTCTCCGTCCTCGCCGTGGTCTCCATGCTCGTCGGGGCGGTCCTCGCACTCCGGGCGCCCGACCCCCTTCGCCTCATCGCCTGGTCCGGCGTCACGCAGGGCGGCTGGGTGCTCGCCCCGCTCGTCGCGGCCGATGTCGATGCGGCCGTCGGGTACCTCGCGGTCTACGTCGTCGCGGTCGTCGCGGCGCTGGCCGTCGTGGCCGCCCTCACCGTCGACGGACCGCGCCGGCTCGAGGACGACCGCGGTCTGCTGCGCCGGCGTCCGCTGCACGCCGCCGTGCTCGGTCTGGCCCTGCTGACCCTCGCCGGCCTGCCGCCGGGCGTCGCGGGGCTGCTCGCCAAGTTCGTCGTGCTGCGCCCGCTTGCCGATCAAGGGCTGTGGTGGGTCGCGCTGCCGGCCGTCGTCGCCGTCGTCCTCGGGCTGGCCGTCTACCTGCGGTGGGTGGCCCTGCTGCTCCTGCCGGCCGACGACCACCGGGAGCCCGAGGAGGTCGACCCGACCGCCACCCGGGTGGCCGTCGTCGCCGGCCTGGTGCTGCTCGCCGCCACCCTCGTGCCGATGATCCTGCTCGGCACGGGAACGCCCTGAGCCGCCGCGACGTTGGACAAGGCATGCACAACCACTTCAACGGGTTGAAGACCGCCGCACTCTTCGGCGCGATCTTCACCCTGCTGCTGCTCGTCGGGTACGCGATCGGTGGCGCCAGGTACATCTGGCTCTTCGCGCTCTTCGGCGTGGGCACGAGCATCTACACGTACTGGAACTCCGACAAGCTGGCCATCAGGGCGATGCGCGCCCAGCCGGCCGACCCCCAGCAGTTCCCGCAGATGTACCGCATCGTGCAGGAGCTGAGCCAGCAGGCGGGGCAGCCGATGCCGCGCCTGTACGTCAGCCCGACCGCGGCACCCAATGCCTTCGCCACCGGCCGCAACCCGGAGCACGCCGCCGTGTGCTGCACCGAGGGCATCCTGCAACTGCTCGACGAGCGGGAGCTGCGCGGTGTGCTCGGCCACGAGCTGATGCACGTCTACAACCGCGACATCCTCACCGGCTCCGTGGCCGGCGCGATCGCCGGTGTCGTCTCGTCCGTCGCCTCGATCGCCCTGTGGTTCGGCGGGCGCGACCGCAACCCGATCGCCGCCATCGCCGTGGCGCTGCTCGCGCCCATCGCGGCGATGGTCATCCAGATGGCCATCTCCCGCACCCGGGAGTACGACGCCGACGAGGACGGGGCGCGCCTCACCGGCGACCCGCTCGCCCTGGCGTCGGCGCTGCGCAAGCTCGAGTCGGGTGTGCAGCGCGCGCCCCTCGAGCCGACGCCCCAGCTGCAGAATGCGAGCCACATGATGATCGCCAACCCGTTCAGCGCGCGCGACATGTCCAAGCTCTTCTCCACCCACCCGCCGATGGCCGAGCGCATCGCGCGGCTCGAGGGGATGGCCGGCGGTCCGCGGCTGTACTGAGCCCCTGGAGCGAGCCCCTGCACGGAGCCCACGGGACCGCGGGCGTCACATCGTCTGCTCGCCCGCCCTGATGGCCTCGCGGATACGGGTGTAGGTGCCGCACCGGCAGATGTTGCGGATCGTGTCGAGGTCGGCGTCGCTGATCGCCCGTCCCTCGGCGCGCACCTTGTTGACCAGGGCGACGGCCGCCATGATCTGGCCCGGCTGGCAGTAGCCGCACTGCGCGACGTCGTGCTCGATCCAGGCCTCCTGCATGGGGTGCAGACCGTCGCCCTCGACGGTGTCGGCGAGCCCCTCGATCGTCGTGATCTCGTCGTCCGCCGAGATCTTGTCGACCGGGACAGAGCAGGGGTTGAAGGCCTTGCCGTTGATGTGCGAGGTGCACGCCTTGCAGACGTTGATCCCGCAGCCGTACTTGGGGCCGGTGACGCCGAGGACATCCCGCAGGACCCACAGGAGGCGGACGCCGGGCTCAACGTCGACGGTGACCTTTTCGCCGTTGAGGACGAAGGTGTGGCTGGACATGGCGGGCTCCTCAGTAGGTGTGGTCGAGGCCGTCGGTGGGTGACTGCACGACCGACGGGGTGAAGGGCTTGGGCTCGAAGGCGAGCTCGTCGGCGTGGTTGATGGGGAACTCCGTCGGCATCCGGCCGGTGGCCCGCGCGTAGGCGCAGGCGACGGCGGCGAAGCTGGCAGCGACGCCCGCCTCGCCGGCACCACCGGGCTGCCCCGACTCGGAGGGCATGATCTCGACCGTCAGCTCCGGAGGGACATTCCACTGCCGGGTGTAGAAGTAGTTGTCCCAGCTGGCCTCGAGGAAGTGGCCCTCCTCGAAGTGGCAGCTCGACGTCAGGGCCAGGGCGATGCCGTCCATCACCCCGCCGAGCATCTGCGCCTCGAGGCCGATGGGGTTGATGACCAGGCCCGCGTCGACGGCGAAGACGGCCTTGGTCACCCGCGGACCGGTCACCCCGTTGCGCACCGTGCGACCGACCGTCTCCGGGCGGGTGTCGATCTCGACGAGGCAGGCGGTCACCCCCTTGTACTCCTTGTGGATGGCGACGCCTTGGGCCACCCCCTTCGGCAGGTCACGGCCCCACTCGCCGACCTCGGCGACCTTGTCCAGCGCCGCCCGGGCCGCACCGCTGCGCAGGAACTTGCGGCGGAAGGCGACCGGGTCCTTGCGCATGCGGCGGGCGAGCTCGTCGATGACCAGCTCGCTGGCCACCCGGACGTCGGGGGAGTAGATGTTGCGCATGCTGCCGGTGTTGAACCGGTCGTCGGTCTCGCTGAGCAGCTGGGTGACCGCCCCGAAGTTGTACGGGACCTCCTGCGTGAGCGTGAAGATCGTCTGCGCGAAGCTCAGGTTGCCGCCGACGGGCAGCTTGGCCGCCTGCGCGGTGATGATCTCGCCGAGGCCGTGACCGAAGTCGGTCTGGACGCTGGTGTGGCGCTGCTCGAAGGAGAGCACCTCGCCCAGGAGATGGGTGGCGCGCACCCGGGAGGTGGCCAGCGGGTGCAGCCGGCCCTGCCGGGGCTCGTCGACCCGGTGCCACATGAGACGGACCGGCTTGCCCATGGTCCGGGAGATGCGGGCCGCCTCGAGCGCGGCGTCGTGGAAGAGCTTGCGTCCGAACGAGCCGCCGCCCTCGGTCACGTGGACGCTCACCTTCGAGACCGGCAGGCCGAGCTCGACGGCGATCTCCTCCTGGGCGACGACGGGGGACTTCATCGAGCCCCAGATCTCGGCGGAGTCGGCCCGCACGTCGGCGATCGCGCAGTTGGGCTCGAGCGAGGAGTTGCTGCGGAAGCGGAAGGTGAACTCGGCATCCACCTGCTGGGCGAGCAGGGGCACCTTGGGCACGACCATCGGCGCCTCGGCCCGCTTGACCTTCGCGAGGATCGTCTCGTCGGACTCGCCGGCGAGCGGGCCGCCCGTCCACTCGATGTCCATGACGCGGATGGCGTCGATGCACTGGCCGAAGGTCCTGGCGCGCACCGCGATGCCGGTCGGGATCTTCGCGACGTCGGTGACGCCGGGCATCTCGAGCACCTCGGCGCGGTTGCGCAGCAGGACGGGCTCGCCGTTGTGGGTCGGTGGGCGCGCGACCATCGTCGGCAGGGCGTCGGCGACGTCGAGGTCCATGGCGAACTTCTTGGCGCCGGTGACGGCGTCCCGGGCGTCGGTGCGACCCTGCGGGGTGCCGATGACCGCGTGCTCGGTGCGCGTCTTGAGGGTGACCCGGGCGCGCAGGGTGTCGCTCACCGCGGCCTTGACCGTCAGGTCGCCGTAGCCGACGCTCTGCCCGCTGGGGCCGGTGACGACCCCGGCCTTGGCGACGAGCGCGTCCACGCTGTCGCCGAGGACGATGGCCGCCGCCTCGAGCAGCTGCTGCTTGGCGAGCGCGGCCGCGACCCGGATCGGCGTGTATGTCGAGATCGTCGTGTTGGACCCACCGGTCAGCTGGTTGAACATCAGCTCGGGCCGCGCCGGCGCCAGCGTGACGTCGATCCGGTCCATCGGCAGCTCGAGCTCCTCGGCGATCATCATCGTCGTCGACGTGATGATCCCCTGCCCGACCTCGGCCCGGGGGAGGGCGAAGGAGGCGCGCCCGTCGGTGCCGATGGTGACGGTGATGAGGTTGGCCGTGGGCGCGGCGGCCAGCGTCAGCAGGTCGTTGAGGTCGAGGATCTCCGCGGGGCCGGGCGGCGTCGGGACAACGGCGTCGGCCCGCTCGCTGCCGAGCGTCATCTCCGCGCCGGTCGCGAGCGTGGCCCCGGCGATGACGTATCCCATGAAGCTGCGGCGGCTGGGCCCCGTGGTGCCCTCGGCGGTGGGACGGTGGTCCGACACGGTGCCTCCCGGCGTTGACGACGATGTCATTACCCACCAGTAGACATGCTGGGACGGGAGGCGGCCACCCGAACGGACCGTGACGTCCACCATGTGACCGTGCGGGTGCCGGACGCGCAGCCGTGCGGACGAGGGGCCCGGACCGGCCACCTCGCGCGCGGTCGATGACAGGATGCCGTCGTGCCCTCATTGACCCGTGACGAAGCCATCGCCCGCGCCGACCTGCTCTCCGTGACCCGGATGGAGGTCGAGCTCGACCTCGACCGGGGGCCGGAGGTCTTCGGCTCCGTGACCCGCATCCACCTGAGCGCGAAGGGGGAGGGCGTCACCTTCGTCGACGTCAAGCCTCGTGAGCTGCACCGGGCGACCCTCGACGGCGCGCCGATCGATGTCGCCCGGCTCGCCGAGGGGCGGTTGCCGCTCGAGGTCACCGCCGGCGAGCACGTCGTCGAGGTGGAGGCGACGATGGCCTACAGCCACGACGGCGAGGGGCTGCACCGCACGACCGACCCGGCGGACGGGGAGGACTACGTCTTCAGCCACCTCTTCCTCGACGCGGCCCCGGCCGTCTTCGCCTGCATCGACCAGCCCGACGTCAAGGCGCCCTACGCCGTCTGCGTCAAGGCGCCCGGCGACTGGCAGGTCATCGGCAACGGCGCCGGGGACGTCGCCGACGGCGGCGTGTGGCACCTCGCCGAGACCAAGCCGCTGTCGACCTACTTCGTCGCGCTGTGCGCCGGCCCCTACGTCGGCCTGACCGAGGAGCACGACGGCATCCGCCTCGGGATGTGGGCCCGCCGCTCGCTGGAGACCCAGCTGCGCGAGCACGCCCCGGAGATGTTCGAGGTCACCCGGCGCAGCTTCGACTACTTCCACTCGATCTTCGGCATCCGCTACCCCTTCGACGACTACGACCAGGTCTTCGTCCCGGAGTTCAACGCCGGCGCGATGGAGAACCCCGGGTGCGTCGTCATCCGCGACAGTTACCTCTTCCGCGGGGCGGTGGGTCGGGACGAGCTGCTGACCCGGGCCAACACGATCAGCCACGAGATGGCGCACATGTGGTTCGGCGACCTCGTGAGCCCCCA
Organism: Janibacter anophelis NBRC 107843; assembly: GCF_001570945.1. Classification (GTDB taxonomy): domain Bacteria; phylum Actinomycetota; class Actinomycetes; order Actinomycetales; family Dermatophilaceae; genus Janibacter; species Janibacter anophelis. Next base: position 68,575 of record NZ_BCSQ01000009.1, read on the forward strand.
GTGGTGGGACGACCTGTGGCTCAACGAGTCCTTCGCCGAGTACATGGCCCACCGGTGTCTCGTCGAGGCGACGGAGTACACCGAGGCGTGGGTCGACTCGACGATGTCGCGCAAGTCGTGGGGCTACGGCGCGGAGCGGGCCCCGTCGACCCACCCGGTCGCCGGGTCGCCGGCGCCGGACGCGAAGTCGGCCCTGGCCAACTTCGACGGGATCTCCTACGCCAAGGGCGCCGCGGTCATCCGCCAGCTCATCGAGTACATCGGTGACGACGCCTTCCTCGCCGGCATCCGTAGCTACCTGGAGCAGCACTCCTTCGGCAACGGCACCCTCGCCGGCTTCCTCGCCGCGATGGAGCAGGCCGCCGGTCGCCCGCTCGACGTGTGGAGCGCGGCGTGGCTCGAGACGGCGGGCGTCGACGCGATCGCGGTCGACCGCTCGGGCGAGGTGACCCGCACGGCCCCGGCCGCGCACCCCGCCGACCGGCCGCACGCCTTCGACATCGCGACGTACACCGACGGCCGCGAGACCTCCCGCACCGCGCTGACCCTCGACGCCGCGAGCCAGCAGGTCGACGGGCTCGACCTGGAGGCGGCGCTCGTGCTGCCCAACGCCGGGGACCTCACCTGGGCCACGCCGATCCTCGACGAGGCCTCACTGGCCGCCCTGCCGGCCGAGCTGCCGCGCATGGCCGACGATCAGGCCCGCGCGGTGCTGTGGGTGGGGCTGCGCGACGGGGTCGCCCTGGCGCAGGTCGACCCGCGCCTGCTCGTCGACCTCGGCGAGGCCGCCCTGCCCGTCGAGACCAATGACTCGATCTTTTCCCGCGCCGGGATGCACCTGACCAACCGGGTCATCCGCGTGCTCCTGCCCCTGGAGGAGCAGGACGCTGCCCGCGCCCGCATGGCGCAGGTGGGCGAGAGGGTCCTCGCCGAGGCGGAGCCGGGCTCCTCCCGCGCCCTGCACGCCGCCCGGCTCGTGGCCCGCACGAGCGACGACGTCGACGGGCGGCTCGTGCCGTGGGCGCACGGGCGCGACCTGCCGGCCGGGCTCGAGGGGGATGCCGACTTCAGGTGGATCCTGCTCGGCCAGCTCAGCCGTCGCGGCCTGATCGGCGAGGCGGAGATCGCGACGGCCCTCGAGCAGGACCAGACGATGACGGGCCAGCTCGGGTCCCTCACGGCGCGCGCCGCGATCCCGACGGCCGAGGCCAAGGCGGCTGCGTGGGCGGACCTGACGACCAACCGGGAGCGCAGCAACTACGAGCTCGTCGCCATCGCCGCCGGCTTCTGGGGGCCGGACGACCGGTCCCTTGTCGACCCCTACGTCGCGCGGTACTTCACCGACATCCCGCCGATGACGCAGTGGCTCGGCGAGGACGCCCTCTCACGGG
>NZ_BCSQ01000010.1 GCF_001570945.1 Janibacter anophelis NBRC 107843
CTGAGGAGGTTGCGCAGCAACCGTGACCACGGTGCCTGAGGAGGTTGCGCAGCAACCGTGACCACGGTGCCTGAGGAGGTTGCGCAGCAACCGTCTCGAAGGCTGGCAGGCTGAACCCATGACCGATGCTTGGGAACTCGTCCATGCCGAGCGTGCCGCCTTGGCCGCCGACCTCGAGGCGCTGACGGACGAGCAGTGGCGCACCCCGTCGCTCTGCGCGGGCTGGAGCGTCCACGACGTCGCGGCCCACCTCGTCGACAACGCGCTCGCCACCCCGGTCGGCGTGGTGTGGGCGATGGCGCGGGCGCGAGGCAACTTCGACCGGCAGAACCAGCAGGGCATGGAGCGGCAGCGCGGCGCCACCCCCCGGGAGACCCTCAGCCGGCTGCGCGAGGTCGCACCGCGGCGCAGCGGCCCGCCCGCCCCGGTCGACAGCCGGCTCGTCGAGGAGGTCCTCCACGGTGAGGACATCCGTCGCCCGCTCGGCATCTGGCACGACTACTCGGCCGAGGGCGTCGAGCGCGCGCTGCGCTACCAGGCCCGAGTGTCCGAGGGACTCGGTGGCGCCCGTCAGCGCGCCGAGCGGGTGACCCTCCACGCGACCGACCTCGACGTGACGATCGGCGACGGCCCCCAGGTGCGCGGGTCGGCGCTCAATCTGCTCATGGCGATCTCCGGTCGCGACGCGGCGCTCAAGGACCTCGAGGGGCCCGGGGTGGATCTGCTGCGCTGAGCCGATCGACGCGCGAGCACCGACGTCCCGCCACCTGCGAAGGGCGCGGGTCGCCCCCCTTCGTCCCGTTGCCGTTGGTCCTACCGACCGTCGGCGATGACCTTGGCGATGTTGCGCTCGGCGAGCGCCGTGATCGTCAGGGACGGATTGGCCGTGCCGGTGCTCCCTGGGATCGCCGCGCCGTCCATGACGTAGAGACCGGGGTAGCCCTTGACCCGACCGTAGTTGTCGGTGGTCTCACCGAGGACCGCGCCGCCGAGGGGGTGCGCGGTGAAGCTCGTCCCGACGTCCGGCAGGAGGATCGGCACGCCCGTCCCCACGCCATTGGCCTCGGCGATCTTGTCCTGCATGGCGCGCAGGGCCTCTTCGGCGCCCTTGTTGCCGTCCTTGGGCCAGTCGACGATGACGTCGTCCTTGGCCGCGCTGTGGACGAATCGGGCGCGCGTTGGGTCCATCGCCATGCCGAGCGAGCCGAGGATGCCGCCGTTGACCTGGAGGCCGAGGCTGTACCAGTTCTCCATGCGGGCGGGGATGTCGCCGGTCCGGTCGAGGATGGTCGAGGCGGAGGGCGAGCCCTGGGACAGGCCACCGGAGAGCCCGAGGAACTGCACCATCGCCGCATCACCGTTGGTGCCGAAGCCCTCGCCGACCGAGTCGTCGAGGCGCGGGAGCGTGCCCTCCGACCGGGCGCGCACGAGCAGCTCGGAGGTGCCGATGCTGCCGGCGCCGAGGACGAGCCGGTCGCAGGTGACGGTCCGCTCCTCCAGCACCGCGCCGGTGGGGTGGAGGATCCGCAGGTCGACGGTGTAGCGGCCGCGGCGGTCGCGCCCGATCCGGTCGACGACGTGCCAGTGGTGGATGCGCACCCGGCCGGTGGCCTCCGCCGCCGGCAGGTAGCTGAGGGTGAGGTCGCGCTTGGCGCCGTTGGCGTTGCCGTAGTTGCTCTCCCCGATCGTGGCCGACCGGCGCGAGCGACCCTGCAGCTCCTGGCGGACGACGTCCCAGTCCCAGATGCCGTCCAGCTTGGTGGTCTCGTAGCCGGCGTTGCGGACGTGCCGGTCCCAGCGCCGGGAGTGGCCGAAGGGGGCGGACCTGTAGACGTCGTCCGGCATCGGGGAGGCCTTGAGCATGGCGCGGGCCCTCGGATACCACTTCTCGTGCATCTCGCGCTGGCTGACGGTCGTGCCGAAGAGGTGCTCGAAGTACTGCTTCGGCGGCTCGAGCAGCACGCCGGTGAAGACGATGGAGCCACCACCGACGGCTGCGGCGCGCCAGACGCGCAGGTGCTCGTAGACGGTGTCGTCGAAGACGCCGCCGAAGCGGTCGACGGGATGCGGCAGGCCGAGCAGGTCCTCGAAGGTGCGCTTGTGCCAGATGGCGCGCCCGTCCAGGGCGGTGTCGCCGGCATGGATCGGTCGCCACGGGTCGTGCGGCCAGCGGGAGCCGCGCTCGAGCATCGCGACCCGGGCGCCGGCCCGGCCGAGCCGGAGCGCGGCGACGCTCGCGCCGAATCCGGTCCCGATGACGATGACGTCGGTGTGGGAGGCGATCCGTGGTGGTGCCGTGAAGATCTCGGGGACCACGGCGCGGTGCTTGGTGTGGGCCAGCCGATCGACGAGGGTGGGGCCGGGGTCCTCAGGTGCGGCGGCGGCGCGGGCCGTGGTGGGCGCGGCGGCCGAGGCGGCGGCGCCGGTGGCACCGGCGATGAGCGAGCGACGACTGGGGTGCATCGGGACCTCCGAAGCGGCGCCGGACGCTCTCCGATCACCGCCGTTGGTGAGTTAGTGACTCGAGAGTAACCAGATCCTGGGGGTCGCGCGCGGTGGGAGTGACGCGTCTCGCAGGCCGGTCAGGCCCAAGCGGCGGGTGCGCTCGCGTAGCCGGCCACCGGCTGCTCGAGGGTCCGTCCCTCCAGCGTGATGGGTGGCGGGACGGTCGTCAGGGGTCCGTACGGGGAGTCGACCTGCACGACGCAGTCGGTGCTCGGCAGCAGCGGACGGTCCACGACCGGGGCGGCGAGGAGGTCGCGGGCGGCGCCGAGCAGGCTGACGCGGACGATCCCGCCGCGCCCCTGCGCGAGCAGGGACATGACGCCCGCGGCCATGCGGTAGCCGCTCGCGTGGTCGAGCGCCTGCACGGGCAGCGCGCCGGGACGGTCCGCGGAGCCGCACCGGACCGCGATCCCCGACGCGGCCTGGACGATGGAGTCGAAGCCGGAGCGCTGCGCCCACGGCCCCCCTTCGCCCCACGCCGAGAGGGAGGCGATGACGAGGTCGGGCCGGTCGGCCGCCAGGGTCTGCGGGTCGAGGCCGAAGGGGGCCAACGACCCGGGGCGGTATCCGAGCAGCACGACATCGGCGGTGGCGACGAGCTCGTGCAGGCGGGCCGCGTCGGTGCGCAGGTCGAGCTCGGTCGAACGCTTGCCCATCCCGTTGGACAGGTGGGCGTCGAGCAGCTCGGGCCGCTGCGGTGGGTCGACCCGGAGCACGTCGGCGCCCAGGCAGGCGAGGAGCTGCGAGCACGTCGGGCCGGCGATGACCCGGGTGAGGTCGAGGACCCGCAGGCCCTCCATGGCAGCCCCGGCGGGACGAAGGGGGGACCGCTTGCTCGTCGTGGTCGTGGTGGTCCACGGCTCGTCGGCCGTGGCCGCGCCATGGGGGTGCGCGCGCCACTCGTCCGGTGTCCGCACGACCGTGGCGATGCCCCGGTGGTCGGTGATGGTCGCCTCGATCTCGGCAGCCGGGGTGCTCGCGAGGACACGCTCGAGGTCGGCGCGCTCGGTGACGTCGTAGGCAGCCGTGATCGCCGCGGCGTGGTGGGGGTAGTTGCCGTGCAGGCGGACCCATCCGTCGGCGGCCTCGAAGAAGCCCGACAGTGGCGCCCAGACCTCGGGCTTGCGGCCGTCGACGAGCAGCCTCTCCACCGCGGCGAATGAGCACCTGATGAGGTCGGGAGTGGTGGCGACGTCGCCCGCCGATCCGCGTCGTGCTGCGAGCTCCCGCGACGCGGTCACGGCGGCACCGACCGACTCCCAGGCCAGCGCGCTGACGTCGAGGGGGCACTCCCACAGTTCCCCCGGCACGGTGCTCATGCGACCACGGTAGACCCTGTCGTCGTCCTCGCCGGTGGTCGTCGCGGAGGGGCCACCTCGTCCCCATCCGCGGGTCGACGTGTCCACATCGAGGGGTCGACTGTCCACATCTGCGGGTCGAAGGGAGTGCTTGTCCCCAGGTCGTCTCGGCACCGGAGCGTTGTCGGTGGTCGTACATACGATCGAGGTATGTCAGAGGCGACGGTGCGGTACGCGGATCCGGGAGTGGTCCCGGGGCTGCGGGATGCGCTGCGGTCCTTGATATCGAGTGACACCGACAGCGTGTGGCAGCTGCCCGACGCGGAGGTCGCGGAGGCCTTGGCCGTGATCGGGCAGCTCCGGCAGTTGCTGGAGGTGGCCGAGGTCGCGGTGGTGCGTGAGGGCGTGACGCGGGGCCTGCCGACGCAGTCCTCGTGGTCGCCCACCGACTGGGTCGGTGTCCACGAGGGTCGCCGCGCCCCGCGCCCCACGATCCGCCACGCCGCGTCGGTGGTCCGCCTGGCCAAGGCCGCCACTGGCTCGACCAGTGGACCGCTGACCCCGACCTCCCCGGACCCCGCAGCGGCGACCGGTCCTGATGGGGCCGGGCAGACGGGTGCGACCGGGGCTGACGACGCGTCCGGGGCTGACGACGGGACTGCCTCGACGGACGGGGAGGGCGGTGCGGACGGTGCCGGCGCCGCGCCCCGCGTGGAGGGGCTCTCGGGGGTGCTGGGGGCGTTCGCCGCCGGGGAGCTGCCGTTGGGCAAGGCCGATCAGTTGGTGCGCTTCCACCAGGGCGTGGAGCGGGTGGCCGACCCGCAGCTGCTCCAGCAGGACCTGGCGCAACTGCTGGCCGGGGCCAAGGACGACATCGTCGCCACCGGGCCGGACGGGCGCGTGACCCAGCGGGTGCCCGGCCTGGACGAAAAGAAGCTGGCCGCCGGCATCTCGATGACCACCCGGATGCTGCGCCCGGACAAGGACCAGCGCGACGAGGATGAGCGGCAGAAGGCGTCCCGGTCGTTGACCCAGCACACCGACGCGTGCGGCATGACCCGGTACAAGCTCGTCCTGGACCCCGAGGGCGCCGCGATCATCGACGCCGCGGTCGCGGCGCTGTCCGACCCGGTCAAAGGCCCCGACGGCGAACCCGACGAGCGCACCCCGGCCCGCCGCCGCGCCGACGCGCTGCTGGCCATCGTCGGGCGCGGGGTCTCCTCGCCCGGACAGGCGCCCAAGAGCGACAAGGCCCAGGTGCTCGTCACCATCAGCCTCGCCGCGCTGACCAGCGACCTGGCCACCGGCCGGTGCGGGGCCTGCGGCCAGGACCTGCCCGCCCACCCCTTCGGGACGGGGCTGATCCCCTTCGGGCCCGGCGCGACCCCCTTCGGTCCACATGGCGCCACCGCCGGAGGCTCGAGCGGAGGCTCGAGCGGACCCGCAGGGTGCCACCGGCCCGGGCACGCCGGAGGGCTGACCGCTACCGGGCAGGTCCTGGCGCCCACCGCCGTGCGCAAGCTGGCCTGCGAGGCCGGGATCGTCCCCGCGATCCTGGGCACCGACGGCGAGCTCCTCGACCTCGGCCGAGCCGCCCGCTACTTCACCCCCGGCCAGAAGCGGGCCCTGTACCTGCGCGACGGCGGCTGCACCTACCCCGGTTGCACCATGCCTGCCCACTGGAGCGACGCCCACCACCTCCAGTACTGGTCCCTCGGCGGCGCGAGCGACCTCGACAACGCCGCGCTGCTCTGCGAGCGCCACCACACCAAGGTCCACGCCCACGGCCTGACCGCCACCGTCACCTCCTCCGGCGTCACCTGGCACACCTAGCCACCACGCCCCGCACCCGGCCCCGGATGGGCCGGGTCACAGGCATGAGCGAGGGCCCTCCCTGCGCATCGGGGGCTGTATACGCTGACCGGATGCGTCTCAAGCCCGGCCGTCCGGACCTCGCCACCTTCGCCTCCCGCCACGACGTCCCGGTCGCTGGGGAGGGTCGGTTGGCGGTGACCTTCCTGGGGGTCTCGACGCTGCTCGTCCAGGACGGGGACTCCGCGGTGATGACCGATGGGTTCTTCTCCCGGCCGGGACTGCTCCAGGTGGGCCTGGGCAAGGTCGCGCCCCACCTTGACCGCATCGACGCAGCCCTGGACCGGGCTCTCGGTGATGCCGGCCTCGACGGGCTGGATGCCGTCATGCCCGTCCACAGCCACTACGACCACGCCCTCGACTCCGCCGTCGTCGCCGACCGCACGGGCGCCCTCCTCATCGGCGGTGAGTCGACCGCCAACGTGGGCGTCGGTGGCGGTCTCGCCCCCGACCGCATCCGCGTCGTCGCGTCCGGCGACACGGTGGAGTGCGGCGCCTTCTCGCTGACCTTCGTCGCGTCGAGCCACTGCCCACCGGACCGCTTCCCGGGCACCATCGACGCGCCCGTGACCCCGCCGGCCAAGGTCGGCGCGTACCGCTGCGGGGAGGCGTGGTCGATCCTGCTCACCCACCGCAGCGGTCGGACCGCGCTGCTCCAGGGCAGCGCCGGGTACGTGCCCGGGTCGCTCGCCGGCCACGACGCCGAGGTCGCCTACCTCGGCGTCGGGCAGCTGGGGGTGCAGCCGCTGGAGTACCTCGAGGCCTACTGGGAGCACACGGTCCGGGCCGTCGGGGCGCGCCGGGTGGTGCTGATCCACTGGGACGACTTCTTCCGCCCGCTCGACCGGCCGCTGCACGCACTGCCCTACGCGGGCGACGACCTGGACATCACCATGAACGTCCTCGGACGCCTCGCCGACGAGGACGGCGTCGCCCTCCACCTGCCCCGGCTCTGGCAGCGCGAGGATCCCTGGGCCGGTCTCGACGGCTGATACCGCGGCAGGTCAGGCGGGCGGCGCCGGTGGGTCCTTCGCCACTACGGGCGCCGCGACGGTGGCGGGGGCGCTGCGCTCGAGGGAGCCGAGCGCGTGGAAGAGCCGTCCGCCCGGGATGGTGACCCGCCGACTCACCGCAGCGACGGCCGCGAGGATGAGGAACCCGGAGATCAGCTTGTCGACGATCGACATGAAGAGGTTGGCGCCGTAGACGGCGAGCGCGTGTGGCGCGCCGAAGTCCACGAGCGTGTCGACCAGTGAGGCCTCATGCCCGTTGTCCCCGTCGAAGAGGAGCAGCAGGATCGGTGCGGCCAGGGCCGTACAGGCCGTGGCGACGACGATCGTCAGGGCGAGGTACCGGCCGAGTGAGCTCCCCCAGCCGAGGGAGCGCACACCAAGGCCCCAGATCAGTGCGCCGAGGACGTTGACCAGGAGGAAGGGGAGGGTCTCGGCGCCGTGGACGGTCGTCCCGACCACGTGGGTCGCGATGGCGACGGCAACCCCGTACCAGGGGCCGAGGGCAATGGCTGCGATGCCCGTCCCGGTCATGTCGAGGAAGAAGGGGAGGTGGAAGACGTCCACCACGACGTAGCCGAGCAGGTTGGTCACGAGGCAGGCGAGGGTCAGGACGAGCGGGTGCCGCAGGCGTGGTGACCCGGGTGTCTCGGTCGGGTCCTTCGTGGCCCGGGGCGGGGCGTCCGTCTCCTTCACGCTCTCACCTGGGTCGACCGGATCTGTCCCGACTGTGGCCGAATCGTCGGGCGCCAGGTCCGTCGCGGCGTGGCGCCCGGTGGTCTCCACGGCGAGGCGGGTGGTCAGGCATCGCCGGCGGAAGGAGGCGGCATCACCGTCGAGGGCTTCGGCGATGTCGGCCACGAGCTCGGGGTCGAGACGGGCGCGGCCCGGGCGGAAGGCGTCGTAGACGGTGGTGCGGGCCGGCCGGGCCACCGCCTCGCTCAGGCCGCGCTCCTGACGGGCGGCGGTCACCCGACGCACGATCTCCGCATAGGAGGGGGCGCCGGCGGTGGCGCGCAGCACCTGGAGGTCGCGCACGATCTGGTCGACACCGTGACCGCCACGAGGGTGACCTGTCCCGCTCATGCTGCTCCCCACATGCCATACCGGGCCCGATTGACCCTCTTGGGTGCACAGCGACGTCGCACCGTCCTGTGCGTCGCGACTCTAGCCCGCGACCAGCGTGTTCGCGATCGTCCGAGCCTGTTCGGAGTCGTTCGGGAAGGTGTCCGAGTGCGGTACATAGCCGATCTCGCTCCCTACTCTGTCGCCGGAAGCGAGGGCCACGCCGGCTCCTCCATGCGCCGCCAGAGGATTGCCATGCAGACACGACCACTCCTGATCGCCACGACGAGCCTGGCAGCGATGGTGCTCGCCGGGTGCGGGTCCGGGGAAGAGCCCGCGCCGGCTGCCGAGACCGTCACCGTGGCCGCGAGTCCGGCGACGCAGGGCAGCCCATCCGGGGATGCGAGCGCGGCGGCCGACGCGGCGCCGGCCGCGTCGGCCGAGGCCGGGTTGCTCGTCCCTGCCCTGACCACGGACGTGGCGAGCACGAGCGCGGGGGATGTCAAGGCCGGGACCTTCGGGACCCCGGACGGCACGCTGACGATTCAGGCCGTGTCGACGGCGGACTCCGTCCCGGGCACCCTGATCGGTGGGGCCGAGCCGGCCTACACGCCGGCCAGTGGCGAGGAGTTCTACGTCATCGAGTACGGCTACGTGCCCAACGAGGACGACCAGACCCCGGCCACGGAGTTGCACGTGGACAGCAACGGCACGAAGCGTCTGGTGGAGGAGCTGGACCAGGGTGAGGGCACCTTCCTCGTCAGCCTGCCGAGCGGGGGTGAGGGCTCCCAGCTGGTCGTCACCGCCGACGGACACGAGCAGGTCTTCGACATCCCCACCCTCGCCCGCGTCGCCGACCCGCTGACGGACGTCTACCTGCGGCCGGTCATCGACCAGGACCTCACCGACGTTCTCTCCTACGGGCCGAAGTCGGTCGGTGACGGCCGCACCTACACCAGTGACATCCGGATGCGGTCCGCGCGGATCACGCCGTACGTGCCGCCGCAGATCGGTTCGCAGGGCTGGGCCGAGCCGGGCAGCATGTGGTTCATCCTCGACTCCGAGTTGTCCTATGACTCCAACGACAGCGGCTGGTCGAAGCGCAATGCCACGCTGACGTGGACGGTCGGGGACGCCGAGCCGCTGGTGGAAGAGGGGCGTCTGTGGTCACCGAGCACCGACGATGTCGTGGTGAGCGTCCCCGATGACACCGAGTCCCTGACGATCGACGTCGCCAACGTCGGCGAGCTGCGGGCGCTCAAGATCGGCGAGAGCCGGGTGGACTTCGGCAGCACATCCTTCACGGTCACCTTCGCCGACGAGTGAGGCGAAGGGGGGGAACCAGTCCTGGTGCGACGTGGCCGCCACGACCGGCTCCTTGCCTCCTTTGCCGCTCTGATGGCGTTCAGTCACGCTCCGGCTCCAGCACCCGCCGTACAACCCGCCGCCTGAGGGTGGGGGAGGCCACGACCTCGTAGCCGGCCTCGACGAAGACCTGCACGAGCCCGACCGACGCCTCGTCCCAGATCACGGTCTTGCCCGGCGCCGGTTCGATCGGATAGCCCTCGAGGACCCGGGCGCCGACCTGCCTGCCGTAGGCGACGGTGGCGTCGGCGAGCTCGTAGGTCAGACCCACGCGGCGGTGGCCCTTGCGCACGACGAAGCAGGTCACCGACCAGACCCCTTCGAGCTCCGGATCCATCCGCATCCACGCCTGCTTGCGGCTCCACAGGCGGGGGTAGTCCTCGCGGGGCTCGACGGCCACCCAGCCCGCCGGCTCGTCGTCGACGTACCCGATGAGGCCCGAGGTCGGGCCGGGGGTGCCGCAGGCGGTCTGCTCGCGCAGCGAGGATTCTCGCTCCTCCTGGGTGCTGTCCCGCCAGATCCAGCCGGGCACCTTGAGGGCCTGGCAGCGGCACTTGCGCGCACCGCCGGTCGCGAAGACGGCCTCGACGTCCGCGGCGCTCGCCTCATTGGCCGGCAGCCAGGTGAAGGCGGCCATGCGGTCCTCCGATCGTGGGACGGTTCCGACCAGACTCCCACGAGCGCCGTGGGTCGCGGCGGCCGAAGGGGGCCTCCGCCCCAGGCGACCCGGGACTCAGCGCGTCGGGTCGACGATCGTCATCCCCGCGACGGTCGCGGAGTCGAAGCCGGGCAGCAGTGCGGCCGCCTCCTCCAGTCCGATGGTCCGCTCGATGAGCCGTTGCGGCTGCAGCGCACCCGACTCGATGAGCGCGAGCATCCCCGGGTAGTCGACGGCCGCCATCCCGTGGCTGCCGAGGAGGTCGAGCTCCCACCCGATGACACGGGCCATCGGCACCCTCGGGTGCCCGTCGACCGGTGGCAGCAGCCCGACCTGCACGTGGCGGCCGCGCCGGCGCAGACTGAGGATCGCGTCGGCGCAGGTCTGCTCGCTGCCCACGGCGTCGACGGACACGTGGCTGCCACCGCCGGTCAGGTCGGCGACGATCGACGCGACGTCCCGACCGTCGGTGAGCACGGTGTGCTCGGCGCCGAGTTCCGTTGCGAGAGCAAGGGCGTCGGGGTTGCGGTCGACGGCGACGACCCGGGCGCCGAGCGACCGGGCGATCATCACCGCGCTTAGCCCGACCCCGCCGGCGCCGACGACGGTGACCCACTCTCCCTTCGTCACTCGTGCGCGGGCGACCAGGGCACGGTGGGCGGTGGCGAAGCGGCACCCGAGGCTCGCCGCCGTCGCGAAGTCGACGCTCTCCGGGAGCGCGACGAGGTTGGTGTCGGCCGCATGCAGTGCCACCTGCTCGGCGAAGGATCCCCACTGGGTGAAGCCCGGCTGCTCCTGGTCCGGGCAGACCTGTGCGTCGCCGGCGGCGCACCAGTCGCAGCGCCCGCAGCCGCAGACGAAGGGGACCGTCACCCGGTCCCCGACGCGCCACCGCTGCACGCCCGCGCCGACCTGCGAGACGACGCCTGCGAGCTCGTGGCCGGGCACGTGCGGCCAGGCGATGTCGTCGTGCCCCGCCCACGCGTGCCAGTCGCTGCGGCAGACCCCGGTCGCCATGACCTGCACGACCACCCCACCCTCGGGAGCGAAGGGGGAGTCCACCTCCCGGACCTCGGGCTGGGCTCGGACGCCGTCGATGACCACCGCTCGCATGCGGGTCATCCTGTCAGGGGTCGCGCCGATGCCCCGAGCACCGACAGACCCAGTGACGGGAGGGTCAGGTGAGGTCCTTCTCTGCGCGCGTGAGGTCTCCTTGCAAGGAACCGCAGTCGACCTAGCGCACGCCGAGCGTCTCCAGGTGCGTGACCAGGGCGCGTGACATCGGGACGGGATCGGCGAAGTCGCCCGGCTGGATCACCAGCCGCCGACGGCGCGTGTCGATGAGGCCGTCGCGGCGGGAGGCATCGAGATGGGACGGGTCGAAGTGGACGTAGAAGGCGTCGCCCCTCTTGTACCGCGACGATTCCTCCTGTGGGCCCAGGTCCGCCCGCAGGACGCCAGTGATCGCGTGGGCGGGGAAGCGGCTACCGGCATACGCGAGGCCGCCCTCGTCGAGCTCGAGCAGGGGGTGCGCCGTGTAGAGGGCGGTCGTCTTGGTGAGCTCGCGTGGGTCGACGAAGACCATCGCGAGCACGCCCAGCGCGATGAAGGCCGGCCAGAACCACCCGTCGAAGAGTGGGATGACTCCGGTGAGCCCGAGGACGAGGAAGAGCGCTCCGGCGAGCACCGCTCCGAGACGCATCGCCCAGCCTCCGATGCTGGCCGTCGTGCCGAGGTGGCCGTGTGCCTCGAATGTCTTCATGTGGAGAGCCTCCCGTGCCGGGGCAGTCTGTCGCACGCCACCCGGGACGGGTCACGTCTGCTCGCGCAGGTACCGCCCGAAGTGCGGGACGGTGAAGGCGATCCGGCCGCGCTCGGCGGAGTAGATCAGGCCCTTCTTCAGCAACGCGTCACGGGCGGGGGAGAGGGACTGCGGCTTCTTGCCGAGCGAGGTGGCGACGGCCGAGGTGAGGACGGACTCGATGTCGTCGAGGCTCTCCTCCCCCTTCGCCGCGATCTCGGCCGCGACATCGGCCATGGCGCGTAGGTACTCCCGCTCGCCGGGCGTCGCCCGCTCGTACCGCGAGCCGAAGAACCCGACCGCCAGCTCCGACTCGGCCTCGGGGGAGGCGACCCGCACGTCCTCGGCGCGGATCGGCGACTGCGGCGCTTGGTCCCACACCGCCTTGCCGTAGGCCTGGATGAAGTACGGGTACCCGCCCGTCGCGACGTAGAGCGCGTCGAGCGCCTCCTGCTCGTACTCCGCGAGCTCGTCGGCCGCGGGCGCGGTGAGGGCCCGGTCGGCCTCCTCGCGCGCGAGCCGGTCGATGCGCTGGTAGCGGAAGAGCCGCTCGCTGTACGACTTGCTGGCCGACAGCACGGCCGGCAGGTGCGGCAGCCCGGCGCCGACGACGATGAGCGGCAGCCCGGACTGGCTCATCTCGTGGCAGGCCGCGCAGATCGCCGAGATGTCCTCCGGGCCGAGGTCCTGCATCTCGTCGATGAAGACGGCCACCCCGCGCCCGAGGTCGGCCGCCAGCCCACCGACGTCGGTGAAGAGCTCGACGAGGTCGATCTCGATGTCACCCGAGTCGGCACGCCCCTTCACGGCCGGGGCGTCGATGCCGGGGTTCCACACCTCACGCAGCTTGGTCCCCGGCTTCGCGTCGCGCTGGGCGAAGGACTTGATGACGCCGAGGACGTGCTCGACCTCCTCCGCCTGCGTGTGCCCGAGCTCGCGCACCGCCTGGTGCAGGGCGCTCGCCAAGGGACGGCGCAGCCCCTGCTCGGGACGCGCCTCGAGCTTGCCGGTGCCCCACTTCGCCCGGACGGCGGCCGAGCGCAGCTGGTTGAGCAGCACGGTCTTGCCGACGCCCCGTAGTCCGGTGAGCACGAGCGAGCGCTCCGGCCGGCCGCTGACGATGCGCTTGAGCACGACGTCGAAGCGGGTCAGCTGCTCGTCGCGGCCGGCGAGCTCGGGCGGGCGCTGGCCGGCGCCGGGGGCATAGGGGTTGGTGATCGGGTCCACGATGCGACCGTATCCGCGGATCTAGCGGATCCCGGATAGGCGCGCAGAGATCGTCAGACCGCCTCGCTGACGGGCATGGCCTGCTCGACCGTCTCGGCCTCGTCGTGGACCGAGGCGTCGGCCCCGATCCGCAGGTCGTGCCGCACGAGGTCGCGCTGCTGCACGCTCCACAGCGTGACGGTCCACCCGTCGCCGTCGCGGGTGGCGGTCGGCGCGGTCAGGGTGTCGCGGTACTCCTCCTGCAGTCGCGCCACGGCCTCCTCGTCGACCACCGGCTGCCAGTCGATGTCGTCGACGGACTCGGCCCTGTACCAGAGCTCGTCGGTGCGTCGGGTCGCGTCGTACCAGGCGCGGGCGACGGCAATGGCCCCCGCCTCGTCCTCCACCGATGCGCCCGCGGTGACCTGCGACCACCGGTCCGGGTTGCCCGTGAGCACCACGGTGCTCGGGTCGCCGGAGGTCCGGTATCCGACGACCCAGGCGTGCGGGCGCTCGCCGGTGGCGCGCACCTCCGCGAGCCGCCAGCCCTCGAGTGCCGGCAGGTCGAGCACCTGTGCCTCGGTGGGTTGCTCGTCGATGACCCGCGCGATCGTGGAGTCGTCCGGCAGGCCCTCCCGGATGGTGTCGGTCATGGTGTCCTCCTTGCTCGAGCAGGCCCCCAGGGCGAGAGCGAGTGCCACACCCGCGGCCGTGAGTCTCAGCTTCATGGTCCGATCGTCGCTCATGTTTGATCTCAGATCCCGTTGAAGGGATTCCAGTCGTTCTGCTTGTCCCAGTACTCGCCCTTGAGGTCGCCGTAGGTCCGCCCGCCCGACCCGGAGGCCTTGTAGTAGCCACTGGAGAACAGGTACCGGATCTCCGCGCGGCCCGCCTCATCGCCTGCTGCGTGGGCCTGGTCCGGGGTCCTGCCCGCATCGATCGCGTCCTGGTAGGCGCGCGAGTAGCCCTCGTCGTACTTCTGCTCGCCGACCGAGTACGGGGCGTCGATCCCTTCCTCGCGTGCCTGCTTGGCGTAGTAGACCTCGTTGGTGACGCAGTCGGTCTCCTCGTCGTACTTGCCGTTGACGTACTCGTCGCGCGTGGTCTCCTCGACGTCTGCCTGGCGGTCCTCGGCGTCCCAGCGGGCGTGGTTCGCCTCGTGGATGATCGTCGTGGGGTCGCGGTAGCCGCCCTTGCCGAGGGTCATCGTGTTCGAGTCGCTCGAGTAGTAGGCCCCGTCGTAGTCGTCGTCGTACCGGATCTCGATGTCGTTGCGCTCCATCCAGTCCAGGGCGGCGCGGCCGTTCGCCGTCCGGAGCATCTCCTGGATGGCCGGGTCGTCAGGGTCCGCGCCCTCGGGCAGGTCGACATTGCCCGGCCCGGGATCCTCGTGGTTCTCGTAGTACTCCGGTGGCTTCGGGGTGTCGAAGATGTGCTTGCGCGGACGGTCACGTGAGTCGTTGTTGTCCGGGTCGGCGCCCTCGGGGGCGCCCGGCGCCGTGCCGGGGCCGTTCGGTCCGGTGCTGCCCGCGCCCGATCCCTCGCTCCCGGTGTCCTGTTGCTCGGCCTGCTCGAGGAGCAGCTGGGCGAAGCCGGCCAGGCGGTCCGCGCACCCCACGAGTTGCCGGCGGGAGCCGTCCCAGCTCCTGACGAACGCCTCCAGGTCCTGACCGCTCCACGCCCCCTGCAGTGCTGCGGACTGCGCGACGCCGGCCTGCTCGATCTTCGTGATCGCGCCGGCGGATCGCCCGAGCTCTCCCGCGATGGTCCGCAGGCGCTCGACATCGGCTCCGTGAGTGACTGACATGTTCCCCCTTCGATCCCTCCCGACCGTAGGTGTGGCTCGCCGCGCCGTCCACGGGGAGGACTCCCCGATGCCCGCGTATCCACGTGTATAGCGTTACAGCGAGAAGGGGGAAGAGTCCGTCATCGAGCCGCGCCCCGTCCGCGCCCGCGGACTCGCGCAACGAGGCGACTGGAGCGGTGAGACACTGGTCACATGCCCGCAGCAACCCCTTCGTCGTACTCCATCACCATCCGCCTGCACACCTCGCCCGACTACGCCGTCGTCGGCCGCATCGCGACCGCGATCGCCGAGCAGGGCGGCATCGTCACCGCCGTCGACATCGCCGACTCGCGCCACGACCGCCTGGTCGTCGACGCGACCTGCTCCGGCTTCGACGTCAACCACACCGACGACCTCGTGGAGGCGGTCGAGGCGATCGAGGGCGTCAAGGTGCACAAGGTCTCGGACCGCACCTTCCTGCTCCACCTCGGCGGCAAGATCGCCATCAAGTCCAAGGTCGCGCTCAAGACCCGTGACGACCTGTCGATGGCCTACACGCCCGGCGTCGGCCGCGTCTCCTCCGCGATCGCCAAGCACCCGGAGGACGCCCGGCGCCTCACGGTCAAGGGCAACAGCGTCGCCGTCGTCACCGACGGGTCGGCCGTCCTCGGCCTGGGCAACATCGGGCCCGAGGCCGCCATGCCGGTCATGGAGGGCAAGGCCGCGCTCTTCAAGCAGTTCGCCGACATCGACGCCTGGCCGATCTGCCTGGCCAGCCAGGACACCGAGGAGATCATCCGCGCGGTCGAGATGATCGCGCCCGGCTTCGGCGGGATCAACCTCGAGGACATCGCCGCCCCGCGGTGCTTCGAGATCGAGCGGCGGCTGCGTGAGAGCCTCGACATCCCCGTCTTCCACGACGACCAGCACGGCACCGCCATCGTCGTGCTCGCTGCCCTGCGCAATGCGCTGCGCGTCGTCGACAAGTGGCTCGAGGACGTGCGCATCGTCGTCTCCGGCGGCGGCGCCGCCGGCTCGGCCATCGTCACGCTGCTGCTCGCCGCGGGCGCGCACGACGTCGTCGTCTACGACCGCGAGGGCCTGCTCTCCGCCGACGACGACTCGCTCACCGGCGCCAAGCGCGAGCTGGCCGAGCGCACCAACCCCCGTCGCATCCGCGGTGACCTCCCCGACGGGCTTCAGGGCGCCGACGTCTTCATCGGAGTCTCCGCGCCCAACCTGCTCAAGGCCGAGTGGATCCGCGACAACATGGCGACCGACCCGATCGTCTTCGCCCTGGCCAACCCGGACCCGGAGATCGACCCGGCGGAGGCCGCCAAGTACGCGAAGGTCGTCGCCTCCGGCCGCAGCGACTACCCCAACCAGATCAACAACGTCCTCGCCTTCCCCGGTGTCTTCCGCGGGCTGCTCGACGCCCACGCCGAGGACGTGACGATCGAGATGCTCATCCGGGCCGCCGACGCGATCGCCGCGGTCGTCAAGGACGAGGAGATCAACCCCTCGTACATCATCCCGAGCGTCTTCCACCCCGACGTCGCCGACACCGTGGCCGTCGCCATCGCCGGCGAGGGCAAGACCTCCGCCGGCTCGACCGGCCCGATCAAGATCGGCTCCCACGCCACCGCGGCCCCCGTCGACGAGACCGGCACCCTCCCCCGCGTGCGCTGACCCCACGCCCCACCACAGGTGGGGCGATCCCCGAGGTCCACGGGCCGATCCGAACGACGACGTGAGGCGAGTACGAGGTCGAAGGGAGATGACGGCGCACACAAAGCCGAAGTCCGACACGACAACGTGAGCTGAGTACGAGGTCGCAGGGGGATGACGGCGCACACAAAGCCGAAGTCCGACACGACGACGTGACGTCGTCGGAGAACGAAGGGACTTCGGCGGGCGCCGGCGTCTCCCTTCGGCCGAAGGCAGGGGTCTCGAGGCTGGGCCTTCGCACCTCGACCACCGTGGGGCCAAAAGGGCGTGGGATCCTTGAGGGCGTGAAGCCACCTCGTACGTACCGCAAGGACACCTCGGCCGCTCCGCGCGGCTACTCCTCCTGGGAGGCGGCGGGACTGCTCTGGCTCGCGGAGGCGCAGGACGGCGGCGGCGCCCAGGTGGCCGAGCTGCAGGACGTCGACCTCGACCACATCGACCTGCTCCAGTACGACCCGGCGCCGTCGACCAACGTCCAGGCCGACGCGCTCGGGGTCGCGCTGGCCGCGACGCACGCGGCGGGCGCCCCGGCCTTCGGCGCACCGCCGGCGCGGTGGACCAGCCACGGCTTCATCGGGCCGGCCGAGTCGCCGCTGCCGATGCCGCTCGAGCCGACCGACTCGTGGGGGGCCTTCTTCGCCGAGCAGCGCATCCGCCACCTGCTGCGCATCGGCCGGGCCAACGATCTCTGGGAGGACGAGCAGGAGCTCTTCGAGCGGGTCGCGGAGCGCCTCGAGTCCGGTGAGTTCGACGACGGTCGACCGCCGGCGCGCATCCACGGCGACCTGTGGGCGGGCAACATCCTGTGGACCCGCAGCGGCGCCGTCCTCATCGATCCCGCCGCGCACGGGGGCCACGCCGAGACCGACCTGGCGATGCTCATGCTCTTCACCGCGCCGCACATCGCGCGCATCATCGCCGCCTACGACGAGGCGGCCCCGCTCGCCGAGGGCTGGCAGGAGCGGGTCGGCCTGCACCAGCTCTTCCCGGTCATGGTCCACGCGATCGTCTTCGGCGGGGGGTATGTCGCGCAGGCGACGGAGATGGCGCGCACCTACGCCTGACCGCGGGGCAGTCCGCAGCGCTCCCGGGCAGCGGTGCCCGCGACCCGGCAGCGAAGGGGGGGGCAGGCCCCCCCTCGTCTTGGGGGAGAACTCGGCAGACCCGTGCCCGTGCCGCTCCGTAGGTTGGGTGTCGTGACCAGCCAGACCATCTCCCCGCCCTTGGAGCGGATCAGCCTGCCGCGACGGTGGCTCGCCGGCTGGGGCAGCGTGCTGCTCCTTGTGACGAGCACCCTCACCTCGATCGCGGCGATGCTGCTCATGACCTTGGTCCTCGCCTCCGTGCTGCTCATCAGCGCCGGCGGCCTCGGGATCCTGCTGCTCGTGCCGCTCGTGTGGCTGTGCGGCCTCATCGGCCACGCCGAGCGCCACCGCATCGTCGCGCTCACCGGCCGACGCGTCGACCCGCCGCCGCGCCGCGTGCAGCCGCTGTGGCGGCGCCTCTTCCTCGACCAGCACTCCTGGCGCAGCACCGCATACCTGGCGCTCCACGCGATGTGGGGGACGATCGTCGGCTGGCTGACCCTCGCGGTCCTCGCCCAGGCGCTGCTGCTGATCTTCGTTCCGCTGCTCGGCAGCCGCATCCCGGACTCGGGCATCTCGATCTTCGGGCTCATCCGTATCGACGGCATCACCCAGCTGGCGGTCGCCTGGACGATCGCGCTCGTCACCCTCGTCGTCATGCCGCTCGTCGCCCATCTGCTCACCTCGGTCGACGTCATGTTCGCCCGCTGGCTCCTCGGCCGTGACGAGCGCAAGGTCGTCGAGCACCTCACGGCCCGCGTCGACACCCTCACCGACTCCCGCCGCGAGGCCGTCGACTCCGTCGAGGCCGAGCGCCGCCGCATCGAGCGCGACCTGCACGACGGGCCCCAGCAGCGCATGGTCTCCATCGCGATGACGCTCGGCATGGCCAAGGAGGCCATCCACCGCGACCCGGAGGGCGCGGCCCAGCTCGTCGACGAGGCACACCGCTCGGCCAAGGAGGCGATCGTCGAGATGCGGCACGTCGCCCGCGGCATCGTCCCGCCGATCCTCGCCGACCGTGGCCTCGAGGCCGCGCTGCCGGCCCTGGCCGCCCGCTCGGCCGTGCCCGTGCAGGTCGAGGTGCGCGACGTCGGCCGGCTCGACCCGACGACGGAGGCGATCGCCTACTTCGTCGTCAGCGAGGCGCTGACCAACGTCGCCAAACACTCCGGTGCCACCGGCGGGAGCGTCGTCGTGACCAAGGACGACGAGCGGCTCACCGCCGTCGTCAGCGATGACGGTCGCGGCGGCGCCGACCCGACGCGGGGCACCGGGCTGACCGGCCTGCGCCAACGGGTCACCGCGGTCGACGGCACCCTCGAGGTGACCTCCCCCGACGGGGGACCGACCACACTGACCGCGACCCTCCCCCTTCGCACCGGACGGAGCCTGTGATGACCGACGAGACCCAGACCGAGACTCGCACCAAGGTCGTGCTCGCCGAGGACTCCGTGCTGCTGCGCGACGGCATCGTGCGGCTGCTCGAGTCCGCCGGCTTCGACGTCGCGGCCGCGTGCCCCGACGGGGAGAGCTTCATCGCCGCCGTCGACGAGCACCGTCCCGACCTCGTCGTCGTCGACGTGCGGATGCCCCCGACCTTCACCTCCGAGGGGATCGTCGCGGCCCTCCAGGTGCGCGAGCGCCACCCCGAGATCGCCGTCATGGTCCTGTCGCAGTACGTCGAGGAGCAGTACGCGACCGAGCTCGTCGCGGCCCGGTCGAAGGGGGTCGGGTACCTCCTCAAGGACCGCGTCGCCGACACGAGCGAGTTCATCGCCGCGCTGCGCGACGTCGCGGCCGGCGGGACGGTGCTCGACCCGGAGGTCGTCACCCAGCTGCTCACCCGCGCGCGGCACGCCGACCCGCTCGCCTCACTGACCCCGCGGGAGCGCGACGTCCTCGGTCTCATGGCCCAGGGCCGGACCAACTCCGCCATCGGCAAGGAGCTCTACGTCTCCGACGGCGCCGTGGAAAAGCACGTGACCTCGATCTTCACCAAGCTCGACCTGCCCCCGGCCGACGGCGACCACCGACGCGTGCTCGCCGTGCTCCGCTGGCTCGACCAGGAGGACTGACCGATGACGACCACCCCCACCGCCCCTCTGCCGCCGCGTCCCGGTGAGCCCGTGGACCCGGAGCTGCGTGAGCGCTACCGCACCGACGCCTCCCGTGAGCGCGAGGCCCGTCGGGCCGAGGCGGCGCAGCAGGCGGCCGCGGCGCCCCCGTCGCGCACGCCCGTCGGCCCGATCCGGGTCATCGCCCTGCTCGTGACGGTGATGCTCGTCCTCTTCGCCGGCCTGGCGCTCGTCGGCCCGATGCTCAAGCAGTCCGCGACGCAGGAGCGCCCACTCGTCGCGTCGAGCCAGCTGAGCCTCACGGGCGAGGTCGGCGACCTGCGCGTGCGCACAGCCGAGCCCGGTGAGGAGCCGCGGGCGGTCATCACCCGCACGTGGGGCCTGTGGGAGCCGCGGACCTCCGTCACGAGCAACAGCGACGAGACCGTCCTGACCTCCAGCTGCCGGGGTCCCGGCGGTGGGTCGTCGTGCGAGGTCGACTGGCTCGTCGTCGTGGCGCCGGACACCGAGGTGAAGATCAGCCACGGTGTCGGCGCGGTCTCCCTCGAGGGGCCCACGGGTGACGTGGACATCGACATGGGTGTCGGCGACGTGACGATCACCGAGTCGGAGGCCCGCTCCGTGCGCGTCGACATGGGTGTCGGCACGTTCGACCACGAGTCGGTCGAGCCGCCGGAGAGCATCATCGCCCACCTCGGGGTCGGCGAAGCGGTCATCCGGGTGCCCGACACCGAGACCTACGACGTCGACATCCCCGGTGGTGCATCAGAGACGGTCAACAACATCGGCAGCGACAGCTCGTCGTCGCGCACGATCTCCGTGCAGAGCGGCGTCGGCGCGGTGACGATCGACCCGAGCTGAACCTGCCGCGCGCTGGTCCCGGCCGCAGGGGGCCGGGACCAGTGCCCGGGCTCAGCCGTCGACGAGGACCATGACGAGCGTGCGGGGGCCGTGGACCCCTTCGACGCGCTGCAGCTCGATGTCGCTCGTGGCGCTCGGTCCGCTGATCCAGGTCAGCGGCCGGGCGTCGCCGGCGTCGGGTCGCAGCCGGGCGACCGCGTGCGGCACGTCCTGGACCACCTGGTCGGCCCGTACGACGCACACGTGGGTGTCGGGCACGAGGGTCAGGGCCCGCCGGCCCTGGTCGGCCCGGTGGTCGAGCACGATCGTGCCGGTGACGGCGATGCCGAGCGCCGCCGCCGTGACGACGGCGTCGGTGGCGTCGAGGTCGGCGTGCGTGGGGGTGTCTGCCTCCCGGCGCACCCGGGCGACCTCCTCCGCAGCCGTCACCCACGCCGGGTCGAGCCCGTCGGGGACGACCACGCTGCGACACCCGTGGTCACGCAGCGCGGTCGCGATGGCGGCGGGGACCTCGTGGTCGGCCACCCGCACGACCTCCGCGCGGTAGTCGGCGACCATCTCGGCGAACTGCGTCAGCCCGTCGGCGTCGGCCGCCCCGCTGTCGGTCAGCTGCTCCCGCCGGAGCGACCCGGTCGGCGTGGTGACGTCCGTGGTCGCCCCGCGGACCCGGGCCAGGATCTCGTCGCGCGCGCTCATCGCCCGCCCTCCCTCTCGCGGGCCCACCACTGCCTGAAGGACTCCGTCGGCGGGGTGGGCAGGTCCCGCGCGTCCGTCCAGCCGCCGAGCCCAGGAACTGAGCGGATGGTGCGGTCGCCGATGACCCGACCGGCCAGGCCCGCGGCCCGTTGTGCACCGGCCAGGCGCTTGGGGTCGGACAGGACCCAGGCCGCGGCCCGCATCGCGGCGGACTCACCCGGGTGGCCGCCGGCCTCGGCGACGCGGCCCCGCAGCTCGACGAGCAGCTCGGGGATGTTGATCCGCACGGGGCACGCATCGAAGCAGGCGCCGCACAGGCTCGACGCGTAGGGCAGCGACGCGTCGATGTCGCTGCCCGTGCCGCGCAGCTGCGGGTTGAGCACCGCACCGATGGGGCCGGGGTAGACCGAGCCGTAGGCGTGGCCGCCGGTGCGCTCGTAGACCGGGCAGACGTTGAGGCAGGCCGAGCAGCGGATGCACCGCAGGGCCTCCCGCCCGACGGTGTCGGCGAGGACGTGGCTGCGGCCGTTGTCGAGGAGGATGACGTGCACGTCCTGCGGCCCGTCGCCGGCGTGGGCGCCGGCCCACATCGTCGTGTACGGGTTCATCCGCTCGCCCGTGCTCGAGCGGGGGAGCAGCTGCATCATCGGGGCGAGGTCGTCCCAGGTGGGCAGGACCTTTTCGATCCCCACGACCGAGATGAGCGTCTCGGGCAGGGTCAGGCACATCCGGCCGTTGCCTTCGGACTCGACGACGACGAGGGTGCCCGTGTCGGCGATCGCGAAGTTGGCGCCCGAGACGCCGACCTTGGCGCGCAGGAACTTTTCCCGCAGGTGCAGGCGTGCGGCCTCCGCGAGGCGGGCCGGGTCGTCGGTGAGGTCCTCGGGGGCCGGCCGGCCGACGGCGGCCATCTCGCGCAGGAAGATGTCGCGGATCTCGCTGCGGTTGCGGTGGATCGCGGGCACGAGGATGTGGCTGGGTCGGTCATGACCGAGCTGGACGATCAGCTCGGCGAGGTCGGTCTCCCACGCGTGGATGCCGGCCTCCTCGAGCGCCTCGTTGAGCTCGATCTCCTGGGTCACCATGGACTTGACCTTGACGACCTCCTCGACCTCCTTGGCGCGCACGATCTCCAGCGCGATCCGGTTGGCCTCCACGGCGTCGCGGGCCCAGTGGACCGTCGCGCCCTGGGCGGTCAGCGACTCCTCGAGCTGCTCGAGGTAGTCGGCGAGGTGGGTCAGGGCCTCGTCCTTGGCGTCGGCGCCGGCGACGCGCAGCGCCTCCCACTCCGGCAGCTCGCCGACGACCGCGGCCCGCTTGTCGCGGATCGTGTGCGTCGCGTGCCGCAGGTTGCGGCGCTGCTGGGTGTTGTCCAGCGCGTCGCGCGCGGCGTCGGGGAAGGCGGGCATCCCGACGAAGGTCGGGCTCGTCTGCTGCACGGGTCCGCAGTGCGTCTGCGTGCTCATGGGGCTCCTCCTGTGTCGAGGGTGCTCATGCTGGGTCCTCCTCGGTGCTCGCGAGGATCTCCGCCAGGTGCATCTGGCGCACCCCGGAGCGCTGGCGATCGAGCATGCCGCCGATGTGCGCGAGGCAGGAGTTGTCGCTGGCGACGAGGACCTCCGCGTCGGTCGAACGCACGTTGCGGCACTTGTCCGCGCCCATGGCGACGGAGACGTCGGAGTTCTTCATGGCGAAGGTTCCGCCGAACCCGCAGCACTCCGCGTCACCGGGAAGGTCGACCAGCTCGATCCCGCGGACGGCCCGCAGCAGCTGCAGCGGCTTGTCGCCGACCCGCAGCATGCGCAGCGAGTGGCAGGTCGGGTGGTAGGTGACGCGGTGCGGGAAGTACGCGCCGACGTCGGTCACGCCGAGGACGTCGACGAGGAACTCGGACAGCTCGTAGGTGCGGGGCGCGACCTGCTCCACGCGCTCGAGCAGCCGGTCCTCGCCGGCCCGTCGGGCGATCGTCGCGTGCTGCTCGCGCACCGACCCCACGCACGAGCCCGATGGCGCGACGATCGCGTCGTAGTCCTCGAAGACGTCGGCGAATCGCGTCACCATCGGCACGGCGTCTCGGCCGTAGCCGGTGTTGGTGAGGACCTGACCGCAGCAGGCCTGCTCCATGGGGAACTCCACGCGGCATCCGAGACGGTCGAGCAGGCGGACCGTTGCCTGGGGCGTCCCGGGCCACATCGTGTCGTTGAAGCAGGTGGCGAAGAGGGCGACGCGCAGTCCGGTGCGAGCGGTCGGGGCGGTCACGGGAGCATCCAGGACAGGACCGTCGACTGCAGACCGACGAGCAGGCACATCACGATGATCAGACCGACGCTCCATGGCAAGACCTTACGCAGGATCGTCGACTCCTGGCCGACAAGACCGACGGCCGTGGCCGCGATCGTCAGGTTCTGCGGGCTGATCATCTTGCCCACGACACCGCCCGAGGTGTTGGCCGCGACGAGCAGGGTCGGGTCGATGCCGGCGCGCTCGGCCGCGCTCTGCTGCAGCGTGGCGAAGAGCGCGTTGGCGCTCGTGTCAGACCCGGTCACGGCGGTGCCGATCCAGCCGAGCAGCGGGCTGAAGAAGGCGAAGGCGCTGCCCGTGCCGGCGATCCACGCGCCGATGGTGATCGTCTGGCCGGAGAGGTTCATGACGTAGGCCAGGGCGAGGACCGAGGCCACGGTGACGAACGCCCAACGCATCTTGACGGCCGTCTCGCGCATCTCCGTGGCGAGACCGGAGAACCCGATGCCGTAGGCGAGCGCGACGACGACGGCGCAGACGAGGAGCATCGTGCCCGGCGACGAGAGCCAGGAGAAGGAGTAGGTCGCGGACCCGTTGACCGTGCCGTCGTGGTTGAGCACCTCGCCGGCCAGCCCGGGCCACGGGATCTTGACGTTGGTCCCCGTGAGCCAGGTGTCGACGGACGGGACGAGCTTGGCGACGGAGAAGACGCCGACGACGAGGACGTAGGGGAACATCGCCCACGCGATCCGGCGCGGGGTGAGGGCCTGGGCCTGGGCGTCGAGCTCCTCGGGGGTGATCTGGTACTCGTCGGCCGCGCCGGCCGAGGGGCCGTCCGCGCCACCGCCGACGGTGGCCAGCTGCTTCTCCCGCTCGACCTGGAGCGACTCGGTGGCCTCGTCGCCACCACTCGGCTGCCAGACGCGCAGGAAGGCGACGGCGACGGCGAGGGAGACGAGGGAGGCGATGATGTCGGTCATCTCGACCGAGATCCACGTGGCGGAGATCCACTGGGTCACGGCGAAGGCGATGCCGATGACGACGGCCGCGGGCCAGGTCTGGCGGACCCCCCTTCGTCCGTCGACCATGAAGACGAGCAGCAGCGGGACGAAGATCGCGATGATCGGCGCCTGGTGGCCGACGTAGGCGCCGATCTCCTGGTACGGGATGCCGGTGAGGTTGCCGGCGGTGAGGATCGGGATGGCGATCGCGCCGAAGGCGACGGGGGCGGTGTTGGCGAGCAGCACGACGGTCGCGGCACGAAGGGGGGCGAAGCCGACGGCCATGAGCATCACGCCCGTGATGGCCACCGGGGCGCCGAAGCCGGCGAGTGCCTCAAGGAGCGCGCCGAAGCAGAAGGCGATGATGACCGCCTGGATGCGCGGATCGTCCGAGATGAGGCGGAATGTCGCGCGCAGGTCCTCGAAGTGCCCTGAGCGCACCGTGACCTGGTAGAGGACGATCGCCGTGAAGACGATCCACATGATCGGGAAGAGGCCGAAGACGGCGCCCTCGGTCGCCGCGAGGACCGCCAGCTGGGCGGGCATCCCGAAGAAGATCACCGCGACGAGGATCGCGACGGCCACGGCGGTCAGGCCGGCCCAGTGGGCCTTCCACTTCAGCACGCCGAGGGTGACGAAGATCGTCACGAGGGGGATCAGGGCCACGAGGGCGGACACGGCGAGGCTGTCCGCCACGGGTGAGATCTCTGGTGTGAATGCGGTCGGTACTGCGGCGAGCGTCGTCATCTCGTTCTCCGGGTGCACGTCGTCGGGCGGGGAGCAGGAATGGTCAGACCATTGCCGGGTGTCACGACGATAGGGCCACGGTGATGCCCCCGTCAATGGTCAGACCAAATCTTCCTGAAATGGTCTGACCTCATGGTCCCGGTCGATCGGCCGTGACATCCTGTGCTCGTGACAGATGGTGCCGGCACCGAGCGGGCCGCCTCGGGCCTCAAGGCCTACGAGGTCGTGCTCGAGTGGGTCGACGCGCGCATCCTCGACGGTCGGCTGTCCGTGGGGGACACGCTGCCCGCCGAGCGGGAGCTGGCCCGGATGCTCGAGGTCAGCAGGTCCGCGGTGCGCGAGGCGGTCCGCACGCTCGAGGCCCAGGGCGTGGTCCGCTCCGCCGTCGGAGCGGGTGCGGCCGGAGGCACGATGATCACGGCCGTCCCGAGCGGTGCCCTCGGGAGGCTGCTGCGGCTGCACGTGGCCCTGGCCAACTTCCCCCTGCCCGACGTCCTCGAGGTGCGCGTCGCCCTCGAGACCCTCAGCGTGCGCCTCGCGGCCACCCACGCGAGCCCGGAGCACCTCGCGGAGATGGAGGCGCTGCTCGAGACGATGGAGGAGTCCGGGATCGACCGGGAGCGGTTCAACGACTGCGACACCGCCTTCCACGTCATGCTGGCCCGGGCGGCCGGCAACCACCTGGCCCGCGACTTCACCGCCGCGATCCGCGAGTCGATGCGGCTGCCGATCCTCGACGCCTTCCGCACCGTCGGCGCGTGGGACGAGGTCGCCGATGCCCTGCGGGCCGACCACCGGACGATCTTCGAGGCCGTCAGGGCCGGTGATGCCGACCGCGCGGCCGTCGCCACCGAGGAGCACATCCGATCGGCGTGGCGCCTCATCACGGCCGACTGAGCGGCTGGCGGCCTGCATGACCGGAGCCGGGGCGCGCTACTTGAGGAACTTGCTCGTGCGCCGGTCGGCCAGCGGCTTGCCGCCGGTCTGGCAGGTGGCGCAGTACTGCAGCGACCGGTCGGCGAAGCTCACCTCGCGCACGACGTCGCCGCACACCGGGCAGTCCTCGCCGGTGCGTCCGTGGACCCGCATCCCCGACCGCTTGGCGTCCTTGAGCTCGGCGGCCGGCTTGCCCGAGGCAGCGGCGATTGCCTCGGTCAGGGTCGTGCGCAGGGCCGCGTGGAGGGTGTCGACCTCCTCGTCCGTGAGCGAGGACGCCAAGGCGAAGGGGGACAGCCGCGCCGCGTGCAGCACCTCGTCCGAGTAGGCATTGCCCACCCCGGCGATGAGCGACTGGTCGCGCAGCACCCCCTTGATCTGGGTCTTGCGGCCGGCGAGCAGCGCGGCGAAGGCCTCACGGTCCAGCTCGTCGGAGAGCGGGTCGGGGCCGAGGCTCGCCAGACGCTCGATCTCCCGCACGTCCCGGACGAGGTAGGCGGCCAGGCTCTTCTTCGTCCCCGCCTCGGTGACGTCGAAGCCGGAGCCGTCGACGAGGCGCACCCGCAGCGCGATGGGCGATTTGCCCGGTCGCAGCACCGTGCGGGGCAGTTCGTCGGACCAGCGGATCCAGCCGGCACGGGCGAGGTGCACCACCAGGTGCGTGCCGTCGCAGTCGATGTCGATGAACTTGCCGTGCCGATGGACGCCGTCGATCGGCGCACCCTCGAGAGCCTGCGGCGGCGGGTCGAAGGTCTTGAGCACGGAGAACGAGGCGAGCTCGAGACGCTCGACGGCCAGCCCGGAGGTGCGCTCGCCGAGGAAGTCGACGAGCCCCTGCACCTCCGGCATCTCAGGCACGCACGCCTCCGAGGGCCTGGCGCATCTGCTCGAGCATCGTCCACCCGTCGGCGGCGCGGCAGATCGGCAGCTCGACGCCGACGTGCTGCTCGTAGTCGTCGGTGGCGATCGGGGTGAAGTGGCTCAGCAGCTGCTCGGTCGCGGTGAGCACCCGGATGCCGATGGCGCGCACCCGGTCGGGGCGCTGCTCGGCGAACTCGCCGTAGAGGCTCGGGTCGTGCTGCCCGTCGTCGCCGATGAGCACCCACCGGATCTCGGGCAGCTCGCGGGCCAGGCGGTGCAGGCAGGCCCGCTTGTGGTCGCGGCCGGAGCGGAACCACCCCGTGTTGGTCGGGCCCCAGTCGGTCATGAGGAGCGGGCCGAGGGGGTAGCCGGCACGGCGCATGAAGCGGGTCAGCTGGGGCACCGCGTTCCACGCACCCGTCGAGACGTAGACGATCGGCGCGCCCGGGTGCTCGGCGAGCAGCTCCCGGTACATCGTCGCCATGCCCGGCACGGCACGTCGGGTGCCCTCGTGGCGGAAGAAGGTGTTGTACGCCGCGATCATCGGCCGCGGCATCGTCGTCGTGATGATCGTGTCGTCGATGTCGGAGACGATGCCGAAGGTCTGGCCCGGGTCGACGACGAAGACCGCCGCCGTCGTGTCGGCGGCACGGGGCGAGGCGATCTCCACGTCGTGCCAGCCGGGCGCCAGACCGTGGTCGGTGATGGTCAGGTCGAGCAGGCCCGAGCGGTCCGCGCGGGTGCGGAACTCGCGCTCGCCGATGCGCACGGTGACCGGCTCGTCACTGGCCGGGGTGGTGAAAAAGCTGCGCCACCCCCTTCGCTCGCTGTCGGCGGTGCGCAGCTCGAGCCACGTCGCGCGGGCGTCGGCGGCGGCCGGTGCGTAGGGGCGCCGGGTCATCAGGACGCGGCCGAGGACGCGCACCCTGTCGGCATTGCCGTAGCCGGTGAAGGTGAGCACGCGGGTGCCCCAGCCCCGGCGGCGCATGGCCCCGGCGACCTGCCGGTGCCACGCGTCCTCGAGGATCGCGGCTGCATGTGGTCGCGGCATGGTCCGAGCCTAGTGGTCGGTCGGCGGCGATCGTCGCCGCACCGGGGCCTCTCTGGCAGAGTGACGCCGGACGAAGGGAGTGCACGCGGTGGCTGTGCAGGAGGCGGGGGACGAGGTGGTGGACCTCGTGACGATGGGGTGCGCGTGGACCCTCGACCTGTCGGCGCTGCCCGCGGCTGCCGCCGCCGAGATGCGCGCCCGCTGGGGGCGCTGCGCCGCCCTCGCGGCCGACCCGACGACCCTGCTGCTCGACGACGAGCCGCACGTGCTGCGCGTCGGGCTGGCGGGCGACGGGACGGGAGCCACGGTCGTCGCCGGCGACCTCGAGCGCCTGCCCTATGTCCTCTCCCGCGAGATCACCCGACTGGGCCTGACCCGGCTGCGCGGCCGCGTGACCCTGCTGCACGCCGCGGCGCTCGCCGACGCCGACGGCCGCGCGGTCGTGCTCGTCGCCCCCTCCGGAGGCGGCAAGTCGACGGCGACCTCGGTGCTCGGCCATCGGCTCGGCTATGTCACCGACGAGTCGGTCGTGCTGCGCGGCGACGGGCGGATCGCGCCGCACCCCAAGCCGCCGTCGCTGATCATCGACCCCGCCGAGCGGTGGCACAAGGCGGAGCCATCGCCGGACGAGTCGGGTCTGGGCCCGACCCCGCCCGCGCCGCGGATCGCCGCCCTGCTCACCCTCGCCCGCGACCCCGCGGTGACCACCTCGCGGATCGAGCCGGTCGGGCTCGTCGACCAACTGCTCGCCGTGCTCCCGGAGACCTCGTCGACGTGGTGGCTCGACGACGGCCTCGACCGCCTCGCCCGCGCCGTGACCGCCGGTGGCGCGCCCGCGCGGCTCGTCTACGCCGAGGTCGACACCTGCCACGAGCTCGTCGCCGAGCACCTGGCGCAGGCCGCTCGCGTGGAGCCGACCTGGGAGCACCTGCCCCCGCGCCCGCAGGAGCGCCTGCCCCGCGACGAGGAGGGCTCCGCACCCGAGCCCACCCCCCGGACTGCGCATTCCCCCGGGGAAATGCGCACGGATCAGGCCCCGCCCCGGGTGGTCCGGGCGCCGTGGTCGGACGCGATCGCCTGCGACGGCGAGGTGCTCGTGCTCGCCGGGGCACGCCCCCTTCGCCTGGCCGGTCCGGGGGCCGTGGTCTGGCGGGCAGCGGGCGAACCGGTCACGGTCGCCGAGCTCACCGCCGCCGTCGTCGCGGAGCTCGGGGAGCACCCTGAGGCAAACCGGATCGTGGGCGTGTCGGTGGCCGACCTGCTCGACCACGAGGTGCTGCGGCGGGTCGTCTCACCCGCCCCGTGATGTCCGGGTCAGGCAAAAAAACCCCGGCGTCGCAAGAGTGTGAAGCTCCTGCGACGCCGGGGACGTCCTGCTGTGCGGTCAGTCGACCTTCAGCTCGCCCATCTCGTCCCAGCCGCTGCCCTCGACGGTGCGGCTGATGACGCGCGGGGTCTCGGTGATCGCCGGGCGCATCGACTCCATGGCCGCGGCGAAGTGGTCGCTGCCGACGTGGGCCGCGGCGGCGTCGTCCTGGAAGGCCTCGACGAGCACCCACTCGTCCTTGTTCTCCAAGCTCCTCGACCACTCGAAGAAGATGTTGCCCGGCTCGGCGCGCGTGGCCCGGGTGAACTCGTCCACGATCTCCGGCCACCGCTCGGTGTACTCGGGCTTGGTGCGGAACTTCACGACGATGAGGATCATGCGGCCACACTAGCGCGCGCCCGCCCACCGCACCTCAGCCCCGGACGAAGGGAGCAACCCGGTCCTTGGGCCGGCCGATGATCGCCCGGTCGCCCTTGATGACCACCGGGCGCTGCATGAGGCGCGGGTGCTCGACGAGGACGGCGACGACCTGCTCGACCGTCGCGACGTCGGCGTCGGTCAGGCCCTGCTCCTTGAAGAAGGAGTCGCGCCGCACCAGGTCGGTCGGCTCGTCCTCCAGCTTGCCGATGAGCTCGCGCAGGGCGGCCTCGTCGAGGGGCTCCTTGAGGTACTGGACGACCTCGGCCTGCACGCCGGCGGCGTCGACGGTCTCGATCGCGGCGCGGGAGGTCGAGCACTTCGGGTTGTGCAGCACGGTGACATCGCTCATGGGGCCAACCTAGTCCGCTGGCGCGTAGTCGACGACGACGGCCGCGTGGTCGCTGACCCGCTCGGGCCCGCTCGCCGGGCGGTCGGTGCCGGCGGCCACGGCCCGTCTCGCCAGGCCCGGCGTCGCGAGGTGGTAGTCGATCCGCCAGCCCACGTCCCGGTCGAAGGCGCCGCCCATCCACGACCACCACGACCACGGGCCGTCGGCGTCGGGGTGGACCGAGCGGACGACGTCGACGAGGGTGCGCGGCGAGAGGATCGAGCCGAACCACTCGCGCTCCTCGGGCAGGAATCCCTCGGACCGGTTGCTCGAGCGCCAGTTGGTGAGGTCCTGCCGGGTGTGCGCGATGTTGAGGTCACCGAGGAGCAGGAACTCGCGGCCGGCCGCTTTCGCCGCCCTGCGGGAGCGGTCGAGCTGCCGGGCGAAGGACGCGAGGAAGCCCATCTTGCGCTCGTAGCGCGCCCCGCCGTCGGGGGCCTCGCGCGCGTTGGGCTTCTGCAGGTGGGCGGGCAGGCCTCCCTTTGGCAGGTAGAGGGAGGCGATGGTCACGGGGGCGTCCGAGAGGTCGACCTCGATGTAGCGGCCCTCGGAGGCGAAGGGGGACAGCCCGCGCGCCATCGTCCCCGGCGGGGAGGGCTCGGTGTGCAGGTGCTCCTCGCCGGGAGCGCGCAGGAGCACCTCGCCGTCCCACGTGCGCACGGCCGCCGGGCGGGTGCGGGTGAGCACGGCGACGCCGTTGCGGCCGGCGAGGTGACCGGGCTCGTAGGCGAGGTGGTACCCGCCGAAGACCCCGCTCGGCAGCTGCTCGGGCGGGCAGCGGACCTCCTGGAGGGCGACGACGTCGGGGTCTCGCTCGGCGAGCCAGGCCTCGAACCCACGGCGTTGTGCTGCCCGGATGCCGTTGACGTTGAAGGTGGCGACGCGCATGGGTGGTGCGGTGCTCCGCTCAGCCGTCGATCGCGGCGAGGTCCGCGGGGGTGGGCGCTTCGCTGATGTCGGCGTGCTCGGGGTGCTTGGTCAGCCACTTCTTGACGTAGGGGCACACCGCGACGACCGTCAGGCCCTCCTCGCGGGTGGCCTTGATCGCCTCGTCGACCACGATCCCGGCCAGGCCCTGCCCGCCGAACTCCTCGCCGATCTCCGTGTGGAAGAAGACCCGGCGCCCGTCGTGGTCCACGAACTGGGCGAACCCGGCCACCTCCCCTCCGCTCGTGATCTCGAAACGCTCGGGGTCGCTCTGCCGGCTCACGGAAGTGCTCATGGCCCCACCCTCCCACGCGTCCCCCGTGTGACTCCCTTCTCACCTGCAGAACGCCCACGACCTCACGCCCCGCGCCCGGTTACCGTGAGGCGCGGACCCATGCCCGCCACCCGAGGAGAACGCATGTCCGCCTCTGCGCTGCACCCCAACTTCCAGGACCACTTCGACGAGGTGATCGCCCGCAACCCGGGGGAGACCGAGTTCCACCAGGCGGTCTACGAGGTCATGCAGTCCCTCTCGCCGATCGCCGGTCGCGTCGACGAGTACGCGCAGTGGTCGATCCTCAAGCGGATGTGCGAGCCGGAGCGGCAGATCATCTTCCGGGTGCCGTGGGTGACCGACTCCGGTGACGTGCAGATCAACCGTGGGTTCCGCGTGGAGTTCAACTCCGCGCTCGGTCCGTACAAGGGCGGGCTGCGCTTCCACCCGAGCGTCAACCTCTCGATCATCAAGTTCCTCGGCTTCGAGCAGGTCTTCAAGAACTCGCTGACCGGCATGCCGATCGGTGGCGGCAAGGGTGGGTCGGACTTCGACCCCAAGGGCCGCTCCGACCAGGAGATCATGCGGTTCTGCCAGTCCTTCATGACCGAGCTGTACCGCCACATCGGCGAGTACACGGACGTCCCCGCCGGTGACATCGGCGTGGGCGGACGCGAGCTGGGCTACCTCTTCGGCCAGTACAAGCGGATCACCAACACCTACGAGTCCGGCGTCCTCACGGGCAAGGGCCTGTCGTGGGGCGGGTCGCAGGTGCGCACCGAGGCGACCGGCTACGGCACCGTCTTCTTCGCCCAGGAGATGCTCAAGGCGAAGGGCGAGTCCCTCGACGGCAAGAAGGTCGTCGTCTCCGGCTCCGGGAACGTCGCGATCTACGCCGTCGAAAAGGTCCACCAGCTCGGTGGCACCGTCGTCGCGGTCTCCGACTCCGGCGGCTACGTCGTCGACGAGGGCGGCATCGACCTCGAGCTCCTCCAGGAGATCAAGGAGGTGCAGCGCGGTCGCCTCACCGACTACGCCGAGGCGAAGGGGGGATCGACACGCCACATCGCCGACGGCACCATCTGGGACGTGCCGTGCGACGTCGCCCTGCCGTGCGCGACGCAGAACGAGCTGTCCGAGGAGCACGCCGCGACGCTGGTCAAGAACGGCGTCAAGCTCGTCGCGGAGGGCGCCAACATGCCCTGCGTCCCCGGCGCGATCGACGGCTTCCGCGAGGCGGAGGTCCTCTACGCCCCGGGCAAGGCCTCCAACGCCGGCGGCGTCGCCACCTCCGCGCTGGAGATGCAGCAGAACGCCAGCCGCGACTCGTGGGGCTTCGAGGAGACGGAGCTGCGCCTCGAGGAGATCATGCGCGACATCCACGACAACTGCATCGCCACCGCCGAGGAGTTCGACAGCCCCGGTGACTACGTCGCCGGCGCCAACCTCGCGGGCTACATCAAGGTCGCCGACGCGATGGTGGCGCAGGGCGTCATCTGATCGAGGTCGAAACCCCACCCCGCGACAAACTGTGGCTGGCCACACCTGGTGTGGTCAGCCACAGCTCGTGGTGTGGCTGACGCTCGGGACTGTGGCTGGCTGAGACCACTCACCCCACGCTGGTCGAGGTGCGAGTTCGCGCAGCGAGCAAGCCTCGAGACCAGGCCCGAGCGCACTCAGTCGTGGCAGTGGCAGGGGCAGTCGTCCTCCTCGTGGTGCACCAGCGCGAAGGGGGAGCCCAGCGCGAGTGAGATCAGGGCGACGCAGTGCGGGTTGTCGCAGATCTCGAAGCGCCCCTGTTCGTGTGCTCGCAGCAACTCGGTGGCGGCGAGCATAGCTGCGGCTTCCAGGGCGCTGAGCTCGGGTGAGTACAGCCGGGCGCGAAGGGCGGTCAGCTCGGCGGTGTGGTCGGGGGCGGAGCGGTCGGCAGGGTCACAGTGCGTCATGGCCCCACCGTGAGCTGCGGACGAAGGGGGCGTCAGCTCCCTGCGTCGGGATGTAGCTGAACCGCAGCTTCGATGTCGAGCAGCCCGTACCCGTACACATGGGCAGACAGCACATCGACTTCTCGACGCTCGTTGCCGAAGAACGCGCCCACCCGGCTGATGACCCTCGGGAAGGGCTTCTCGCGGGCTCCGCCGTCCCGCTTCCAGTTCGAGTTCGGCACGATGAGGAAGAGGTGCTGGACGTCGCCGGCGATGTGGGCCTTCCACATGTCCTTGAGGTCATGGTTGTTGTTGACCGTCCCGCCGCGCTCCACTTCTGCCATGACGCCCCGCCCTGACGAGAGTGGGAAGACGAAGTCTGGCCGGGCCCGCGTGACCAGTCCGTCCTGAGGAGTGAGGACGACCTCCTCACCGAAGCCCAGCTCGTCTTTGAGGACTTCGGACACGATCGCCTGGATCGCGGAGCTCTGGGCCCCGACGACGTGCGCCTGGTTGATCGCGATCTCGCGCTCCTCCAGCTCCTGCCGCAGGTGCTCCGCGAGTGTCCCCACCCGGTCGACCTCGACGCGCTCTTGCGGCGTCAGCGAGTTCTTCGCGAAGGAGCGCATCTGGATCGGCATGGCCACAGCTTGGCACCCTCCCCGCGCTCAGTGGTCCGGACCCACCCCCTGCGCCCGCTACAATTGACGAAGCAGCCGCCCAGTTCTGCAGCGTGCTGCTCCTCTTCTTGCAACGATGCCATCGCGCCGCGACCGCCCCTGCTCCGTGCAGGCAGGCACCCGCGCCGGGCAGAACCGAAGCATCATGACTCCGTCTGGAGCCCTTTTTTCGTGACGACCACGACCTTCGCCGACCTCGGCGTGCCCACCGCCCTGACCTCCGTGCTGGAGCAGCAGGGCATCACCACCCCCACCCCGATCCAGGCGGCGACGCTGCCGGACTCGCTCGCCGGCCGCGACGTGCTCGGCCGCGGGCGCACGGGGTCGGGCAAGACCTTTGCCTTCCTCCTGCCGCTCGTCGCGCGCCTGGTCGAGTCCGGCACCCGCCGGCAGTCCAAGCGTCCCCGCGCGCTGATCCTCGCCCCGACCCGTGAGCTCGCGATCCAGATCGAGGACTCGCTCACCCCGCTCGCGCAGGCCGTCGGGCTGCGCAGCCGCACCGTCTTCGGCGGCGTCGGCCAGAACCCCCAGGTCCAGGCCATCGCCAAGGGCGTCGACGTCGTCGTCGCCTGCCCCGGCCGCCTCGAGGACCTCATGGGCCAGGGCCACGTCGACCTGTCCTCCGTCGAGGTCACGATCCTCGACGAGGCCGACCACATGGCCGACCTTGGCTTCCTCCCGGGCGTCAAGCGCATCCTCGACAAGACCCCGCGCGGCAGCCAGCGGATGCTCTTCTCCGCCACCCTCGACGGCGCGATCAACCAGATCGTCAAGCGCTACCTCGAGCAGCCCGTGACCCACGAGGCCGACTCCGCGCAGTCGCCGGTCGCGAAGATGACCCACCACGTCCTGCACATCAAGAACGCGGACCACCTGCCTGTCCTCACCGACCTCGTCGCCGCGCCGGGCCGCAAGGTCGTCTTCACCCGCACCAAGCACCGCGCGAAGAAGATGGCCCGCCAGCTCAACGCCGCCGGCGTCCCCGCGGTCGAGCTGCACGGCAACCTCAGCCAGAGCGCGCGCACCCGGACGATGGAGGCCTTCCACTCCGGCACCGCGCAGACCCTCGTCGCGACCGATATCGCCGCCCGCGGCATCCACGTCGACGACGTCTCGCTCGTCATCCACGCCGACCCGCCGGTCGAGCACAAGGCCTACCTCCACCGCTCCGGCCGCACCGCGCGCGCCGGCGCCGAGGGCACGGTCGTCACGCTCATGACCGACGAGCAGGTCCGCGACGTCAAGGACCTCACCCGCAAGGCGGGCATCAAGCCGACGACGACCCGCGTCTCCGTCGGCCACGAGCTCCTCGGCGAGCTGGCCCCGGGCGAGCGGTCCTTCCCCGGCGCCTTCGTCCCCGACGTCCCGCAGCAGGGCAACGGCGGAGCGAAGGGGGGTTCCCGCGGCGGCGGTCGCGGCCGGTCCGGCGGTGGCCAGGGTGGTCGTGGCGGCCAGGGTGGCTCCGCCCAGGGTGGCCAGCGTCAGCGCGGTGAGCGCGGCGGCGCCGGTCGCAACCGCAACGGTGGCGGCTCCGGGCAGGGCCGCTCCGGTGGTCAGGGCGGTCAGTCCCGCGGCGGCAACGGCGGTCAGCGCCGTGGCGGTCAGGGTGGCGGCAGCCGTCAGGGCGCCAGCCGCGGCGGCAGCGTCGTGGCCTTCAGCTCGAGCAGCACGGGCCGCTCCCGCTGACCCACAACTGAGCGGAGCTGGGTCGACGCCCCCGGCACCTCATCCGAAGAACCAGCACGCCATTCGAAGAAGGAGCGCGACCAACAGGTCGCGCTCCTTCTTCGATTCACCAGCTCTTGAGCGGGCCCGCCGCTCACCCCAGCCCTCAGCCGAAGATCGCCACCGTCTGCCGGCTGATCGCGACGAGCCGCCCGTCCGGGTGCCACACCCGAGCATCGGTGTGCGCGTAGCCGCCCTCGGCGGTGTCGGTGCGCACCGAGTAGGCCCAGTGCGTGTCGGGCTCGGCGGTGACGTCGTCGACGATCTCGAGCGTCCACGTCATGCTGCTGCCCGGCTTGAGCTCGGAGAGCATCTGCACCACGGCCGGGGGCCAGCAGTCGACGAGCGTGACGAAGTGCCGGATGTCGAAGGTCGGCGGCGCCTGCCGGAAGCGCATCCACCCGTCCATGTGCGACGTCGACGCCCCGGAGTAGGGGAAGCCGCCGTCGGCCAGCCGCATCTCAAGGTGCTGGAAGAAGTCGGGCGTCATCCCGGCGATGTAGGGCAAGGGCTCGATCGTCTCCGGGGCCGCCATCTGCGGCGCCTCGGCGGTCGCAGCCACGCTGATCGCCGACTCGCGCGGCGCACCGAAGGCCCCGAGCGCGACCGCCACCGGCGCGCCCTCCTGCCGCAGGGTCCCGAGCACCTGGGTGGCGCTCTTGCCCGAGCGCAGCACCTCGACCTCAGCCTGCGCGGCACCGGGCACCACCGGCGCGACGAAGTTGACCGTCAGGCTCCGCAGCGACGCCGCCTCGGGCACGTGCGGCAGCATCGCCGACACGAGCAGCCCGCCGACGAGCCCACCGAAGGTGGCCCGGCCCTGGCCCCACCCCCCTTCGACGTGGACGTCGCCGGTCGCCGCTTGGTCGAGCATCTCCTGCATCTCCATGAGCGTCACGATAAGCCGGGGGGAGGCCTCCCCATCGCCCGGCCGCCGGCCACTCCGTATGGTCGTCGCAGACACCACGGACGAAGGGGAGGCATGGCACCGGTTAGCGAAGGCGCCGACACCACGCGACTTGGCCAGATCGCCGGTCAGCTGCGGCAGTCCGCGGACGTGACCCGCACCGTCGGGCTCACCGGCAGCCAGCTCCTGACCGTCCTCGCGGAGTCGTGGATGGGGCCGGACATGGAGCAGTTCCAGGCCGAGTGGTCGTGGATGCGGCCGCAGGTCGACGCGGCCGCGGACCTGCTGAGCCGGCTCGAGCAGGAGCTGCAGCGCCAGGCCGACGACCAGGACGCAGGGAGTGCCGGCACCGGACCTGCCGGCGCCGGGCCGGCGCGTGCGTCGGGGCCAAGCCAGCCCGAGCCGGAGGACGACGCCGCCCCGTACATGCGGACCGGCCTCATCGACCGCATGCTCGGCGGCCTCGCGAGCGTGGGGCTGTGGGGTGACGAGCCGGTGACCTCCGTGCCCGAGGAGCACCGACCCGTCGACCCCGGCGTCGACGGGGTCACCCTCCCCGAGGGCGCTGACCCCGACTCGGCGGTCGTCAAGGAGCTCATGGCGTCACCGCGAGGGCGCGAGACCCTCAACTGGATGGCGGAAAACGGCGTGAAGATGGGCGACCCTAAGGGGTCGGGCGCCGCGTACAGCCCCGCCAAAAACACCATGTACGTCAGCGATTCCGGGGACGCGGGCTCGGTCATCCACGAGGCGAGCCACGCCCAGTGGGACGTCGAGGGACAGTCGGTCGACCCGACGACGGTCTCCCAGGAGGAGTACGTCCAGACCTCGATCGACAACGAGACCGAGGCCACGACGGAGGGCATCTACTACGACAAGGAGATGCGGATGCGCGGCTACCCGGTCGAGCAGAGCGCCGCCGAGGTCAACTACGACGGGGCCTACAACGAGGCGATCGAGGCCGGCAGGACGCCGGAGGAGGCGGACGCCGCGGGGCGCGAGCGAGTGCGTGAGATGTTTGTCGAGGGCGAGGACGGGTTCGTCGAGTTCGAGACCTCCACCACCAGCGAGGGCTACGAGGAGTACTACGCCGACCAGTGGGCCGAGGCCAACGGCTAGGCCACGGGGAGGCGCAGACCGCCGGGTCAGCCGCGCAGGATCGCGGCGTATCCCTCGCGATAGGTCGGGTAGCGCAGCTCGACCCCCGCGGCCCGCAGGCGCGCGTTGCGCATCCGCCGCCCCGTCGGCGTCTGCACGCCGGTCGGCGCCGGTCGCGCGATGCCCAGCTCGTCGGCGACGAGGTCCCGAACGTCGCCCGCGGACGCCGGCTCGTCATCGGTGCCCACGTAGAGGGCCGCCGGCTCGGCCGGGATCGTCAGCAGGTGGGTGATCGCGGTGGCGGCGTCCTCGCGGTGGATCCGGTTGGTCCACCGGCCCGGGTCGTGGTTTTCCCCGTCGCGCACCCGCTGGACGAGTCGCCCGCCCGGCCGACCGTAGAGCCCGCTGAGTCGCAGCACCGTGCCGTGAGGCAGTGCCTCGTGGAAGAGCGCCTCCGACTCCAGCAGGATCCGCGGCCGATCCGACTGCGGCGCCACGTCGGTCGTCTCGTCGAGATCGCCCTCGAGCCCTTCGTAGACGCTCGTCGACGACACGAGCACCGCCCGCCGGGGAGTGCCCGCGCGCAGCACCGCCTCGAGCCCGTGCCGCACCGCGTCGACATAGGTCGTGCGGTAGCCGCCGGGGTCGCGCCGGTCCGGGGTCATCGTGATGACGAGCAGGTCGGCGGGCAGGTCGGGCACGTCCCCGGCCGCGAGGTCGGCGGCTACGCCCCGGATGTGCGGCGGCAGGGCCGTGACCGTGCGACGCACCCCGGTGACGTCCACCCCCTTCGTCTGGAGGGCGGTGCCCACGCGGGAGCCGAGGTCACCGCACCCGAGCAGCGCGGCGCGAAGGGGGGCAGCATCCGTCTTCACCGGACGATCGTGCCACGGTTTCCGAGGGGAGTGCTCCCCGTCGCCACCGCGCGGCCGGACTCGTAACCTGTCGAGGACGGACGACGAAGGGGGACCGATGACGGTCAGTCACGGTGCGGACACCGAGCGGCTGGGTGCGATCGTGGGGGAGTTGCGCCAGCTGTCGCACACCACGGGGACCATCGGGCTGAGGGGCACCCAGATGCTCACCGTGTTGGCCGAGGCATGGCAGGGGCCGGACGTGGAGGCCTTCGCATCGGACTGGGACCTGGCGCGCCAGCAGCTCGACGCGTCGAGCGGCCTCCTCGAGCGGATGGGTGCCGACCTCGCGTGGCAAGCGGGCGACCAGACTGCGGCCAGCGCCGGCGCGACCAGCCGGGCCGGCGGCGGGGGAGCGGCGGACAGCCCGGAGCTTGAGGACGAGCGCAATCACTTCCAGAGGTTCCGCGACAACCTGACGGGTCGCAGTGCCGTGCGCGACGTGCCGGACGACGAGGCGCCCGTCGACCCGGGCGAGGGCAATGTCGACCTCCCCGAAGGCGCCGACCCGGACGAGAAGGCCATCAAGGAGCTGCTCGAGACCCCGCGGGGACGGGCGACCCTGCAGTACCTCGCGGACAACGACATCAGTATCCGCTTCGACGATGACGTCAAGGGCGCCTACTACTCCCCTGACCACGACGTCATGGTGCTCGGGAAGGGCTACCAGAGAGCGTACGCGATCATCCACGAGGCATCGCACGCCGAGTGGGACGTCGAGGGCGAGGCGGGAGATGTCCAGGAGATGGGGCGGCAGGAGTACGTCGACACCCAGCTCGACAACGAGACCGAGGCCAATGTCGAAGAGATCTACTACGCCAAGGAGCGCCGCATGTCCGGCGAGAGCGTCGGCCGGGACGGGATGGAGCGGGCGTACGACAAGGCGTACAACGAGGCGATCGAGGACGGTGAGAGCGAGGACGCTGCCGACGACGCAGGTCGCGCAGCCGTGCGCAAGCGCTACGAGGACGGCGAGGTCGTCACGAGCACCGACGGCAAGACCTATCCGGAGTACTACGAGGATGGCTGGCGCAAGGCCAACTGAGGTACGCCCCCGGGCTCAGCGGGCCTGCGGGACCGGCAGGTTGGCCTCGACGACGACCAGCCGGTCGGTGACGGAGCCGTCGGTCCGGACGACGACGTCGTGGCGCAGCAGGTCACCGTCCGTGACGGTCCACAGCGTGACCTCCCAGGGGCCTCCACCCGTGGCGGTCGGCGCGGTGATGACGCGCGCCAAGTCGCGGGTGAGGTCTGCGATGCGCTCGCGCTGGGTGTCTGTCGGGTGGGGCAGCCAGCGGATGTCGTCGACGGAGCCCAGTCGGGTGTAGCCCAGGCCCATGTCGCGCGTCGCGTCCGAGTGGACCCCGGCGAGCTCGGCAGCCTGGGCGGCGTCGCGGACCTGCGCCCCCTCGATGACCTGCGCCCAGTGCTCCTGGTGGCCGCTGAGGACGCACGTCTCGCCCGTCGTCGGCTCGTGCCCGAGGAACCAGCGCAGCGGGTGCGCTGTCCCGTCGTGGGTGACGTCGACGACCTGCCAGGGTCCGAGCGCCTCGACGGGGACGGGCGTGGCTCGGGTGTGGCTCGACCGGATCATCGTGGCGATGCCGGGGTTGCGCTCGTCGAGTCCTGCGGCGATGGCGTCGAGCATGGATGCCCTCCTGAGGGTGCGGGGGTGCCGTGGCTTCCATCGTCGCATCGCCAGGACACCTAGGGTGAGGTCATGACGCGACCTGACCCGCTCGCCCTGTGGGAGCAGACCTCCCAGGACCTCCTCGCCGTCCTGCGTGACCTCAGCGACGCCGACTGGGACCAGCCTGCGCTGCCCGGCTGGACCGTCCGCGACGTGCTGGCCCACCTCGCGCACCTCGAGTCGGAGGCTGCCGGCATGCCGCAGCCCGACGGTGGGCGCGTGGATCTCGAGGCCCGGGCCAACCAGCCGATGTCGACGGACATCACCGAGACGGGCGTCGCGGCGCGCCGGGGACGCTCTGCCGCACAGCTGCTCGACGAGTTCGAGACCGCGTGCGCGCGTCGCCGCGAGGCCCTCGCCGACCTCGACGTCTCGGACCCGCGGGCGCTCGCACCGGGCTTCGCCGGTGAGATCGGCTGGGACATCGCGACGTGGCTGCGCAACCGGCCCATCGACCTGTGGGTGCACGAGCAGGACGTCCGCAGGGCGACCGGGCGCCCCGTCGTGACGAGCAGCGCGGGTGCCGCTCACGTCGCCGGGATCATGACCAAGGTCTTCCCGATGACCCTGCGCCGGCTGCCCACGGGCACCGCCGTCGTCGCGCACATCTCCGGCCCGCAGGGTCGCGTGCTCGCCGCCCGGGTGGGCGACGACGGGAGGGCGGCTCCCTTCGACCCGAGCGAAGGGAGCGACGTCACCCTCGAGATGGACGACGCCACCTGGCTGCTGCTCACCGGCGGTCGGCTCGACCCGGCCGACGCCGACGTCACCGTCACGGGGGACGAAGGGACGGCGGCCATCGTGCTCGGGCGGTTCAACGTCACCCCCTGATCCGCGACGGCCCCTGAGGAGCGAGGCCGCCCGCGGGCCGGGCGTCTCGAAGGGTCGTGACCTCCCCCGGATCGCGAGGCGTAGCGTGAGCCTCATGGAGTACCGATACCTCGGCAACAGCGGTCTCAAGATCAGCGAGATCGCCTACGGCAACTGGCTCACCCACGGCTCGCAGGTCGAGGCCGACGCCGCGACCGCGTGCGTCCGCGCGGCCCTCGACCACGGCATCTCGACCTTCGACACCGCCGACGTCTACGCCAACACCAAGGCGGAGACCGTCCTCGGCGAGGCCCTCAAGGGGCAGCGG
Organism: Janibacter anophelis NBRC 107843; assembly: GCF_001570945.1. Classification (GTDB taxonomy): domain Bacteria; phylum Actinomycetota; class Actinomycetes; order Actinomycetales; family Dermatophilaceae; genus Janibacter; species Janibacter anophelis. The sequence goes on from NZ_BCSQ01000010.1 coordinate 41,265, forward strand.
CGCGAGTCGCTCGAGATCCTCACCAAGGTCTACTGGCCGACCGGCCCGGGCGGCCACAACGACTCCGGCCTGTCGGCCAAGCACATCCGCGAGTCGATCGACGGGTCGCTGCGCCGCCTGCAGACCGACTACGTCGACCTCTACCAGGCGCACCGCTTCGACACCGAGACGCCGCTCGAGGAGACGATGCAGGCCTTCGCCGACGTCGTGCGCCAGGGCAAGGCGCTGTACATCGGCGTCAGCGAGTGGACCGCCGACCAGATCCGCGAGGGCCACCGGCTGGCCAGCGACCTCGGCATCCGGCTCGTCTCCAGCCAGCCGCAGTACTCGATGATCTGGCGGGTCATCGAGGACGAAGTCGTCCCCACCTGCGAGGAGCTCGGCCTGTCGCAGATCGTCTGGAGCCCCGTGGCCCAGGGGATCCTCACCGGCAAGTACCAGCCGGGTCAGCCCCTGCCCGAAGGGAGCCGCGCCGCCCACGAGGAGGTCGGCGGCTCGATCTCCGGGCGGGTCGGCAACGACGCCCTGCTCACCGCGGTCCAGGGGCTGCGGCCCATCGCCGACGCGGTGGGCCTGTCGATGGCCCAGCTCGCCGTCGCGTGGGTGCTGCAGAACCGCAACGTCGCCGCGGCCATCATCGGCGCCTCCCGCCCGGAGCAGGTGGAGGAAAACGTCGCGGCGTCCGGCGTGACGCTCGAGCCGCAGGTCCTGGCGCAGATCGATGCCGTCCTCGGCGAGCACGTCGAGCGCGACGCCGGCCTGACCGAGGCCAACGCGCCCAAGCGTCGCCCGAGCTGACCGCGGGGGCGGCCGGGCTCACCCCTGCCCGGCCGCCCACTCCCGCACCCGCGCCGCCGACTCCTCGTCGGACAGGTCCTCGATGCGGGTCATGACGGCCCAGCGCAGCCCGTGCGGGTCGCGGATCGAGGCGAAGCGGTCGCCGGAGACGAAGTCGGCGAGCGGCTCCCGGACCGTCGCGCCCGCGGCCTGCGCCTCGGCGACCACGGCGTCGACGTCGGGCACGTAGAGCGCGATCGAGGAGCAGACGACGTCGTCCTCGTGGGGTGCGACGAGACCGAAGTCCGGCATCGGGTCGGAGATCTGCAGCCGGCCCCGCCCGAAGTCGAGCGTCGCGTGCGCGACGAGCGTCCCTCCCTTCCCGTCCGGCATGTGCGTCACGTCGACCGTGCGCGCGCCGAAGACCCGCTCGTACCACGCGATCGCGCCCTGAGCGTCGTGCACGGTGTGGAAGGGGGTCAGGCTGGTGAACCCGTGCGGCACGCCCTGGTCGGTGTGCCGGCCGGTCGCTGCGGTGGTGGTGTCCATGGGCACGACGCTAGGCAGCCCGAGGGCGGGACGCTTGAAGATCTGCGCCAACCTCGTGGGTGCCCCTACGCTCGGCCCGTGAGCGAGGCGATCCCGCGCAAGGGCCAGCTGCGTCCGGACGCCCGGGCGCCGGTCTCCCGGATCCTCCCGACGGCGGAGGGAGAGCCCCTCGCGCGGTGGTTCTGGGTGCCGGAGTGGGACCTGCCGGAGGGGGCGGTGCACGAGGCGCTGACGCTGCCCTTCCCTGCGTGCCAGCTCGTCGTCGAGGCCGACGCGGTCCGGGCGTACGGCCCGGTCTCCCGGGCCTGGCGGCGCGACCTCACCGGGCGCGGCTGGGCCGTGGGCGCCCTGCTGCGTCCGGGGGCGGCCCATGCGCTCGTCGGCGACGTGGGCACGCTGCGGGACCGCGACACCGAGACGAAGGGGGCGACCCGCCTCCACGCGGACGTCACCCGGGTCATGGACGGCCCGGGCGACGCGGACGAACGGCACACCGCCGCAGCGCGGCTGCTCGAGGTCTGGCTCGCCACGCAGGTGGGGGCGGCGGTGGCCGCGGATCCCGACGCGGTCCCGGCCCGGCGTCTCGTCGAGCTGGCCGACAGCGACCCCTCCCTGCTGCGGGTCGACGACCTCGCCGCGCGACTGGGTGCGTCCGTGCGCACCGTGCAGCGCTTGGCGAGCACGCACGTCGGGATGAGCCCGGGGGAGATCATCCGTCGCCGCCGGCTGCAGGAGGCGGCCGAGCGCGTCCGTGAGGAGCCGGGAGCCGACCTGTCGACGATCGCCGCGGACCTCGGCTACGCCGACCACGCCCACCTCACACGCGAGTTCGGCAGGATGCTCGGCTTCACCCCGACCGGGTACCGCGCCGGGGGCACTGAGTCAGCCTGACTCAGTGTCCGGACGGCTGGGTCGCGGCACAGCCCGGCCCAGGAACGGCGAGTCGAAGAAGAAGCGCGACATCCTGGTCGCGGATCTTCTTCGAATCGCGGAGGGGGGAGGTTCCTCGTCATCGGCGGGGCCTGTCCACGGAGCGCCGACGCGACTACCGTTGGTGCATGGAGCCCCTCTCGATCCTGCGCTCGCCGCCCGTCGTCGGGCTGGCCTCGCTCGCGGCGCAACGCCTGCTGAGCCGCGGGTCGTCCACGTCACCGGCCACCTCGCTCCTCGGAGCGGCAGTCGCCGCGGCCGGCCTGGGAGTCGCGGCCGCCGGCATCCGGGAGATCCGCGCCGCTGGCACGACCCTCGATCCGACCCGTCCGGCCGACGCGAGCAAGGTCGTGCGCCAGGGCATCTATCGCTACTCCCGCAACCCGATCTACCTCGGTGACGCCCTGCTGCTCGCCGGCTACGCGATCCACCGCCGCAACCTGCTCGCCATCCTGCCGGTGGCCGGCTTCGTCGGGGTCATCGACACCTTCCAGGTCTCGGCCGAGGAGGAGGCGCTGCGCGACCGCTTCGGCTCGACCTACGGCGACTACGTGGCGAGCGTGCGGCGCTGGTTGTGACCTTGGGCGGGACCAGCCCGCGCCCGCGTCTGCCCGCGCCCGTGAGCCGGCCCGCGCCCGGGCCGGCTCACGCCAACTGCTGGCCCGAGGTCGCCTGCGTGGCCCGGTCGTGCAGGTCGACGAGCACGGCGGCGTCCCCGTCGGGAGCCGGACCGGTCACCGACAACAGCTCGCACACGGCACGGCGCGCACATGCCCGCTCGTAGTCCCTGAGCCACTTCTCCGCGATCCGCTGGGTGTCACCGAGGTACGGCCAGTTCACGCGGATCCGCGGCATGCCGACGCGGTGGGGCTTCGGCGTCAGCCGGGCCCGGGAGGTCTCGTGCAGTCCGCACAGCCGCACGTAGAGGTCGTCCGAGCCGAGGTCGACGAGGGCCGTCAGGTCGGGAGGCCCGCTCGCCATCCCGGTGATGATGACGCGCAGGCCGGCGGCAGTGCGATAGGTCCGCACCCCCAGGTCCGGGTGCGCGGCCGCCCACCGGGCGATGCGCTCGAGCGCAGGCCGGGGGTCGGGCTGCACGGTCCGAAAGAACTTGCGCTGGGGCGGCAGGTCGACGTCGGCCACGAGCAGCACGTCGGTGTTGAGCACCTCGACGCCCATGCGGTTGCGCGTCACGGCCCCGATCAGCGCACCGTCGGCCCCGCGCACCTCGTGGAGGACCTCCTCGCGCACGGGCGTGCGGGGGTAGTAGTCGAAGCCGGCCCGCCCGCGGGTCAGCTGGTCGACGGCCGCGGCGAGCCGGTGCTGCGCGCGCATGGCCGCGTCGGCGGCCGACTCGGCCGACCACCCCCAGATGCGAAGGGGGAAGCGCCGCCCCTCGTGCTCGACCTCGGCGCTCGCGAGCTGCCAGTGCTGGGGGAGGGGTCGCATGCGCCCGAGTCTGCCGGAGGTCAGTCCGACCGGTCGGCCAACCCGGCCCGGCCCAGCCACGGGCCGGTGAGCTCGGCGACCGACTGGGTGAGCGCCTTTTGCAGCAGCGGGCCGAAGGTCACCCGGCGCACCCCCGCGTCGCGCAGCTCCTGCAGGGACCCCGAGGGAGCACCGTCGACGGGGTGGGCGGTGACGTTGAGCGGCAGCGAGGTCGCCTCCATGAGGGTGGCGAGGGTGGCTGCGTCGGGGATCTTCACCGGGTAGACGCAGCGCGCACCGGCCTCCTCGCACGCCCGGATGCGGGTGATCGCCTCGGCGACGGGGTCGGGGAAGCGGTCGGTGCCGTGGAGCAGCGCGTCTGTGCGTGCGTTGATGACGAGCTCGACGCCGGCCTCGTCGGCGGCCTGGCGCAGCGCCCCGATGTAGTCGGCGTGCTCGGCCACCTCGCGCACCCGGCCCTGCGAGTGCACGGTGTCCTCGACGTTGATGCCCACCGCGCCCGCGTCGAGGACCCGCTCGACGAGCTCGGCGGCCGGGGTGTCGTAGCCGGACTCGACGTCGGCGCTCACCGGCACGCGCACGGCCGAGCAGATCCGACGGATGCCGTCGAGCGCGTCGTCCAGGGTCATCCCCTCGCCGTCCTGCTGACCGCGGGAGTCGGCGAGCGGGTGGCTGCCGATCGTCACCGCGGGGAAGCCTGCGTCGACGACCGCACGCGCGGACCACACGTCCCAGACGGTGGGCAGCACGAGGGTCTCGTCGGTGTGGTGCAGGCGGAGGAGGTCGCTGGCCAGGCTCTTGAGATCGCTCATGGCTCCACCCTCCCAACTGGCGAAGGGGGCGACAAGGCCTCAGCCGATCAGCCCAGCATCCCGGGCGAAGCGGTGCGCCTCAGATCCGCAGGTCCGCGTGTCGACACGGGTGAAGCGGGTAGTCAGCCAGCGAACCGCCCGAGAGCACAAGGAGCGCACGATGAGCGAGACCGAGATCGAGACTGTCGCCACGATCATGCGGGAGACGAGGATCGCCGTCCTCACCCACGTCGAGGACGGACGTCTGGTGTCGGTGCCGATGGGCACCCAGGACCTCGACGACCCGGGCACGATCCACTTCATCACCGAGGCCGACACCGACAAGGTGCGGGCGATCGCGGCCCACCCCGAGGTCAACATCGCGTACGCCACGGACGACGGCTGGGTGAGCGTCAGCGGCACGGCCCGACGCAACCACGACCGGGAGCTGCTCGAGCGGCTGTGGGACGCGTCGGCGGGGGCCTTCATGGAGGGCGGTCCCGATGACCCCAACAGCACGCTGATCACGGTCACGGCCGACACCGCGCGCTACTGGACCTCGCCCGGCACGGTGGCGACGGTCGTCCAGATGGCCAAGGGGCTCGTCAGCGACGGGCGGCCCGACCTCGGCGACACCGGCACCGTCAGCCTCTGATCGATGCCCCGCGCCCCCGACGGGTCGCGCCGCCCCGCCCGGGGCGACGACGCGCGCTCGTCGTGGGATGCGCGTAGCGTCATACCCGTCCGAAGCTCCACTTCCCCGGTGCCCGACGGTGGTCGTCAACCTCCGTCGCATGGAGGACAGCATGACCACGATCTCTCCCCGACCCGACCTCGCTGCGCTGACCGAGCGGTTCCTCGCCGTCAGGGCACGGACCGACCGACTCACCCGGGACCTCGGTCCCGAGGACCAGACGCCCCAGTCGATGACCGAGGCCAGCCCGACGAAGTGGCACCGAGCCCACACCACGTGGTTCTTCGAGGAGTTCGTCCTCGGCGCCGACCCCGCCTACCGGCCGCGCGACCCCGCCTTCCGCTACCTCTTCAACAGCTACTACGAGGCCGTGGGGGAACGCCACCCCCGCGCCGCGCGCGGACACGTGACCCGCCCGGGCGTCGCCGAGGTCGCGGCCTACCGCCAGGACGTCGAGCAGCAGCTCGTCGCCCGGCTCGAGGCCGGGACCCTCGACGAGACCCTGCTCGACCTCGTCGAGCTCGGCTGCCACCACGAGGAGCAGCACCAGGAGCTGCTCCTCATGGACGTCAAGCACCTCCTCTCGGGCAATGTCCTCCAACCGGTCTACGTCGAGCGGGCGCTCGACCCCGACCCCGCGGCCGACCCGGTCCCGCAGCGCTGGACGCACGTGCCCGGAGGGGTCACGCACATCGGCGACGACGGCAGCGGCTTCGCCTTCGACAACGAGCGCCCGCGCCACCGGGTGTGGCTCGACGATGTCGAGGTCGGCGCCCGCCAGGTGACCAACGCCGAGTGGGTTCAGTTCATCGACGACGGGGGCTACGAGCGCCCTGACCTGTGGCTCTCCGACGGGTGGGCGACCCTGCAGGCCACGGGCTGGGACGCGCCCGGCTACTGGCGCCGGGACGACGACCACGGCTGGACGACCTTCACCCTGTCGGGACGCCGTCCGGTGGTGGCCGCCGAGCCGGTGTGCCACATCTCCTTCTTCGAGGCCGATGCCTTCGCCCGGTGGGCGGGCCACCGCCTGCCCACCGAGCAGGAGTGGGAGGCGCGCGCCGTGAGCGGTCACCAGACGCACGGCGGTCTGCTCGACCCCGAGCGCTGCCACCCCGGGCCGGCGGCCGAGGTCACCTTCGGCGACGTCTGGGAGTGGACGGCGAGCGCGTACCTGCCGTACCCGGAATTCGAGACGGCCCCGGGCGCCGTGGGCGAGTACAACGGCAAGTTCATGAACGACCAGCACGTCCTGCGGGGAGCCTCCGCGGTGACCCCGCCGGACCACCCGCGCACGACCTACCGCAACTTCTTCCCGGCCGCGTCCCGGTGGGCCTTCTCCGGACTGCGACTCGCCCGGTGAGCCGCGCCGAGCTCGAGGCCGACCTCCGCTCCGGCCTCTGGTCGCACCCGCCGACCCTGCCGCCACGCTGGTTCTACGACGAGCGGGGCTCCCGCCTCTTCGACGAGATCACCACCCTGCCCGAGTACTACCCGACGCGTGCCGAGCAGGAGATCCTCACCCACCGCAGCGGCGAGATCATCGCGCTGAGCGGCGCGCGGAGCCTGCACGAGCTGGGGGCGGGCACGGCGACCAAGACCCGTGAGCTGCTCGACGCCCTCACCGCGCAGGGGCGCTCCGCGCTCTACGCGCCCCTCGACATCAGCAAGGAGGTCCTGCTCGAGGCCGCCGACCGGCTGCGCGTGGACTACCCGGACCTGAGGGTCGAGCCGGCGGTCGCCGACTTCCACCACCTGCCACCGCTGTCGGGGGAGCCGGGCGAACGCCTGCTCGTCTTCCTCGGCGGCACGATCGGCAACTTCGAGGAGGACGAGCGCTCCGGGTTCCTCGACATGGTGCACGCGGCCCTCGCCCCCGGTGACCACCTGCTCCTCGGAGCCGACCTCGTCAAGGACCCGGACCGGCTCGTCGCGGCCTACGACGACGGGGCAGGCGTGACCGCGCGCTTCAACCTCAATCTCGTCGACGTCATCACCCACACCACGCCGGTCACGGGTCTGTCCCGCGACGACCTCGTCCACGAGGCCGCGTGGGACGACCGTGCCTCGCGCATCGAGATGCGGCTGCGTGCGGTGCGCGACATCACGGCCGACTTCACCGGGATCGGTCGCACGTGGCGCCTGGCGAAGGGTGAGTACCTGCGGACCGAGATCTCGCGCAAGTTCGACCTCGGCCTGCTCCGTGACGAGCTGACCGAGCACGGCTTCGAGCCGGTGAGGAGCTGGATGGACGCGGCGGGCGACTTCTCGCTGACGCTCGCCCGGGTCGCCGGCCGTGACGACGGCACGCCGTGACCCGCACCGTCCTCGAGCGCTTCCACGGGCGCATCCTCGGGGCGGGCAGCAGCAGCGGGCTGCGGCTGGTGGTCGGCGACTGGTGGGCCTCGCCCCTCGGGGCCTTCACCGATGTCATGGTCGCGACGCCCGACGACCGTCGGGTCCTGCTGGCCCCGGACGACGACGTCGCGCAGTACGTCGCCGCGACCTACTCCTTCGACGAGGTCCGGGTCGGCCCGGTCACCCTGCAGGCCGACGACGACGTGTGGCGCCTCGACGCAGGCCCGCTGCGGTGCACGATCGGTCTGGGAGAGCGCACGGCGATCGGCCGGCTCCTGCGCCCCGTGCCCGAGCGGGTGGGGCGCAGCCGCGCCTTCGCTCATCTGGCCGACCCGATCGCGCGGCGGCTGCTGCCGGGGGTGCGCACCGTGGGCAGCGCCGGTGGTGGGCGGCGCGAGTACTACGGGGCGCACGACCAGCGGCGGGTGACCGCGCTGTCCGGCACCTGGTCTGGCCAGGGCCTCGGCGACCTCGCCCCGGTCACGCCGCCGCCACGATTCGGCTTCAGCTCCACACCCGCGTCGCCGAGCCTGACGCGGGTGACGACGACGGTCGAGCGAGGCGTCGAGACGGCCTGACGGCCCCGATCAGGGCAGCGTGATGCCCGACCCGGCGAGCACCTGGCGCAGGACCGCGGTGTGGGCGACCCGGGACGTGGCCGTGCGACCCAGCGCGTTGCCTGCACCGTCGTGCACCTCGTAGGCGGTGTTGTCGTCGTCCTTGACGACGCGGAACCCGGCCACGTCCCCCATGGAGATCGTCTTGCCTGCGATGGTCAGCGCGTCGCGCCGCAGCGTGATGTCACCGAAGTCGAGTGCCTCGCCCTGCGCGAGGCGCTGGGGGGCGGCCTGCAGCAGGGCCGTGTGGGCGCGCTGGGCCAGAGCATCGCGGAAGGCCGGCGACTCGTCCGTCGTCAGCATGATGTCGCTGCGGCCGCTGCCGACCCAGTTGAACGAGCGGGTGGTGTCGCCGAGGAAGTACTGGACGTCCGCGAAGGGGACGCTCGAGCGCGCCCCGCGGTTCACGACACCCAGCTGGTCCGGGTAGACCAGCAGCGCCGTGGCGCCCTTGGGCCGGGACATGACGAGGGCCAGGACCCCGACGATGACGAGCGCGGCGCAGATGACGGTCCACAGCGGGCTCATCCCGGAGGCGCCCTGCATGTGGAAGAAGAGGAATCCGCCCGCACCGAGGAGGGCGATCGCGCAGATCCCCCCGAAGACGGGCACCAGCAGGCCTCGGTCGACGTGGCTGTGCTCGGGACGCTCCTGTGCCAGGGCCGAGACGAGCGCCCGGTCGCGCCGCCAGGTGGCCAGCAGCAGGGCGATGACGACGAGGGCGCCGAGCAGGACGAGCAGCCCGCCGAGCTGGAATCCGCGCAGCGTGCCCTCGGCGCCGTCGAGCACGGTCTGGAAGTCCTGGGTGTAGCTGCCGGTGCCGCCGCGGCGACTGGAGTCGCCGGTGGTGCACGTGTCGCCGGGTGCCATGGTCACCCCGTGGCAGCTGGCGACGGCCTTGGCGGTCAGGCCGCGCAGCAGCAGCCCGAGGCCCACCAGGGCCACCACTCCGAAGAAGATGATCGCGCCCAGCGGCGGCTTGCTGAACTGGTCGACGTCGGGTCCGGAGGTGGGTGCAGCGGTGGGCTGTGCGCTCATGGCGCACAAGGTAGTCCACCCGGTCGTCGACCGCGCACGGGCCTCGTGTCGCACCCGACGCGGCGAGCAGCTCGCCTCAGGTCGCCTCGTCGTAGCGCGCCAGGGCCTCGAGACGCTCCTGCGCGTGGTCGACGATCCGCTCCGGGTAGTCGTGCGCGTATCCGTCGTCGTGCTTCCACGGCTCGTGCGCTGCGGCGCCCTCGAGATGGGCCAGCTCCGGCACCCACCGGCGCACGTACGCACCGTCGGGGTCGAAGCGCTTGCCCTGCGTGACGGGGTTGAAGACACGGAAGTACGGCGACGCGTCCGTGCCGGTGCCGGCGACCCACTGCCAGCCGTGGTTGTTGGACGCGAGGTCCCCGTCGACGAGGTGCTCGAGGAAGTGCCGCGCGCCGACGGGCCACCACACGTGCAGGTCCTTGGTGAGGAAGCTCGCCGTGGCCATCCGCACCCGGTTGTGCATCCATCCCTCGCCGAGCAGCTGGCGCATGCCCGCGTCGATGATCGGGTAGCCGGTGCGCCCCTCGCGCCACGCCTCGATGGCGTCCTGCGGTTCGTCGTAGCGAAGGGGGAGTGGCCGCAGGTCCTGCCACGCGGAGTCCGGGTTGGCCCAGAGCACGTCGGCGTAGAACTCCCGCCATGCCAGCTCCGTGCGGTAGGTCTGCGCCCCGTCGCCGCGCTCGTCGCGCAGGTCGTGCAGGAGCTGGCGGGGGTGGACGACCCCGAGGTGCAGGTCGGCGGACATGCGCGAGGTCCCCTCGACGGCCGGGAGGTCGCGATCGTGGTCGTAGTCGGCCAGCGCCTCGTCGCGGAAGCGCTGCCAGCGCCGCCTCGCGGCGTCCTCGCCCGCGGTCGGCAGGTCGATCGGGCACTCGCGGGCCGCCTTGTCGAGCATCGCCTCGACCCGGCCGTCGGTGTCGGCCTCGACCCACTCGACGCCTCGCGGCGCACTCGTCGGCGCGTCCCAGCCGTGCTCGCGCCACGCGGCGGCGAAGGGGGTGAAGACCTTGAAGGGGGTGCCTCCCTTCGTCCGCACCGTGCCGGGGTCGACGGCATAGGGCGAGCCGGTGGCCACACCCTCGACGCCGATCTCGCGCAGCGCGGCGACGACCCGACGATCGCGCTCGACGCCGCCGGGCTCGTTCTCCCGGCTGACGTGGACCGAGGTGGCCCCGACCTCGCGGGCGACGCGCGGCACGACCTCCGCCGGGTCGCCGAGGCGGATGACGAGACGACCGTCGAGCGACGCGTCGAGCGCCCGCAGGGTGGCGGCCAACCACGCGGTCTTCGCCGCGCCGGCCGGCCCCCACATCGACGGGTCGATGACGAAGAGGGGCAGCACCGCGCCGCGTGAGGCGGCCTCCCGCAGGGCGGGGTGGTCGCGTAGGCGCAGGTCCCGTCGGAACCACATGAGTGAGGTCGCCATCAGAGGCGCACGATCATCTTGCCGGTGTTGGCTCCCTCGAGCAGGTCCATGAAGGCCTGCGGAGCGCCCTCGAGCCCGTCGCGGAAGGTCTCGTCGGCCTGCAGCAGGCCGTCCTCGAGCCAGCTGGCAGCGCGCTCCCGGTACTCGGCGGCCAGCTGTGGGTACTGGCCGACGATGAACCCGCGCAGCGTCAGGCCCTTGCCGATCGCCTGCGCGAGGTTGCGCGGTCCGGGCACGGGGTCGGTCGCGTTGTACTGCGAGATCGCGCCGCACATCGCGACCCGCCCGTGGAGGCGAAGGGAGGAGATCGCTGCCTCGAGGTGGTCGCCGCCGACGTTGTCGAAGTAGACGTCGATCCCGTCGGGAGCGACCTCGCGCAGGCTCTCGCGCACGGGCGCCGTCTTGTAGTTGAAGCCGGCGTCGTAGCCGATCTCCTGAAGCCGAGCGACCTTGTCGTCCGAGCCGGCGGAGCCGACGACCCGTCCGGCACCCAGGGCGCGCGCGACCTGCCCGGCGATCTGCCCCACGGCCCCGGCCGCACCGGAGACGAAGACGGTGTCGCCAGCGCGCATCTCGGCGACGGCGGTGAGACCCACGTAGGCGGTGAGACCCGGCATCCCGAGGACCCCGAGGTAGGCGGACGCGGGGGCGCGGTCGGTGTCGACGACCGTGGCCGACTCGGCCGGCAGGACGGCGTGGTCCCGCCAGCCGGCGCCGTGCAGGACGTGCTGGCCGACGCTCACGTCGGCGGACCGGGAGGCGATGACCTCACCGACGGCGCCACCCTCGAGCGGGGCGTCGACGGCGAAGGGGGCGACGTAGGACTTCACGTCGTTCATCCGGCCGCGCATGTACGGATCGACGGACATGACGACATTGCGCACCACGACCTGGCCGTCGGTCGGCTCGGGCAGGTCGACGGTCTCGAGGCGGAAGTTGTCGCTCGTCGGGGCGCCGGTCGGGCGTGAGGCGAGGACGATCTGGCGGGTGCTGGTGGGGGTGGTGCTCATGGGCCTCAGTCCTGGGTGACCGTGACGGTCACGTCGATGTTGCCACGGGTGGCGTGGGAGTAGGGGCAGACCTCGTGGGCCCGGTCGGCGAGCTGCTGGGCGATCTCCCCGTCGAGGTGCGGCAGGGTGACCTCGAGCTCGACGGCCAGCTGGAATCCGCCGTCCTCGGTCGGACCGATGTGCACCCGGGACCCGACCGATGAGTCGGTGATGTCCGCGGAGGCCTGCCGCGCGACCATCTGGAGCGCGGAGTGGAAGCAGGCGGCGAAGCCGACGGCGAAGAGCTGCTCGGGGTTGGTGCCATCGCCCGACCCACCCATCTCCCGGGGGATGGCGAGGTCGAGATCGAGCTGGCCGTCCGCGCTGCGGCCGTGGCCGTCGCGACCGGCGCCGGTGGCAAGAGCCTCTGCGGTGTAGATGGTCTTCATCGTGGTGCTCCTTCAGGTGGTGGGTTGATCGAGGTGTGCGGCGGACTCGCAGAAGCGCTGGGCGAGCTCGCGCAGGGTGGCCAGCTCCTCCGGCTCCATGTCGACGGCGTCGTGCAGGCGGCGCTGGATCGCCGCGACCTGCGACTCGAGGTCCCGGCCGGCGGTGGTCAGGTGGACGGTCACGCGGCGGGCGTCCCCCCCTTCGCGACGACGCTCGACGAGCCCACTGGCCGCCAGCCGTGTGAGCAGGGGGGAGAGGGTCCCGCTGTCGAGGTGCAGCGCCTCGCCGAGCTCGGAGACGGTCCGGCCGTCGCGCTCCCACAGGGCGAGCAGCGTGACGTACTGGGTGTACGTCAGCCCGATCTCGGCAAGGGCCTCGCGGTAGGCGGCCGTGGCCGCCCGCGCGGCGGAGTAGAGGGCGAAGCAGATCTGGTGGTCGAGCTGCTGGTTCGTCTGCACCAGACAACTATTGCACGCAATTCAATTGCGCACAACATAAAAGCATGCTCGACACGACGGGTGGTCCCACGAGCACATGACGGGGGCGGAGGCGGTCGAGCTCTACCGGCAGCACATCGCCCGCAGCGACGAGGTGCCAGCGGGCACCAGGACCTCATCGTGACCAGCGGCTGAGGGCGCCGGGTCCGTGCGTCAGCCCGGCTGCTCGACCGTCTCCTGCACCGGTCCCTCGGCGCTGGTCTCGACGACGGGTTCTCCGTCGGCAGGCGGCATGCCCGGGTCGACGGACTCGGTCGGCGGGGTGGCGAACTCGTCCTCGGTGCCCGGACGGTGGTCGGTCCCCGGGTAGCGGCGCAGGTCGAGCGTCACCGGGTAGTCGGTGACCGCCGGTCCCAGGCCGGAGTGCGGCTCGGGCAGGGTCGAGACGTCGATCGGCCCCGGGGTGTGGTCGCCGGCGACGAAGCGTGCCGACCGTCGTGCCTCGGCCGAGGCGGCGTTGACGGGGAAGCTGTCGTAGGCCACCCCGCCCGGGTGCGTGACGTGGTGGGTGAAGCCGCCGAGCGAGCGACCGGACCACCGGTCGACGAGGTCGAAGGTCAGCGGACCGTGGACACCGATCGTCGGGTGGAGGGCCGAAGGGGGCGCCCACGCCCGGTAGCGCACGCCACCGACGAAGGCGCCGGTGCTCCCCTTCGCCCCGACGGGACCGCCCCACCCTTGCTCGGCGACGGGGACCATCGGCACGGGCACGCCGTTGCACGTGATGACGTGCCGGCCCTCGACGAGGCCGACGGCGCGCACCTGGACCTTTTCGACCGACGAGTCGACGTAGCGCGCGGTGCCGAACTGGCTGACCTCCTCGCCGAGGACGTGCCACGGCTCGATGGCCGAGCGCAGCTCGAGCTCGACACCGGCGACCGTCGTGTCGCCGAGGCGGGGGAAGCGGAACTCGAGGAAGGCGTCGAACCACGCCGGGTCGATCTGCCCGGCGCCGACCCGCTCGAGGTAGCGGTTGAGGTCGTCGATGACCTCGCGCAGGTCGGCGGCGACGAAGGCGGGCAGCAGGTACCGGTCGTGCAGGCGGGTGCCCCAGTGCACGAGCGACCCGGTGTACGGCTCGTCCCAGAAGCGCGCGACGAGCGCCCGCACGAGCAGCGCCTGCAGCAGCGCCATCCGCGGGTGCGGCGGCATCTCGAAGCCGCGCATCTCGAGCAGCCCGAGCCGGCCGCGCTCCGAGCCGGGCGCGAAGAGCTTGTCGATGCAGAACTCGGCCCGGTGGGTGTTGCCCGTGATGTCGGTGAGCAGGTGCCGCAGCAGCCGGTCGGCGAGCCAGGGCCGGGTGTCGCGCTTGGGTCGGTGGGTCTCGTCGAGCGGATCGGTGATCGCCGACTCGTCGTGCTCCATGGCGATGACGTGCTCGAGCTGGGCGAAGGCGATCTCCAGCTCGTACAGCGACTCCGCGCGACCCTCGTCGACGCGTGGTGCCTGCGAGGTCGGTCCGATGAAGCGCCCGGAGAAGAGGTAGCTCAGGGCCGGGTGGTGCTGCCAGTAGGTGATGAGCGAGCGCAGCAGGTCGGGTCGGCGCAGCATCGGGCTGTCGGCGGCAGTCGGACCGCCGAGGGTGAGGTGGTTGCCGCCGCCGGTGCCGGTGTGCGAGCCGTCGAGGTCGAACTTCTCCGTCGACAGGTGGATCTGGCGGGCGTGCTCGTACAGGCCCTCGGTCTGCTCGACGAGCTCGCCCCACGAGGCGGTCGGCGCGACGTTGACCTCGATGACGCCGGGGTCGGGCGTCACCGACATCGTGCGGACGCGGTCGTCGCCGGGCAGCGGGTAGCCCTCGAGGACGACGGGGTGTCCGATCTCGCGCGCGGCCGCCTCGACCGCGGTGACGAGGGCGAGCGCGTCCTCGAAGTCGCTGACCGGGGGCAGGAAGACGAAGAGGTGCCCGTCGCGGTGCTCCACGGCCAGGGCGGTGCGCGGGGCGTCGTCGATCGGCAGCACCCGGGCGGGAGGCACGTCGACGTCGGCGAGCGTCGCCGGGTCGAGGGCCGGCAGCGCTCCGTGCGGGGCGAAGGGGGACCGCTCCGGGACCACCGGCCCCTCGCTCCAGGCGATGGAGGACAACGGCAACCGCAGGCCGGCGGGCGAGTCGCCGGGCACGAGCGCGAGGAACCCGCGGCGGGTGCGCCAGGTCGTCGTGGCCCAGCCCTCGCCGTCCGGAGCGGGGAAGATCGGCAGCACCCATGCGGCGGGGGTGTCGGGGTCGACCTCGGTGTCGATCCGGGCGAGCGCGGCGGCGCGGCGGGCCTCGTCGGAGGCCTCCTCGTCGTCGGGTGCCAGGTCGCCGGGGGTGGGCGCCTCACCGGCCGGCCGGCGGGCCTCCTGGGCCAGTCGCTGCAGCGGGTCCTCGACGGCGGCGACGAGCTGCTCGACGGGGACCCCGGCACGTCGGGCGATGCCCACGGCCAGGTCACGGGCAGCGGCGGCGGCCGCGGGCGAGGTCGAGTCCTCGCGCTCCGGGCCCCACGGGTCGTCGAGCAGCTCGGGGTCGTGCCAGAGCGGCTGACCGTCGAGCCGGGTCGACAGCCCGATCTGCCAGCGCGGCAGCGGCTCGCCGGGGTACCACTTGCCCTGGCCGTGGTGGCGCAGCGTGCCGGGCTCGGACAGGCGTCGGGCGAGCGCCATGGCGAGCTCGCGCTTCTGCTCGCCGTCGGCGGCGGTGTGCCACTGCGGGTCCTTGGTGCCACCGGCGGCGACGAAGGTGGGCTCGCCACCCATCGTCAGGCGCACGTCGCCCTGCGTCAGCAGGTCGTCGACGGCCTCGCCGAGCTCGGTGATCCGGGTCCACTGCTCGTCGCTCACCGGCCGCGTGACCCGCGGGTCCTCGGCGAAGCGGGTGACGGTGTTGGCGAAGTCGAAGGTGACCTGCGTCGGCGCGGTCGCCCCGCTGATCGGAGCAGCGGAGACCGGGTGCGGGGTGCAGGCGAGCGGGATGTGCCCCTCACCGCACAGCAGGCCGGACGTCGCGTCGAGCCCGATCCAGCCGGCGCCGGGGATGTAGACCTCGGCCCACGCGTGCAGGTCGGTGAAGTCCTCCGCCGGTCCGTCGAGGCCCTCCGCCCCGACGGCGCCCTGGTCCGCGGTCAGCTGCACGAGGTACCCGGAGACGAAGCGCGCTGCCAGGCCGAGCTGCCGCAGCGCGGAGACGAGCAGCCAGGCGCTGTCGCGGCAGGAGCCGATGCCGCGCTCGAGGGTGCGCTGGGGGGTCTGCACGCCGGCCTCGAGCCGGACGGTGTAGTCGACCCGCTCGCGCACCGCCCGGTTGAGCCCGACGATGAAGTCGACGATGCGCGTCCCCTCACCGATCGCCGCATCGCGCGGCGCCGTGAGGACCGACGGCAGGACCTCCTCGAGCCAGGCGCTCACCTCGGCGGCGGGTCCGCTCCCTTCGTCCCCGTCGTCGACGGGCTGGAGGTAGGGCGCCAGGTCGGCACGCACCTGCTCCGGGTAGGCGAAGGGGAAGGTCGCGGCCCAGTCCTCGACGAAGAAGTCGAAGGGGTTGATGACCGTCATGTCCGCCGTCAGGTCGACGGTGATGTCGAGCCGGGAGACCTTGTCGGGGAAGACCACCCGCGCCAGCCAGTTGCCGAAGGGGTCCTGCTGCCAGTTGAGGAAGTGCTCCGCCGGCTCGATCCGCAGCGCGTAGCTCGGGATGGGTGTGCGCGAGTGCGGGGCCGGCCGCAGGCGGATCGTGTGCGGGTAGACGTGGACCGGCTCGGCGAACTCGTAGGACGTGCGGTGCTCGAGGGCAACTCGGATGGTCACCCGCCCACTGTAGGTCCGCAGGGGTCGGTCAGGTGGTGGGGCGGCTACCGGCGAGCGGTGCGGTGCGTGCCGGCGGTCACTGCTGCTCCAGCTTGGAGATGGTCGTGCGGACGGCGTGCTCCGTGACGGCCGGGTCGGGCGGGTCGTCCATCGACACGTGCGAGACGGACACGGAGTTGTGCCCGAGCTTGATCGCGACGACGTCGAGCCGGACCGTCCGCGGCCCTCTGTCACTCGGTGCCTCGAAGGTGAACCGGTAGGCGAGCGTGCGGTCCCCGAGCACGGGGAAGGACAGCGGGGAGGTCTGGTACTCCAGCCACGTCTCCTTGTCGTACCGCAGCTTGAAGCTGGCGCAGTCCGCGACGGCGTCGCCGGCCTTGTCGTAGAGCTCGTCGGGTGCGATCGACTCGTGGGAGGTGATGGACACGGAGATGAAGTCGATGGTCGAGACGGCTTCCTGGGCATAGTCGGCCCTGGCGCGCGCGTGCTCGGTGTCCGCGAGCTCGTCCCATCCCGGACCGGTCCGGGCGAGCTGAGCGCAGTGGGTCGGGTCGAAGTGCTCGACCTCCGACCCGGACGTGGCGCCGTCGTCGTCGGCGCGCCAGGAGTCTCCGATCTCCCCGGAGGTCGGCAGTGCGGACTGCAGGGCCTCCTGCTCCATGAGCCGGCCGGCGCCCGTCGGCTCGACCCCGGGCGTGGGGGTGGGCTCGTCCCGGGCCAGCGTCGGGATGCAGCCGGCGAGCGAGAGGGCCGCGACAGTGGCAGTCGCCGCGACGAAGGGGGTGGACCTGCGCCTCACCCTTGCTCCTCGAGGCCGGCGACCGCGGCGCGTGCGGCCTTTTCGGTCACCCCGACGTTGGGCGTGCCGTTGTAGGTGCCGTTGGCGACCGAGACGGTGTTTTGGCCGACCTTGATGATGACGAAGTCGATGGTCATCGTCTCGAAGGTCTGCTGGATCGTCAGCCGCAGCGCGAGGGTGCGGTCACCGAGCTGGGGGAACCCGAGTGGCGTCGCCTCGTACGAGCTGGTGTTGCCCGTGTCCTCCTGCTTGACGTCGAAGTCCGGGCAGTCGGCGATGAGCGCTCCGGCCTCGTCGAAGAGCCGGGTCGGGTACGGGTCGTCGAAGGAGTAGGCCCACACCGCCATGTGGTCGCGTCGCGTGCCGGGCGGTGGGGGGTTGTCGTCGCGCTGGAGGTTCACCTGGGCCCGGGCGCGCTGCGTCCGCATCACCTCGTCCCACCCGGGGCCCTTCTGCAGCAGGGGCGCGCACGACGAGGGGGTGACCTGGGCCGCTTGGGTCTCGGAGACGGTCTTGGCCGGGTCGTCCTCCCAGCCGGCCCCGAGGTCACCGGCCGAGGGGAGGGCGGCGCGCAGCTCCCCTTCGTCCATCGGCCGGCCGGCACCGGTGAGGGTGCCGAGGTCCTCGGAGGTGGCGCTGGACCCGGGCGTCGCCGTGGTGGTCGACGGCGTCGACGTCCCCGTGGTCGTGGGCTGGATGCGCTCTCGCAGACCGCAGCCCGACAGAGCCACGGCCACGGCGGCGGTGACGGCCAGGGCGCGCGTCGAGCGGGTCACAGGGCGGTGAGGTTGTCGACGGTGGCCCGGGTGAAGCTCTCCACCGCGGTGGGGTCGTACTCCGATGCCGGGCCCGAGCTGTACACGACGTAGACGAGGTTGTTGCCGACGGACGAGGCCGCGAGGTGGATGACCCCGCCCTCGAAGATGTCACCCTCGGTCGTGGACTCGACGCGGGTCGAGTAGGAGCGGTCACCCATCTGCGGGAAGGTCACCGGAGACAGCTTCCACGACGTCGGGCCCTGGCTGTCGATGAGCTGGAAGGTGCCGCAGGCTCCCTGGGCGGCGCCGGCGTCGTCGAAGAGCTTGTCCGGCACCGCGGTGTCGTGGCTCGTGACGGTCACCGAGAGGAAGCCGCCGTTGTCGCCGACGAACTCGCGCTTGACCGCGGCCTGCTCGTGGGTCTTGAGGTCGGTGCCTGCGGCGCCGGCGAGCCGCAGGTCGAGGCAGCTCGCCGGGTAGGCGGTGGCCTCGGGGTCGCTCTGGTCGGCGCCGTTGCCGCTGTCGGGGTCGACGGAGAAGCCTTGGGGCTGTTGCTCCACACGGGGCAGCACGCCGCTCAGCTGTTCCTCGTCGAGCTGGCCGGCGCCCACCCGCGTGGCGTCACCGTCGCCTCCGTCGTCGGCGAGCGTGGGCACGCACCCGGTGAGCAGTGCCAGTGCAGCGAGCGTGGCGGCGCCACGCCGTGCGGTGCGGGATGTCCCCATGTCCTTCCCCTTACGTCGGCCGCCGCCCAGACTACGGCCACGCCCGGCGGCGGGGGCGGGTGAGATTGCTCAGGCGGGCTCACCGCCCGGTGGTGACGACGACCCGGTCAGCGCTCCAGCCGGTCGAGCACACCCTCGGCCGTGCGCTCGAGCAGGTCCTCGTTGTCCTCGCGGTACCCGGTCACCATGCTCACGTGGAGCAGGTTGTGGCCACTGCTCACCCACAGGTGGTCCACGGCGATGTCGTGCATGCGGTCGCCGACGCGCACGCCCAGGCTCTGGTCGCCCAGCAGGGGGATGGGGGTGGTCTTCGCCTCCCACGGGCCGGTCTCGGTGTCGTTGGACGTGACGGTGTACGTGGCGCACTCGCCCACGGCGGCTCCCGCCTCGTCGAGGTGGGCGCGCGGGTAGGGCTCGTCGTGGGTCCACATCTCGACGGTGAGCAGGCTGACGCCGCTCACCCCGGAGGTCGCCGAGTAGCGCCTCTGGTCGGCCGCGGTCATGTGCTCGCGGCGGAAGGTGCGCATCTGCGGGGTGTTCAGCTCCACGGCCAGGCAGGCGGCTGGGTCCGCGGTTTCGGTGCGCTCCTCCTCGGGGTCCCGGCCACCGGGGTCGGCCGCGAAGTTGGTGGGGACCTCCTTGACGTTCGGCAGGGCGGCGGTCAGCTCGGAGCCGGTCAGCTCCTGCTGCGCCGGGCCGAGCGGCTCCGGGGTCTCGGTGACGGTGACGGTCGAGGTGGGGTCGCCGCCCGGCCCGCCGACGCAGCCGGCGAGGAGCGCCGGTGCGAGCACGGCGGCGAGGGCCGGGGCGACGAGACGGGAGGGGCGCACGGTCACGTCGCCAGGTCGTCGAGCACGCCCTGCGCGTACTTCCGCAGCCGCTCGTCATTGGTCAGCTCGTAGGTGGTCAGCATGGTGACGACGACGACCGTGTGCCCACTGCGCACCCACAGGTAGTCGTGGGCGAGGTCGACCTCCGGCCGGCCGATGCGCACGCCGAAGCTCTGGTCGCCCACGGCCGGGGTGGGGATGGAGGAGGCGTGCCACTCGGCGCGCGAGGACTCCTTGGTCGCCTGGCTGATGTGGTTGGCGCACTCGTCCAGCACGGCCCCGGCCGTGTCGAAGAACTCCTTGGGGTACGGCTCGTCGTAGGTGCGCGCGGCGACGCCGATGCGGGGCTTGGGGCGGTCGCCGTCCTCCTGCTCGTAGTAGACGCTGGCCGATCCTGTCTTGTGCGCCTCCTCGAAGGTGCGCTGCTCGGGCGTGTCCATGTAGAGCGCGAGGCAGGACGCGGGCTCTGCGGTCCGCGTGTCCTCGGAGGGCTTCGCCTCGAACTCCACCCAACCGCGGGGCGCCTCGTCGCGCGTCGGCAGCGCGGCCTCGAGCTGCTTGAGGGTCTTGGGCTCCTGCTCGGGCCGGTCGATGGCCTCGGCCGTCGGGGTCGAGGAGCTGGTGGCGGCGCTCGCCGAGGAGCTGGCGGAGGTGGGTGCGTCGGCCGAGGTCTGACCGCCGCACGCGGTGAGGGCGAGCGCGGCGATGGCGAAGGGGGCGACCCGGCTCCACGTGCGGGTCACGACGTGCCCTTCTTCAGCTCGTCGACGATGCCCTGCGTGTACTTCTGCAGTCGCTGGTCGTTGCTCTGCCGGTAGCCGGTGATCATGCGGGCGTGGATGAGGTTGTGGCCGCTGCGGACCCACATGTAGTCGATCGCGAGGTCGACGTCGGGGCGCCCGATGCGCACGCCGAAGCTCTGGTCGCCGACGGTCGGCGTCGGGATCGCGTCCGCCTGCCACTCGCCGGGCGAGTCGTCCGGCGAGATCTGGGTGGTGTGGTCCTGGCACTCGGCGAGCGCGGCACCGGCCTGGTCGAAGAACTCCTGGGGGAAGGGCTCGTCGAAGCTCCAGATGGCGATCGAGATCCCCGGCGAGCCGGGCTCGCCCGGTCGCGAGGAGAACCGGATGGCGCCGCTGTCGCCGCCGTGCTCCTTGGTGAAGTCGCGTTGCTCCTGGGTGGACATGTAGAGGGCGAGGCAGGACTCGGGGTCGGTCGTGCGCTGGCTGACCGTCGTCGTGTCGAAGCCGCGCTTGTCGATGCGGAACCCTCGGGGCGCCTCGTCCTCGGACGGCAGGGCCGCCATGATCTCGTCCTCCGTCAGCTGGCGCTGCTCGGGGCCCGCCTCCTGCGGCTCGGGGGTCTTGGTGACCGTGACCGTGGAGGGAGTGGCCGCCGGGGTGTCCTCCCCGCACGCCGCGAGCGGCAGGGCGAGGGTGGCGGCGAGGACGAAGGGGGTGAGGCGGCGCTTCATGCCGTCATGATGCCTGCTCGAGACGGTCGAGGACGTCCCGGGCGTACTCCTGCAGCAGGTCGTCGTCGTAGCTCGTGTCCGAGGGCAGGTACTTGACGACGATGACGTTGTGACCGCTGCGCACGGTCAGCTCGTCGGTGATCCGACCTCCTCGGTCCCCGTCGGCGGTGTACCTGACGCCGAGCGCGCGGTCGCCGACGGTCGGGGTCGTGAGGGCCCGGGTCTGCCAGGTCTGGGCGTCGCCGTCGATGGTGCGGGTGTACTCGCTGCACTCACCCAGACGTTGACCGGCCTCGTCGAAGAAGGTGGTGGGGTAGGGCTCGTCGTAGGAGTGGAGCGTCACGGCGAGGTGGCTGGCGATGCCCTCGGTCCACTCGGAGTAGGCGACGCGCTCCGTGACCTCGAGGTGCTCCTCCTCGAAGGCCGCGGCCTGCGACGTGCGCCGCTCGACGGCCGCGCACTCGGCCGGCTCGTAGGTCCGCTCGTCGTCGGTGACCGGGCTGGCGTTGACCGCCCACCCCTTCGGCAGGTCCTCGAGGGTGGGCAGGGCCCCCTTCGCCGTGGTCGCGTCGACCTGCTGCTGCTCCGGGCGGTCCAGGACCTCGGGGCTGGTCTCAGCCGCCGTCGCCGCGCTCGTCGACGAGGACGCGGCGGGTGCCGGCTCGTCGTCGCCGCAGGCGGTGAGCACGAGGGCAGCGGCCACGGCGATGCCGGCGAGGGGTCGGCGGGCCGGGCTCATGAGGTCTTGAGCTCCTCGAGGATGTCCTCGGCGTAGCTCGTCATCAGCTCGCCGTCGTAGGTCTCCTCGTGGCTGAGGACCATGACGATGATGAGGTTGTGCCCGCTGCGCACGTAGAGCCGGTCGGTGTAGGAGCCCGACCTGTCGGAGGTCAGCCGCAGGCCGAAGGAGCGGTCGCCGAGGGGCGGCACCGAGATCGCCTCGACGTGCCGGGTGGTGGTGTAGTCGTTCTGCGTGTGCGTGTAGGTGCCGCAGTCGGTGACGTGCTGCCCCGCGGCGTCGAGGAGCGAGGTGGGGTAGGGCTCGTCGTGGCTCTCGATGTAGGTGGCGGTGATGAGGTTGCCGTCGCCGATGTACTTGCTGAAGCGGGCCTGCTCCCTGACCACGCGGTGCTCGTCCGTGAAGGCGTTCGCCGCCTGCGAGTCGAACTCGACGTCGGCGCACTCCGCGGGCTCGTAGCTGATCGGGGCGTCGCTGAAGGTCGAGGAGTCGATGGCCCACCCATCGTCGGGCATGTCGTCGAGGGTCGGCAGGGCCTCCTGGGCGGTCGTGGCGTCGAGCTCCTGCTGCTCCGGCTTGTCGAGCACCTCGGGTGAGGTCTCGGTCGGCACCTGCCCCTCCTGCGTCGTCGACTCGGGCGGGGGCTCCGGCTCGTCGCCGCAGGCGGCGAGGAGCAGGCTGCCGGCGACCAGCAGCGGTGCCGCGAGCCGGGTGGCCCGCCGGGCGGGTCGCGTCATCGGGGCTGCCACGTGCACACGCAGGCCTCGTTGCCGTCGGCGTCGGCGAGCACCCACCACGACGGGGCGAACTCGTCGGTGACGAGGCGGCCGCCCGCGGCGACGACCGTGTCGACCCGCGCCTGCGCCTGGTCGTGCGGGACGTAGACGTCGAGGTGGATCCGGTTGCGGCCCTCCCGGGCCTCGCTCTCCTGGAACCAGATCTCGGGCATCTGGCCGTCGGGTGACGGGAGGCTGTCGGCGTCCCCCTTCGCCTCGCCGTGGCCGGTGAGGGCCGTCCAGAAGGGGCGAATGCGGGCCGCGTCGGCGGTGTCGATGCCGATCGTCATCGAGGTGGTCACCTCGGGGACCGCCTCGGCGCCGACGTCGGCGGCGATCCGGCTGATCGCGCCGGCGAGCTCGAGGTCGCGGGGGCTCAGCCCACCGACGTCGTGGCTGACCAGCCGCAGGCCGACCCAGTTGTAGCGCAGGTCGATGTCGGGGTGGTGGTCGGCCTCGTCCGCCGCCTTGGCGATGCGGTTCACGAGGTCGAGGGCGGCTGCGTAGTCCTTGACCTTCAGGCGGGTGCGGAGCATGCCGTCGACCTCCCGCCAGTCGCGGGGGGCGCGCTCGGCCACCTGGGTGCTGGTGAGGACCTCGGAGTCATCGCTCATGTGACCCACGTTAGACGCCGCGCACCTGTTCGGCAGCGGGTCCCGTCGGTAGCCTCGCCGCATGACGGGCGCCGCCTTCTTCGACCTCGACCGCACCCTGCTGCCCAAGGCCTCCGGCCCGGCGCTGTCCGCCGCGATGCGGCAGACGGGGGTGGTCTCGGCACGCATGCCCGGGGAGTCGCTGCTCTTCGGCTACTTCAACCTGCTCGGGGAGTCACTCGGCTCGATCGCGCTGGCCCGTCAGGCGGTGCTCGTGGCGAAGGGGAGACCCTCCGACGCCTTCGACGAGGCGGCGCTGCTCGCCGCCGACGTGCTCGAGCCGATGGTCGGGCCCTTCGCCCGGATGCTCATCGCCGAGCACAAGGAGGCCGGTCGGCCCGTCGTGCTGGCCACGACCACGCCGGAGCACCTCGTGCTCCCGCTCGCCGAGCGGCTCGGGATCGACGCCGTCATCGCCACGCGCTACGAGGTCGGCGAGGACGGCCGCTTCACCGGGCGCAACGACGGCCACTTCGTCTGGTCGATGGGCAAGATCGCCGCGGTCCGCGAGTGGGCCGAGGAGGAGGGCATCGACCTCGACCAGTCCTTCGCGTACTCCGACTCGATCTATGACGCGCCGCTGCTGCGCGCCGTCGGCAATCCCGGAGCGGTCAACCCGGACCCGCGGCTGCAGGCCCTCGCCATCGCGGCCCGCTGGCCGACCCTGCACTTCGACACCTCGCCGGGTGTCCTCAAGCTGCCGGTCCTCGGCATGGAGCTGCAGCGGGCGGTGACCCTGCTCAGCCGACCCGAGGTCTTCCCGTACGCGAAGTTCACCATCCGCGGCGCGGAGAACGTGCCGGCCACCGGCCCCGCCATCATGGTCGGCAACCATCGTTCCTACTTCGACGTCGTCGCGATGGCGGTGGCGATGAACCGCACCCGGCGCACGGCGCGGTTCCTCGGCAAGAAGGAGCTCTTCGACATCCCCGGGGTCGGCAGCTTCTTCCGGGCCGGTGGTGGCATCAGCGTCGACCGGCGCGGTGACGACCCGGACAGCCCGGATGCCTTCGCAGCAGCCGTGCGCTCCCTCGCCGGCGGCGAGATCGTCGCGATGATGCCGGAGGGGACGATCCCGCGCGGCATCGAGTTCTTCCGGCCGGGCATGTCCGGGTTCCCCGGGGCGGCCCGCTTGGCCCACCTGTCCAAGGTGCCGGTCATCCCCTTCGCCATCACCGGGACCGAAAAGGTCTGGCCCCGCTCGTCGCGGATCCCGCGCGTCACCAACCTCCTCGGCCGACCGGAGGTGACGGTGACCTTCGGCGAGCCGGTCGAGCTGAAGTACCGGTCCGTGCCGCGCGACATGGAGCGGATCTTCGACGCGATCACCTCGATGCTCCCGGACGAGGTGCGCGAGCCCGCGCGCCCGACGCTCGCCGAGCTCGCGCTGACCTACCCCGACGGCAAGGTGCCCGACGAGGACCGCTGGTTCGCGGTCGACGGGGAGTGACGGAGGGGGCGGCCGCCGGCCGCCCCCTCCGCACCTCTCCCCCGGAGGTCACTTCAGCGAGACCGTCACGCCTCCGCTGAACATCGAGTCGTGCAGCTCGATCTCGGCCGGCTGGGCGTCGGCCGGCATGTCGTAGACGAGGGTCCCGCTGGCCGTGTTGCCCGGGTTGATCTCGTTCAGCCACACGTCGTTGTCCTCCATGGCGATCGCGGCGCCGCTGTCGGTGCTGAACGAGCGGCCCTGGCCGTCCTTGAGCTTCTGCTCGGAGTCGAAGAGGGTCTGCGACTCGTCACCGATGTTCTTCACCGTGATGTGGACGAGGACGAACTGGCCGTCGGCGGACTCGCTGAAGAACTCGGAGCCGACCTGCTCGACGCCCTCCTCGACCTTGGTCACGGTGAACTCGAACTTCCCGTCGCGCGCCGGGGAGCCGATACCGGGTGCCGAATCCTTCTGCGGCTCGTCCGCGGTCGACGTCTTCTCCTTGGGCTCCTCCTCCTTCGCGGGCGATGCCGCATCCTCGCTCGAGGAGCTGTCGACCGACGTGGTGTCGGATGTGGTGTCGGATGCGGTGTCGGCGCCACCGGCGGCGAGCACGGCGAAGCCACCGCAACACACGATGACGACGAGCACGATGCCCAGGAGGACGGACAGGGCCTTGTTGCGGGCGAACCAGCTGCGCTGGACCGCGGGGACGGGCGGGTTGGTGGGCTGCCACTCGGGCTGGGGCTGCTGGGTCATCGTGACTCCTGGGTGCGGCGGTGGGTGATGCCGCAGATGCAACCGTGGGGCGGGGGTGGCGCACGTCGGCCGAACGGACAGACCTCGTCGACCGAAGGGAGGAGCCACGTTGTCCTCCCTCGCTCGTACGATGCCCGGCATGGACGCGGAGACGGTGCGACGCTGGGGGCGGGCCACGTGGTGGCGCTCGGTGCTGTGGACCGTCGCGTGCTTCCTCAGCACCACGCTCGCCGTTGCCTCGGGGGAGCCGCGCGCGGACCGCGGCGCCGGCCGGGTGCCGGACGAGATGGCCGGTGGGCTGTGGCTGCTGTTCTGGGTCATCGGGATGCTGCTCATCGTGCTGATGTGGTGGCGGCGACGCTGGTCCTGGCAGGTGGCGCTCGTCGCCTCGCTCGTCACGATCGCGATCCCCATCGACCCGCTGGTGTCACTCGTCGTGCTCATGCAGGTGTGGATCCGATGCCGCTGGGCCGTGGTGGCCGGGTGCACCGCACTGGTGACGGTCGCGACCTTCGTGGCGACCTGGCGCGACACCCGCGGGCACTCCCAGCTCGAGTCGGTCTGGTGGACCGTCCTCGGGACCGACCCGAGTGCGACTCCCGGGCCCTTCCCGTGGTGGGTCCCAGTGCTCATCACGGTGGTCGTGGTCGCCCTCTTCGCCGGGATCGGCGGACTGCGCCGGGAGCTGGCCCGCAGCCGCGCCACCGGTGAGGGGCACCGGGTCGTCGCAGCCCGACTCTCCGACGAGGTGGTGCGCCAGGCGGAGCGGGAGCGCATCGCCCGCGAGGTCCACGACGTCATCGGTCACCGCCTGTCCCTCCTGTCGATCCACGCGGGGGCACTCGAGGCCAACACGCGTGAACAGGACGAGCGGCTCGCCGGGTCGGCGAGCTTGGTGCGCGAGTCCGCGGCCCAGACGGCCTCCGACCTGCGGTCGCTGCTCGAAGTGCTGCGTCGGCCTGATGACCCCGATCTCGCCCATGCGGTCCCAGGGCTCGACGCCCTGCCCGGACTCGTCGACGAGACCGTCGCCCACGGGATGCCCCTCGTGGCGACGGTGGTCCTCGACGGCACGACGACGCTCGATCCGGCCGTCGGACAGACCGCCTATCGCGTCGTGCAGGAGCTGCTGACCAATGCGCGGCGCCACGCTCCGGGTGCCGGGGTGCGCCTCGCGGTCGCCTCGCGCCCCGACCTCGGCGTGACCGTGGAGGCGGCCAACCGCACCGGCTCGGGGCACATCGTCGAGGGCAACGGCCTGACCGGGCTGCGGGAGCGGGTCGCCCATGCCGACGGCGAGACGCACGTGCATGTCGACGACGAGGGTGTCCTGCGCGTTGCCGTGCGGCTGCCCTGGCGGGCCGCGCTCACGACGACGGAGGTGCCGCTGTGAGCGAGCAGATCCGGGTCCTCCTCGTCGACGACGACCCGCTCGTGCGCTCCGGCGTGCGCCTGATGCTCGAGGCATCGCCCGACCTGGCCGTCGTCGCCGACGTCGGGTCGGGGGAGGAGGCGGTGACCGCCATCCAGGCCCACCGCCCCCATGTCGTGCTGCTCGACTACCGGATGCGCGAGCTCGACGGGATCGCGACGCTCGGTGAGATCCGCCGACTCGAGAGCCCGCCCAAGGTCGTGCTCCTCACGACCTTCGATCTGGGCGACCTGCCCCTGCGGGCGGTGCGGGCGGGGGCCGACGGATTCCTGCTCAAGACATCCTCACCCGACGAGATCGTGCGAGCCGTGCGGGATGTCGTGGCCGGGCACGCGCCCCTGTCACCACAGTCCGCCGGTCACGTCCTCGCCCACGTCCGCGATGACGTCGCGGGCCGCCGCCGCGCGGAGGCCGCTCGCCTGGTGGCCGAGCTCAGCGACCGTGAGCGGGAGGTGTGCGTCCTCATGGCCCGGGGGGAGACGACCGCCGGTGCGGCCGGGCGGCTCCACCTGTCGGAGTCCACGGTCAAGACGCACCTGCGCAGTGCGGAGCTCAAACTCGGTGTCGGGTCGAGGGCCGAGCTGGCGATCCTCGTCGACCGGGCGGGGTTGATCGGCTGATCAGTCGCCGGCCGCGTCGATCTCGTCCATCGCGGTCTGGGCCTCGGTGACGATGCGTCGCGTGGTCTCCTCGGCCAGCTCGGGGTGCCCGTCGCCGATCGCCGCGGCGACCTCCACGTGCCAGTCGATGGCGCCCTGCTCCGGGATGTCGGGCATGAGGTCGTGGTCGGTGCGCCCGGTGAGCGCCTCGGCGACGAAGGGGGCGAAGCCCGCCAGCAGCGCGTTGCCGGAGGCCTCGAGCAGGGTGCGGTGGAAGTCGATGTCGTGCTCGAGGTAGGTGCGCAGCTCCCCCTTCGGCCCGGTCTCGGCCATGCCCGCGGCGGCGGCGCGCAGTCGCTCGATCTGCTCAGGGGTGGCCCGCTGGGCGGCCAGCCAGGCCGCCTGCGGCTCGACGCCGCGGCGCAGCTCGCTGACCTCGCGCAGCTGGGCGAGGCGCTGGGGTCCCTCGAGGCGCCAGTGGATGATCAACGGGCTGAGCGACTCCCACGCGCTCTCGGGCTGGATGGTCACGCCGACCCGTCGCCGTGACGTGGCCACGCCGATCGACTCCAGCACCTTGATGACCTCGCGCACGACGGTGCGCGAGACGCCGTAGCGCGCCTCGATCTGCTCCATCGAGAACACGTCGCCCGCGCCCAGCCGACCCGAGGTCAGGTCGGCGCCGATGCGCGTCAGCACGCTGTGGTGCAGGCCCCCACCCTGGTTCATGAGCCGGATTGTCTCAGAAGGGATGCTGCACCTCCAAAGAAAGAGATGATGATTGGTTGCATATTAAGCATACGTTTGGGACAGTGGTGCGGCGGGACCCCGCCCGCCGACGCCACC